>NZ_CP013650.1:3440513-3753287 GCF_001466725.1 Lacimicrobium alkaliphilum
CCAGGGCTAATATTGTTGCACCTAATGCACTTCCAGCTGATGTCATTAGCCTAGGAAGAAGAGTAACCTTTAAAATTACGGAAACCGGACAAATTCTTACAAGGAAACTTATTTCTCCAAAACAACGAAATAACGAAGATGACTGCTTATCTGTATTTGCACCATTGGGCGCAGCCTTAATAGGTATGGCAGTGGGTCAAACTATTCAATGGGCTACACACCGTGGCTTAGAGACAATTGAGGTAATCAGCATAGCCTGACGCTTTCTCGTCAGGCTTTTTTTATTGATTGCCAAACAGCCTGACTTATAAAAAACACGCGCGAATCGTTTCAGTTTTAGCGTAATATTTTTGCTAATAATCCAATACATTATTGCACGACTATGGGGATAAACATATCTCGATTCTGATTACAGATATATACGCCGTACAAACTGATGTTCAGGTTTTATTTTTCCAGTATCACAGTGGCCATGGCGTAATGCTGCTCATCGGCGATACTGATAAAGGTAGCGGTTAACGCCCACTCCTCTGCCAGTTGCTGTAAATAACCGGAAAGATGCAGGTAAGGCTGGCCACTTTCATAATGGCGAATCTCCATCTGCCGGAAACTCACACCGTTGCCAATACCGGTACCGAAGGCTTTAACTGTGGCTTCTTTAGCGGCAAAGCGCTTAGCCAGAAAACGGGCCGGAAACTGGTGAGCTGACCACTGTGCCAGCTCTGCTTCTGTCAGTATCCGCTCGGCCAGACGCGAAGAATTTTGCAACTGGCGTTCAATACGGGCAATTTCGACGATATCCGTGCCGATTCCGATAATGGCCATTGTTAATTCACCACAGAGGCACGGAGGACACAGAGGTTAAAAAAGGTAAAGCCTTCAGGAACAGAAGCGCGTCCATCCGCAGGTTTTATCACTCTGTATGCTGTGGAGTTAAAAATTTTCGAAAGTATCGTAGCCTGGATAAAGTGCCGCGGAATCCGGGAACCCTGTCCCGCAATCCGCTTCGCTCCTTGCAGGCTACATCTCTGTGACTCTGTGGTGAACATCATCACAGCCTCGCCTCCAGCATCAGGCGTTTCATATCTGCCACGGCTTTTGCCAGTCCATCAAAGGCGGCCCGGCCGATAATCGCATGGCCGATATTCAGTTCAATAATTTGTGGCAAGGCAGCAATGGGTTTCACATTGTGATAGTGCAGGCCATGACCGGCATTAACTTTCAGCCCCAGGCTGTGAGCATAGGTCACGCCGTTGGCAATGCGGGTCAGCTCCCGCTCGCGGGCAACTTCTGTTTGCGCATCAGCATAAGCACCGGTGTGGATCTCGACATAGGTCGCCCCTGCACCGGCACTGGCTTCTATTTGGTTTTCATCGGCATCGATAAACAGAGACACCTCGATTCCCGCTGTCTGCAGTCTGTCACAGGCCTGCTTGATCCTGTCGCTGCTGCCAGCCACATCCAGGCCGCCTTCGGTGGTCAGTTCCTCGCGCTTTTCCGGCACCAGACAACAAAATTGTGGCTTAATGCGTTCGGCAATTGCGAGCATCTCTTCGGTAACCGCCATTTCCAGGTTCATGCGGGTTTGTAGTGTCTGGCTCAGCAATTCCACATCACGATCCCTGATATGCCGGCGGTCTTCACGCAAATGTACGGTGATGCCATCAGCTCCTGCCCGCTCAGCAATCTCTGCCGCGTGCACGGGATCGGGGTATGCTGTACCGCGAGCATTACGCAGAGTAGCAATATGGTCAATATTGACGCCAAGTAAAATATCTTTCACCAACTGGACTCCTGAACTGGTTGTAAAAATAATTCCCTGCTCTTCAGTGGCTTATCACCTAGTAAGGGCTTTAACGCGATACGGGTTAAACGCTTTGCGGCTTTAAGGGACTCGCTGTGCCATTCTGCCTGGGCAATATCCAATAACGCACTGCCACTGAAGCTCTGGCCCGGTGCATAGCCACCTCGCTGCTTTATCAGCCCCTGTTGCGGTGAAAACTGATATAACGCGTCGGGCTGAACAGGTTCGCCCTTGTCGCCTGTATGGCTCAGTGCAACGGCATATCCAAGCTCCTGCAATAGCAACAGTTCATATTCACGCAATATGGGTTCGATATCTGCCTTCGCCGCCAGCCCCTGTAAACTCATCCCATAGGCCTGATACAGAATATCAAAGGGGATATCAGCAGGTAACAGGCGTAACAATAATTCATTCAGATACATGGCCGAATAAAGGTGATGACCATACAGCGCAAAAGCCGGGCCACTGGCCTCAATCTGGCGCAGAGTTTTTAAATCGTGACGACCGGCCAGACTTAACTGCAGCGGCAGAAAAGCCTGCACCAGAGAGCTTCTGGCCTGTTTACTGTTGCGCACTCCCTTTGCCACCACGCGCTGTTTGCCCTGCTCCTGTGTAAACACGTCCACCAGAAAACTGGTTTCCCGGTAGGCACGGCGATGCAGCACAAAGCTGTTAAGAAAAGTGCTACTCAAGGGTTGGATCGCAGCAAATCAGTCATGCCAATAGTCTATCAGTTTATGTAATACCGGCTAGGACTGACAGATCCTGACGATTTTCATATATTCGAATTCCATACCGGCAACGATTTCTGTTTCCGGGTAATAAGTAATATTCACCAAAGCGCCCTGTAAACTGCGGTAGCGCTTTTTGCGTTTAAAGCGAAAAGGCACGTCATGGCCTTCCAGCATCAGGGTATTAACCAGCCACTCATCGTCTTCTCGTTGTACGTGAGATATCACCTTCATCTGCTCCGAATGGGTGAGATCCGGATGCTGTTCCAGCAGTTGCTTGGTTTTGTCTTTTTTTGCCATGCCTGTACCCTGAATCTTGTTGTGGCTTGCATTTACCCCAGCCTCCCTCTAGTCTGACAGACCGGAATAACACAGGGAAGCGGTATCAACGTGCATCTGTTACTTATAACCTTAACCCTATTGCTGTTAAGTGGCTGTGCGGAACAACCAGAACAATCCGAGTCACAGCTCAGGCTGGCCTCAGTGCACCAACAGGCACAAAAGCACCTGAATCAGGCCCGCGAACTAATCAGTTCTGAGGTAATCAGACACCCCGCCCAACACCTTGAAACTATCTTTGAAGGCCATCGTCTGGTTATAGAAGCCCGACAAGTATACCGTAAAGCCGATGTTTTTGGACTGGAACCGCAAGCATTATCTGATTTCGAACAGCAACTGGCGGAATTTAACCCCATTCTCGCTGAGCATGCTGTTAGTCTGATGCAAGAGCTAAAAGAACGTACGTTGATATTGCGTGAAAAGGTTCAGAAAATTCGTGACGCAGAATCCGGCGTCGGCAAAGTATCAGGGGCCCAGTCCATTAAACGCCTCTCCCGCCTTTACAATGATGAAGTGGATAAGTGCTGCTTAAGAGATATTTACTCTGTTATTGAAATTCTGCATCATCAACAGCCAGAAACCTACTCAGGTGTTGTTCAGCTTGGTATGCGGGCCACAGATGAAATGGTAAAAATACTGCAGAACAAAAACCACGCTGCCATTTTTCAACGAAAGATTGATGCACTAAAACCGTCAATTTGAAAGTAACCACAAAGGCACAGAGGAATAAATAAGTTATCAGTCTGCAGCCATCAGCTTTCAGTCACAAAAACAAAAAACCATATTGACGGCTGATCACCGCACTTTTTCTGGCGACTGACAGCTTAACACTGAAAAATTATTAGTTAGTCCAATAAATTGGACCCTACATAGAATTGCCTTTCTCCGTGGCCTCTGTGTCTCTGTGGTGAAATTTCTTTTTCGTGTGGTTCGTGATAAAGACATCAGTCGATGGCGGCCAGTGCTTCCACCATCAATTGCAGCGATACTTTGCCGCGGAAATAGTTAATATCCAGCCGGTAAGCCAGTTGCACATTGCTCGTTTGTGAGTTTGGCCATTGCGCTAAATCCACATTAAAAGCGATGGCATCGATCAGCTTGCCACCGGGTTCACGTACCATCATTTTCAGGTGCTTACTGCCCACCAGGCGCTGATCCACCAGTTCAAACTCACCGTCGAACAATGGCTCTTCGAAACCCTGCCCCCAGGGCCCACCGTCTTTAAGTTGCTGTGCAAATTCAAGACTGAGCTCAGCACTGGTTAAAGGCCCGTCGCTGACAATCTCTCCTTCCAGCGGATGGCCCTGCAACCACTCTTCAGCAATCTGGTGAAACACCTCTTCAAAGGCCCCGAGCTTGTCGGCCTTAAGGGAGAGTCCGGCGGCCATGGCATGACCACCAAACTTGTCGATAATGCCCGGGTAGCGACTGTTAATTTCCTCTAATAAATCGCGAATATGCAAACCCGGAACAGAGCGGGCTGAGCCTTTGAGTATCTCGTCATCCTGATGGGCAAAGGCAATGGTCGGGCGAAAATAACGCTCCTTGATTCGGCCTGCAAGAATACCAATCACACCCTGATGCCAGTCGGGCTGATAAAGCACCAGGCCAAAGGGCAGTTGTTGTTCATTGAAACTTAACTGCTCAAGGGATTTCAGCGCCTCACTCTGCATTCCGGCCTCGATTTCGCGCCGTTCACGATTAAGGCTATCCAGTTGTACTGCCATTTGTCGCGCTGTGCCCTGATCCTCTGCCAGCAGGCATTCAATGCCCATGGCCATATCATCCAGTCGCCCGGCCGCATTTAAGCGCGGGCCGACCACAAAACCCAGATCACTGGCCTGGATCCGCGCAGGTTCACGTCCGGCCACTTCAAGCATAGCGGCAATACCAGGCCGGCAACGACCGCAGCGTATGCGTTGCAGCCCCTGATACACCAGAATGCGGTTATTGCTGTCCAGTCTGACCACATCGGCCACCGTACCCAGGGCCACCAGATCCAGAAAATCAGCCGGATTGAGCGCTTTTCTACCCTGCTTTTCAAACCAGCCCTGTTGTTGCAACTCCCGGCACAGGGCCAGCATCAGATAAAAGGCCACCCCCACACCAGCCAGATTCTTAGAGGGAAAGCCACAGTCAGAGAGATTGGGATTAACGATAGCATCGGCATCAGGCAACTGCTCGGCTGGCAAGTGATGATCAGTAATCAGTAACTGCATCCCCAGTTCCCGGGCACGTTCAGCGCCTTGTAAACAGGCGATGCCGTTGTCCACCGTCAGCAACAACTGCGCACCCTGTTGATGGGCGACATCCACTATTTCAGGGCTCAGACCATAACCAAAATCAAATCTGTTAGGTACAAGATAATCGACCTGACTAAACCCCATTGCCTTTAATGCCAGCACGCAGAGCGCTGTACTGGTAGCCCCATCGGCATCGAAATCACCGATAATCATGATTCGGGTCTGATTTTGTAAGGCCTGGGATAAGAGTGAAACGGCGCTATCGATGCCCTTTAACTGCTGATAGTGGGCGAGATTGGCGGTCTGGCGTTTGAGTTCAGATTCACTGCAAATGCCACGGCTGGCGTAGATCTGCCGTAGCCTGGGATGCAAAGTACTCTGGTTGTCGCGCCATTGGCCTGGCGTTCTGGCAGCAAGCTTTATTGTCATAAGAACAGAATAGATAGGCCCCTCGCGGTCCGGGAAGGGCGAATTACATCAGGAATTAATATCGTCGAGAATCTTGATCAGCTCTGCTGGCGGCTGATAGCCCGGGATCATATTGCCGTTACCAAGAACTATCGCCGGAGTACCCTGTACCCCTACCTGCTGGCCGAAACTGTAGTGTTCACTGACCTTGTTCTGACAACGCTTATTGCTGATATCTTTACCGTCTTTGGCATCGGTCATGGCCTGCTGAGGATTGCCGGCACACCATACAGAGACCAGATCCGAGAAACCCTCGCTGCTGACGCCGCCGCGGGGAAAGGCCAGATAACGCACGGTAATGCCCAGGGCATTATAGTCGTCCATTTGCGCATGCAACTTGCGACAATAGCCACAGGTGGTATCGGTGAAAACCGTAACCTGATGCTTTTCATTGTCCGCTTTGAATTCAATCACAGAATCGGCAAACCGCTCTATCCCCTGCAATCGCACAGCAGAGAGCGCTTCTTCGGTTTCATTCCGCAATCCTTTATCTAAATTAAAGACTTTTCCGTGCACCAGGTAAGTGCCATCTTCACTGATATAGAACAGCCCTCTGCTGGTCATGGCCTGCAGCAATCCGGGTATCGGAGAAGGCTCGACGCTGATAACTGACAGGCCGACGCCGTCGGTGATCTTAGCGCGTATCTCAGCATAATCCTGCTGTGCCTGCGCTGTAAAAGATAACACCGCACACAGGCCTGAAATGGCAATAACTGAAAGAGTTTTAATCATAAAATATCCAAAACAACGGGGGATTAACTATCAGACCCACTTTCGCGGGAAATCATTACAGCGGATCATTGTAAACGCTGGCCGCTTCGTATACCAACCAGTTCGGGATAAACCACCATTATTCAGGATTTACAGCGGTTAAATTCACTCACAAGGCCGCCTGAACAGATCATAACGGCCCGATACAGGGTATCAGCCTCTGGGATGATGCTCATCAATCAGGTTCTGCAGTCTTTGTGTGGCCACATGGGTATAAATCTGAGTGGTGGAAAGATCAGAGTGCCCCAGCAGCATCTGCACTACCCGCAGGTCTGCACCATGGTTGAGTAAGTGAGTGGCAAAAGCATGACGCAGAGTATGCGGAGATAAGTTCTGCTCGATCCCTGCCTGCACGGCATAATGCCGTATACGATGCCAGAAGGTCTGGCGGGTCATTTGCCGGCCACGGCTGGAGGGAAACAACACATCGCTTTGCTGTTTCAGTAACATCACCCGGCCCGCGCGCAAATATTCCTGGATCCAGCTTAAGGCCTCCTCACCCAAAGGCACCAGGCGCTCTTTATTGCCTTTACCGGTAATACGCACCACCCCCTGTACTGTACTCAGTTGCCCTAATCGCAGGCCCACTAGCTCTGACACCCGTAAACCTGTGGCATAAAGCACCTCCAGCATGGCTTTGTCACGCAGTTGAATCGGCTCCTGTGTATCCGGTGCCTCCAGTAAGGCTTCAACCTGATGTTCACTCAACGTTTTGGGCAGAAACTTACCCAGTCTGGGGTTTTGCAACAATGCCAGCGGATCATCCTCACGTATTCCATGAGTGATCTGGTATTTGACCAGCGCCCGCAGGCTGGAGAGAAACCTTGCGGTGCTGCGTTCAGACAAGCCCTGATCATAACGATCGGCAAGATAATGCTGCAATTGCTGCAGGGTGAAGGTATCGAGACTGATATCCTGCCCACTCAAGCTATGACAGAAGCGGTTCAGGTCACTGCGGTAGGCCGACAGCGTATTCTCGCTAAGGCCCTTCTCCAGCCACATGGTGTCAATAAAGCCATCCACCAGCGCCTGATTCTCACTTAAGAATTTACTGTTGTTGTGTTCTTTTGCCGCTGCCACGAAGAGAGTCTTTCAGATATCGACCATGGTACCTATGCTAACACCGACACCGAGACAGCCTGAAGCAAATTGACAGATGTGCTCAAAACTGGATCTTATGGGGTTATCCAAGCACAATATGCGCAAATTTCAGCAAACAACCTTATTTGATGACGGACACCAGCGCCAAAATCGGTCTTTTTTACGGTTCCAGCACCTGCTATACAGAAATGGCCGGTGAAAAAATTCGCGATGCCTTAGGCGCAGATCTGGTAGAACTGCACAATATTCAGGAGGTGCCCCTGAAGCACGCGGAACACTACGATATCCTGATTTTTGGTATCTCAACCTGGGACTTCGGCGAACTGCAGGAAGACTGGGAATCAAAATGGGACGATATCCGCGAGCTGGATCTGAAAGGCAAAGTGGTCGCCCTCTACGGCCTTGGCGATCAGATTGGATATACCGACTGGTTTCAGGATGCTCTGGGCATGCTGCATGACGAGCTGGTCTTGCTCGGCTGTCAGATTATCGGCTACTGGCCCAATCAGGGCTATGATTTTGCCGCTTCCAAGGCGCTGACCGAAGATGGCAGTCATTTTGTGGGGCTGTCACTGGATGATGAAAACC
Organism: Lacimicrobium alkaliphilum; assembly: GCF_001466725.1. Lineage (NCBI taxonomy): Bacteria > Pseudomonadati > Pseudomonadota > Gammaproteobacteria > Alteromonadales > Alteromonadaceae > Lacimicrobium > Lacimicrobium alkaliphilum. The sequence goes on from NZ_CP013650.1 coordinate 3,448,559, forward strand.
AGTACGACCTCAGTGATGAGCGTATCGACAAGTGGGTGGATCAGTTACTGGAGGAAATGCAGCAGCTGTGAACCAAAGCCGCTTGTCTGACGTAGGTTTTTTATTTAGGGCCGATAATGTCTGATACACAGCAAGTCATTTTAATCACCGGTGCTGCCCAGCGCGTAGGTCTGCATTGTGCCAAGGCCCTCAATCGCCAGGACTACAAAGTTGTCATCAGTTATCGTCGTCAGCGGCCGGTTATCGATACGCTGACAGAAAAAGGCATTGACTGTATTCAGGCCGATTTTGCCACAGTTGAAGGGGTCGAAAACTTCACTGATACAATCCGTCAGCGCTACCCGCAACTGCGCGCCATTATCCATAATGCGTCCGACTGGAAACACGACAGCATCCACAACCAGGCTGACATTTTCGAACAGATGATGGCCATTCATGCCCGCGCCCCGATGCTGATCAATCAGCGACTTGCCGAGCGGCTGAGTGGTGAAAAAGCCGATATTATTCACCTGACCGACTATGTAGCCAGTACCGGCAGTGCCAGGCATATGGCCTATGCCGCATCCAAAGCCGCGCTGGAAAACCTGACCCTGTCTTTTGCCCGCAAGCTGGCGCCAAAGGTCAAGGTGAACGCCATCGCTCCGGCACTGATTTGTTTTAACGAGGGAGACGATGAGGCTTATCGTCAAAAAGCACTACAAAAGTCCTTATTAGGCATCGCGCCGGGAGAGCAGGAAGTACTGAAAACCATCAACTGGCTATTGGATTCTGACTTTGTCACCGGTCGCATTGTCGCCCTGGATGGCGGCCGCCACCTTAATTTCTGATGCAGCCAAGACTTTATCGCCCCTGGTTTCGCAATGGTCCTGATCACCGAGAGGGCGAAGATGTCAGCTTTGCCGATATCAACCGGGTATTTGGCTTTCGCACTGTCACCGTGGGTAAATGGGTCAGCAAAGACGAACAACAGCTTGCCGCCAATCTTTTCTTCGATGCCTTTTGCGATCTGATGCTTATTCTGTCGGTACCCGAACAGGTGATTTCCTTAAACGGCCAGCTCTCGCTGACCTTTGGCAGCGGCGGCCGCAAACACGCCAGCGCCCACTATGAGGCGAATACACGTACTCTGGCACTGGCCAAGAATGCCGGCGGCGGCGCCCTTGCCCATGAATGGTTTCATGCCTTTGACCACTATATCTGCCCGCGGGTGTTTAAGCAGGCGGGCCGCACTGATTTTGCCTCAGCCAGCTGGCTGGAGAAAACACCACTACTCGACCACCCCCTAAACCAGCGGCTGGCAAAGTGGTTTAAGCTATTGTTTCTTACCGATGACGGTGAACAAGGCAACACCTACCTTCAACAGGCGGTCAGCATTGACAAGCAAATGAACAGTTTCTATTTCGCTCAGCCACAGGAGCTTGCGGCCCGGGCCTTTGAGGCCATAGTGCAGAATCAGCAGCTGAAGAATGCCTTTTTGGTGCAAGGTACCAAACAAAGTCAGGAGGCTCAGATGGGGCTCTACCCTGCAGATGAGCACCTGCTGGCACTACAGAGCGTCCTTTTTGAATATTTTTATCTGCTTGGCCGCGCCCTGGATGGGCGCGGCTGAATCGGCAGCGTATTTTTGCCTTTTGTTTATGGCGTGATATCTATTTATGTTCATGAGCATCCACCGGCTCTTCAAAGGCGATCACAACTACGCACTGCTCTTTACTGACACACTTGCCATCGTGTACGACTTTTGCCGGACCATAAGCGTACATACCTTCTTTGAGATGGGTGGTTTCCTGCCCCTCATATTTAACATCCAGTTCACCAGAGACCAGCACCATTCGCTCAGCTGACGTATGCCAGTGTGCAGGAAATTCATATCCGCCCGGTATTTTAAAGTAGATGTCAGCGTTTGGCTTTGAAGGATCGCCATGCAGCACGGCAATCTGGCATCCTTCAGGAAAAAACGCCGGACACGCTCCCCATTCAAGGGAGCTATCATCATGAGAAGCCGAGATGGCCTGTTCACCGGCACCCACGCCGGATACTGAAAACAACATTGCCGCCGCCACTACAAACTTGCATAGATTCTTTTGCATTACTCACTCCTTAAATTAGTTTGATTCGGTTGCTTAACGCCAACAGCAGGAGCGGGATGGCAGCCACGCTGCCAGTCCACTGTTCTGACTACCTGATGCGCAGCATGTTATCTGAATAACAGATCATAGGAGTCATCTGGCAAAACAGCCAGCGTATGGCGCAGAGGCCGGACTGTGGTAAGCACCGCTGGCCGGAACGGGTAAGCGCAAAGACACCGAGCTAGCCCCTGAAACCTGTTCCCGGGCTTTGCACATGCTCTATCATTTTTTCCATGTCTTTATAGCGACTTAAACTTGTAATGCGTCGTTCGCCTTCAGTAACTGAGTCCAGCTCACTGCCCAGAGTCACAATGACAACACGCTCACCAGAACGCTGTTTCAACAAAAGAGCCAGACAGGCTCTGGCGTTTATGGTTGTGCCGGTTTTTCCTCCAACCACTTGAGTCCTATCAATATTATCAAGAGTGCTAAGCAGTGCTTCATCTCTCGCATTGTCACCTTGAATTTTTGCTATATGTTCTCGTACTGATATGACGTCTTGTATAACCGGGTTGGAAAAAGCGGCTGATGCCAATATCGCCAAATCGCATGCGGTGCTGTATTGGCGCCATAAGTCCTGCCCACTGGGATTACAAAATCGGGTGCTTTTCATCCCGAGCGAATCTGCAAGCTCATTCATGGCGGCTACAAATCGAATTGTGGGATCTCCGGTTGCCGATTCATCTTGCAGCATCGTCTGCCCTATGGCCCTGGCTGTTGCTCTAGCCGCATCGTTACCGGATGCCAGCAACATTCCATAGAGCAAATCCAGGTAGCTGACAATATCACCTTGCTTTAGTTTCATACTTGAACCTACAGGTTCGGCAACATCTGATGCTTCGATGGTGACATATTCATCTTTAAGTAACTTTCCGCTGCTCACTAAAACCAGTGCTGTTGCAAGCTTTACAATGCTCGCGGGGGCATACCTGAAATGATGATTTTTTTGTGCAACGACTTTTCCCGAGTCAACATCGATACAACAAGCAGAACGGGCAGATATTTCAGGAGTTCCACAACGCCGGGAAGCAAACAAGTCAGGTAAATGACGACACCATACAGCGAAATTTATCACGCTAAATAATCCCTGATATGATTTGGCCCGTACTTTTGCCCTGAGATTCCAGTAACGCGTTTTTATTTTTTGCAACATAGCGCTTTCTTTAAACATGTCTCAAGGTGTCAGCGTTAATCGGCATCGGTATGTAATCTATGCGCGGACTTTGCGTCACGATGTGGGAATCAGATTGTATACCATTGGATTGACTATGCCCCGGCCAGCGCGAATCTGCAATTTGTGGCAGCGTTAAATGACTCTTGACCATACTGCCGGCCAGCGTTCAGATTTTTCTGTTGGAGAGAGTTGTTTAGGGCTAACCGTAATGGATGGCCTAAGAGAATACCTGCCGGTAAACAGGGCTTTGGATATCGCCCCTCTTGTTTCTGTGCCCTTAGCATGTGTAACAGCGATTATTTGTTTGCAATGACGACATTGCCAAAAAGAGGCTTGCTCTGAACCTTGTTTAATTTCGTTGAGTAATTCTCGCGGAGAGAACGATATTGTGCCATGGACATCTGAGAGATAAGCCAGTCCGTGCGCAACGCAAAAGTCACAGTCGCACTCGCGAGCCTGGTATTCCTCAATTGGAAGCGGAAAAGACGCCGAAACGTTAATTTTTCCGCAATTGCATTCAGAACAATATTCCACTCCATCCTTCCCATTTTATTCATTACATACCAAACACCCGGAGCAGATTGCGCGGTGTTCAGCGGTAGCGCTTAAATGCTAGCCACCTTTGAGCTTATTGATAAAGGTGCGATACATGGCAGTATCTTTTTCCAGAAACTGATAATTTAACAGGTGATCCAAATCGTTGTAATGAAGATGCTCACACCGATTCTCTCGTTTTTCGTTCATTTTCTGACAAATTTCATTTGCCATCTGAGGTGCAGGCCAGACTGCATCATTCCCCCCGGTCATCAGTACCACCTGAGCACTTATATGGTTAACAGGAATATCTGCTTTATTGCCGTCAACCCGATTCGCTAATGACTGAGTGTACAGATCGCGCAAACCGTTTACCTGCCCCGATGGTTTAAAGGGAACATGAGCTAACGCTTGCCCTTTCTCTGTCCAGCTTGATGAAGGCACTTTCGTCCAATCCTTTAAAATGCCGGCCCAAACTACAGAACTTGGCGCAATAGCCACCACTCTTGAAATCTGCTCATCCTTTGTCGCCAACAACAGCGCCAGCTCTGCCCCCTTAGACCAGCCAACGATAATTAACTCATCTGGTTTTACATTGCTCTGATTTTTTAACCAGGACTTCGCCTGAGTAAAATATTCCAGCGGAATCTTTTCTAATTCTTCAGGTAAGCCGTCGGCATTAAAATAGGCAAGAGCTAACGTTGGATACCCTGCCTCAACAACAGGCTCTGCAAGCTTTTCAGGTATCCCACCCTCGGACCCGCCCAGAACCAACACAGCAACCCGTTGCTCAACCGATGAAGAGGGGTAGTATTTTCCAACAAGACCATCTTTCACTCTGTTTAAGTCAGTAACTGAGGCATAGATGCCATGACTTATTAACAGTGAGCCAACTAATGTCAATTTAATAAATTTGTTTAACATGCTTTTTTCTTTTGTCTCTACAGTTGTTGGGCGTTTTGATCACCTCAGGCGCCAAGCAAAGGGCGATGCTTCAGGCTATGGTAGGTCAACGCCATTTGCAGGCAATGGCCCAGTGGATCTTCTTTTAAAGTAGCATCCAGAGGGATAACAATCGCTCGCTTACCCTCATATTCAAATTCATCCTGGTATATCTCCCTGAATGTTTCGATTAACCTGGTCTGGCAATGGAAACACACCTTTATGGCGTTCGGATCTTTTGCTTTCCAGTCCATTCGAATCGTAGTGCCGCCCTTCACAAGGTAGCTGGCCTCGCCCCACTTAAGCGTTTCCTCAACATTACCCAGGTGGTTTTCTTCTGCAACCAGAAAAATCAGGCGGCGAACGGCTTCAAGTTGTCTCTGAGCCTCAGCGGGGTATGTTGCAAATTTAGCTTCAATTTCGGATTTCACGGGGCCTCGAGCTCGTATAGCAAGCAAGAGTCAGCTTATTATGAACCATCAAAAAGAACAAATCGAAGTCAACGTGGGCGTGGATGTGGGTAAGTCGAAACTGGATATCCATCTGCATCCCCTGGAGCTGCATTTCAGCATTCCTAACCAGCAAGAGGCGATTAGCAAAGTCGTCAAAAATCCTTAAAGGTTATCCCATTAAACGGATTGTCACGGAAGCGACAGGTCGTCATGAGCATGCCTTTTTGTTTGCTCGTGACCAGGCAGATTTACCTGTTGTGGTAGTCGACCCCATCAAGGTCAGACGGTTTGCCCAGGCGCTGGGCGTACTGGCTAAAACCGACAAGATTGATGCCTCGGTCATCGCCCGGTTCGCGGTTAAGATTGAGCCTGAAATAAAACCTATCCCTGAACAACAGGTGCGTTTAATCAAAGACTTACTGGTTCGTCGCAGCCAACTTCTGGAAATGGCAACAATGGAAAAGAACCGGCTGCAAATCATGCCCAGGCCATTGCACAAATCCATCAACAGCCTGCTTAAAACGATACAAAAGCAGATAGACAGTGTTACCAGCCAGGTGGATGAACTTATCAGTCAGTCCAAAACCTGGCGCACAAAAACGGAAATACTGACCAGTGTTCCCGGGGTTGGCAAGGTTCTGGCCTATACCCTGCTCACAGAGCTTCCAGAGTTAGGTGAGCTTAACCGTAAAGAGATTGCCGCATTGGTAGGCGTGGCGCCGATGAACAAAGAGAGCGGCGCATACAATGGCAAGCGCAGAATACGTGGCGGGCGCCACCGTGTCAGAACCGTGATGTTTATGGCCATGATGTCAGCCATACAGTGTAATCCGGTTTTTAAGCGCTATTACGAACACCTGAAAGCTGCCGGGAAGCTACCCAAAGTGGCACTGATAGCCTGCATGCGAAAGCTTATTGTTATCCTGAATACGCTGTTAAAGAACGAGGAGAAATGGTGTGAAAAAGTAGCTTAACTTATTGACACGGGGCCACAGTCACTTGTTAGGTAACTCTGCACCTTCGCCAAGCAGTATAGGTAATATATGATTCCTACTTAGCCGGTGGTGCGTCGCGTTCTTATATTTGCTGTCGTGAGCGTTCAGTAAAAGAATTATCAGAAGATCACGATTTGGAACAAACTGAATCAAAGCGGTGTAGCCATAGTCAGTACTGCCACCCATCTGAACAATTGGCTCACCACTTATTTCGACCTGAGCTAAACTACCTAACAACCATCGCTCGTTCGCCTCAATAAAAACTGAATTTGGCACCCCAGCAGGGAATATTGTTCCGTTTTTAAGTGCAACAGACCAGGTAGCCAAATCATCAATTGACATAACCATACCACCAGCACCAACTAGCGCCCAGGTTAAGCCCTTTTCAAAAGTGGTACTGCCTTGGTCATCGCCCCCGTAACCACGAGCCATGTTATTTACTGTTATTCGTTGATCTTGATAGAAGCCGGTGTTGCTCATATTTAATGGGGTCAATAATTTATCGTGAACGTAATCCTGAAAAGGCTGCCCGCTCACTTTCTCGACAATAGCCGCCAATAGAGTATAGCCAGCATTGGAATACGCAATTTTCTCGCCCGGCTTAGCAATTAACGGCATAGATAAGATTCTGCTTTCAGCCTCGACTTTATCCATCAACTCAAAGTCAGAATCATTGTGAAAGTTATCCAAGCCACTTGAATGTCCCAAGAGCTGCATAATTGTTATTGGCTTTACATCATCAGGTGCTGTTGGATAAAAATCTCCTATCGTATCTGAAAGTTCCAACCTTTCGTCCTGGGCAAGTTGTAGCACCGAAGCTGCAGTAAACGTTTTCGCAATTGACCCCATATCAAAAATAGTGACAGCACTATTCTTCACAGAGCCTTCTCTGTCTGCGTAACCATATGCACTCTTAAATAAAACAGCATCACCCTCAGTAACCAGAACCAGTCCATCAAAAGTACTCGCCATGTGTTCTCGCTGAAGCTCATCGGCCAAACTCATGATAACCCCATTATCCGACTGAGTGATTACAGAAACATTACGATAGTCAGATGCGGCGCTACAACCTGAAATAGCCAGAACAAATAAAATTATGGTTAGTCGATTCATTATATTCCTAAGTTACCTAACGCCCGTAGCAGGCGCGCGTTAGCGCGTCCAGCCCGCAGGGCGATTTTGCCTTGCCTTGTTAAGTTTTGTCTGCATTTGCGACAAAGTGATCATAATATTTTCGCGCCTCTTCCTCTGGCCCTAGCGCAACGTCAATCAGCATTTGAAGGCTCCATACGGGGCCGGGGACTACCTGCTCTAAGTCTAGATCTTCGGGGTAAGCTTCTGGATCTATCGCCATTTCAAAGTTTTCAAACCACCAAATTTCTATTTTTCTCAGTAGACCGACCATTTCTTCAAACGCTTCAGCGACATCAAAATCTACACCTGACGAGGCAAACGTAAGCATTTCGTGAGACAAGGTGTTGCGACACCTTTTGATATGTTCGAATTTCTCTAAATCTTCATCACCAATAGCGCCCATATCTTGTAGCCATTTCAATGATGCATAGAGAGGGCTTCTATTTAGACTAAGCACCTTTTCTTTATATTCAGGGCTAACAATCATCCCATTTTCATAAAATCCATTTGTAAAAAAACCTTCGATCTTTTCAATAATACTGCTCTTGAGCATTTCGAAGGCCATCGAAAATATAGAGGCTGTAATAATATTTGTCTTAAGCGTCTCAGGATGAAGTGCTCGCTCCCATGATGCTTTAACTTTTTCATCCATGCTCGATCTCTATAAAGAAACTTAACAGTGTATTAGATGGAATTCGGTATAAGTCCGAAACCATCTGTTCTTGTATATGGACACTTTACCCAGTTTTCTCCCCTTGGGACAAGTGCTTATCATTTTTATACGGCGCAGCTTAAGCATTCTTGCTGTGAAAAGTGAGCTATTATATTTAGTGGGATCGTTATAAGCATTCAGGTCAGACCATGGTGATGATTTACAATCAAAAGGATATGTCTGGCCGGGTCGATATAAACCACAGGCATATACAAAATGGTAAGCTGATTCAGTAAGAATTCTGTTTATTTGAGTCAGCCGCTACGTTCAGTCTCCCGCTGTTTTGTCTGCCAGTCGGCCGGTGAAAACACTTCCACATCTGCCGGTGGCAGGCTGAGGCCGAGAATATGGTCTGCGCCTTTTTCGCCGATCATAATGCTGGGTGCGTTAATATTACCATTGGTGACAAAGGGCATAATGGACGAGTCCACTACGCGCAGATTTTCCACCCCATGTACCCGACACTCGGGGTCCACTACGGCCATGGGATCGGTGCCCATTTTGCAGGAGCCGCAGGGGTGATAGGCCGAGGCGGCGGTTTCTGCTACCCAGTCATCAATTTCATCATCAGTTTGCACATCATCGCCGGGTGAGAGTTCTCCGGCCCGGTATGGGTCGAAGGCGGGTTGTTCAAAGATTTCCCGGGTCAGGCGCAGTGCACTGCGGTAGCACTGCTTATCTTCCTCTTCGCTGAGGTAATTAAAGAATATCTTCGGCGCGGCGGCGGGGTCGTTACTGGCCAGCCTGACCCAGCCACGGCTGATGGGCTTGTTCGCCCCCAGATGTACCTGATAGCCGTGCCCTTTGGCGGCGCTGGAGCCGTCATAAGCGATGGCACCGGGTAAAAAGTGATATTGAATATCCGGGTATTCGAGCCCGGCTCTGCTGCGAATATAACCATTGGATTCAAAATGGTTGGTGGCGCCAAGGCCGGATTTAAACAACAGCCAGCGTGCACCGATCCATGCCTGCCCAAAGGGATTAAGCCAGCCGTTGAGGGTGATTCTCTGTTTGCAGTGATGCTGCACCCAGACTTCCAGATGATCATGCAGGTTCTGCCCCACTCCGGGCAGATCGTGCACCACCTCAATGCCATGCTCCTTAAGATGTTCAGCAGGGCCGATGCCGGAGAGCATTAACAGCTTCGGCGAATTAAAGGCACTGGCAGATAAAATCACTTCCTTTTTGGCCTGCACCTGAAGTGTTCGGCCTTTGTACTGATACTCCACCCCTACGGCCTTTTTGCCATGCATCAGCACTCTGGTAGTCAGCGCATGGGTCTGCACCTGTAAGTTGGGCCGGGCCATGGCGGGTTTAAGATAGGCATTGGCGGTGGAGCAGCGCACGCCGTCGCGCACGCTCATATCCATGCGGCTGAAGCCTTCCTGACGAAAGCCATTATAATCCTTACTCTCGCCGTAGCCCGCCTGCTTACCGGCCTCAATAAAGGCGCGGTAAAGCTCATTCTGCATATTGTTGCCATTGCATACCCCTACCGGGCCACCAGCAGAGCGGTATTCATCGGCGCCATACAGGCAATCTTCTGCCCGTTTAAAATAGGGCAGCACATGCTGATAATCCCAGCCCTCGGCGCCCATGTCCTGCCACTGCTGATAGTCTCCGGCACAACCGCGCACAAAAGCCATCCCATTGATGGACGACGAGCCGCCGATCACCTTGCCCCTGGCCTGGTGCAGCTTTCGGCCTTTAAGCCCCGGCTCAGGCTCGGTGTAAAACTGCCAGTCATATTTTGGCTTATTCATGGGAATAGAAAAGGCGGTGGGCATCTGAATAAAGATGGAATTATCCTTACCACCAAATTCCAGTACCAGTACCTGATCTTTACCATCTTCAGTAAGGCGACTGGCCAGCACCGAGCCGGCAGAGCCGGCCCCGACTATGATGTAGTCCACACTCTGGTCAAATTTAAACTCAGCCATGGGCATGCTCTGTTTTATCCGGATCATCAGGCAACTGCGTATCGGTTCCCATTGTCTCGCGCTGGGTATGCAGGAAGTAAAGGTGCCGTTCGTACTGATCAAGAATATCGGCGATCACCTGCTCTTTGCTGTACCCCGCCAGGTCATAGCCCTGACCGCCTTCACCAATATGAACCTCAAGGCGATAATAATGGCTGCCTGCTCCCGCGGCCCGTATTGAGAAGGCCGGCATCAGGCATCGGCGCGGCCAGATCTGATAGGTAAAGTCCTGCTCTGTGCCTTTATCCACATTCAGAGCCAGGTATTCCTCATCACCTGTTCCCTGCTCAATTTCCACCTGCAGCCCCTTATCCACCAGTTCCTTATGGATTTGCTCCATAGCCGGTTTTGCCACGTCTTTTAAGAACTGCTGCGCTTCTTTATGGCTGGGGAAGCTCAGGGCATTGCTCAGGCGTTTACGCCAGCTGCCCGACGCTTCTTCGCCGGTCCGGCCAGACAAAAAGCCCGCCATGCTGCCACGATAGCTGGCCTCTTTTAAGCCCTCCACACGCAGCGCTTTGCTCAGACCCACCATCATCAACAGAAGCACAAAGGCAAAGGGCAGCCCCATGATCACCACTGTCCCCTGCAAGGCACTTAGCCCGTCTGTCATCAACAGCGCCAGGGTCAACAGACCAATTAACGAGGCCCATAATATGCGCATCCAGCCCGGGGCATCATGATTCGGATCGGTCAGTACCGAGGTCAGATTGGAGAGCACCAAAGAGCCCGAGTCACCGGAAGTCACAAAAAACACGATAGCCAGAATGGTGACCACCACAGTCGTAAAGCCCACCCAGGGCAGACTCTGCATGAACAGGTAGATGGACGAGCCCGGATTATTCATGGCCTGCTCACCAAAGTTCTCTACTCCGCCACCACTCATAATCAGTTCTATGGCACTGTTACCCATAATTGACATCCAGGCCATCATAAAAGTCAGCGGCAGGATCAGTGAACCGGCTACAAACTCACGGATTGTGCGGCCACGGGATATGCGGGCCAGGAACAAGCCAACAAAAGGCCCCCAGGCAATCCACCACGCCCAGAAAAACACCGTCCAGGCATTCAGCCAGTCAGTAGGCGGATCAAAGGCATAGGTATCCATCGACAGGCTGATAAATTTGGAAAAGTAATCACCAATATTCATCACCAGCGCGTTAAGTAAAAACACCGTCTGGCCGCTGAACAACACAAACAGCATCAACAACAGCGCCAGCAACATATTAAATTCAGACAGGCGCCGGATGCCTTTATCCACCCCGGTCAGGGCGGAGATGGTGGCGAAGATCACAATCACCACCGCCAGGGATGCCTGAGTGACAACAGACTCTGGAATACCAAACATATAATTCAGACCAAAATTAAGCTGAATAATGCCAATGCCCAGACTGGTGGCAATACCGAAAATGGTGCCCAACACCGCAGCGATATCCACTGCATGGCCGACAGGCCCATGAATGCGTTTGCCGAAAATGGGATACAGCGCAGAGCGAATGGTCAGTGGTAAACCGTGACGATAACTGAAGTAGGCCAGCGACATGCCCACCAGCGTATAAACACCCCAGCCAGACAGCCCCCAGTGCAGGAACGTCAGCTCCATGGCATGGCGGGCGGCAGCCTCTGTGCCCCCCTCACCCACCGGCGGTGCCAGAAACTGTGTTACCGGTTCGGCGATACAGAAAAACAGCAAATCAATACCGATACCGGCGGAAAACAGCATGGCAGCCCAGGTCACAATATTAAAGTCCGGCGTGGAGTGGGCCGGCCCCAGTTTGATACTGCCGTAGCGGGATAAACCTATCCAGATCACAAAGACCAGATACGCCACTATGGCAAGAAAGTAGAACCAGCCAAAGGTATCTGATATCCAGCCTAATACGGCATATATAATATTGCCTGCGGCTTCGGTGAAAAACATCGCCCACAGCGCAAAAAACGCGATGCCGATGGCGGAGCCATAAAATACTACAGGGTTGATTCTGTCTTTGGGTTGCCCGTTTGAGGCATCTTCCACATCGGTTTTGCTGGTCATCTCCATCACCTTTATTCTGGTTGAACTGGAATTAGTGACTGGCAGCACCTGCGCCGGAACAATCTGAATCAACAGACACAACTATGGCTGTCGGATTGCTATTCAGACATACCGGGAATACTAACAGGGGGTTAAATGCATTCAGTTGCTACCTGGTGTTGTTTTTATTGCATTGCCTTTAATAGATAGAGGGGGATAGTCAGGGTGTCAAGAAATCAGCCCCCATTGAGCGCATAACAAGGCCCGCTAACAAGCTGAACAAAAAGGAAAAATTTAAGCCTCCCTGGCAGGGACTTTAAGCCTCAGGGCATTGACGCAGCAACAGATTCTGGCCGGACTGGTACCGAAAAACTCACCATCCCCTTCTATAGGCAGATTAGGTGTGTCGATGTTAAAGGTATTGTCCTGCCAATATTCCACTGCCGCGGCATTCAGGTGGGTGCCGCTAAAAACACGCCACAAATAATAGAATTTCCTCAATAGCGACGCTTTACCAATCCAGCAACAGTCCAGTAAACCGTCACTCAGCTCAGCCTTTGGTGCTATCTGCATACCGCCGCCGAAATACCGGCCATTAGCAAAAGCCACCAAAAAGGTTGGCTCATTTTTGCTGCGTTCGGTGCTTGTCAGCGCAACCTTTTGTTCCTGATAACCTAACAGCTTAACCAGCGCGGCCAGTAGATAGCGCCAACGGCGCAGGGTTCTGGGCTGATGGTCATACATTCCGGCAACAATTTCACCGTCAAAGCCCAGACCCAGCACATTGACAAAATAACGATCATTACATAATCCCAGATCAATCCTGCTGCTATGCTCACCCAGCACCACTTCGATGGGATCATCCCCTTTGCGGTACAGATTGCGGGCAAAGTCATTGCCACTGCCACAGGGCAGCAATCCCATTATCACATCGGTGCCGGCCAGGGCATTCACCGCCAGATTCAGGGTGCCATCGCCGCCTATCACCACCCAGTCTGAGTAATCTGTGGTGCATTGTTGTAAATGGCGCTGGTTGGCCTGGTCGTTGTCTGTGGTATACCAGATATCGAAATCCTCTGAGGCCTGCTGCAAACGCTCAGTCAGGCGCTGGCGATAGATTTGCGCAAGACCACTGGCCAGAGGGTTGATAATAATCAGAAAACGACGGGATTGGGGCGTATCAGACATCGGCTTTGTTGTTGTTATTCTTGTTGTTAACAGTTTGCGTAATTGCCCGCCCCAGTCAACTGGTATCTCGACAGAGAAACTATGATGGGGTACAAAATATTGAAGTCGGGTAATAATCACGTATGCTGAGAGTATCTGAGTTTTGCTGATATCCAATAATAATAATTCAGAAGCCTTCAGGAGCACTATGAACCGAGAGACCCTCTATCAACTGCATGTCAGTGGTAACGTGCTGTGCGTGCAGTTGCGTCATATCTGGTCAAAGCAGGTGGTGAGAAAGGTTTTCGCTGACGTCAAAGTCGCCGTATCTGGGATCCAGCATCAACCCTGGGCGGCCTATGTGGATATGCGCGATTGGATCATGCCGACTATGGAGGCACTGGAAGATTTTCAGTTGATTTACGACTGGTGCGCCGCCAACAATCAGACCCATGAAGCCACTGTCTGCAAGTTTGCCATGCAGGAACGTATTGTCAGAGAAAGCTCAAGCTACGATCCCGAATTTCACTTCTATACCCAACAGCCTGAACAGGCGGAAGCCTGGCTAAAACAGCAAGGCTTTGATTTTACCCTGCCGGATTTCTAAACACTCATAATCCACTGTTTGTTACAGCAAAGAAAAATTTCTTGAACTACTACTGTGTGTCACATAGTATAAATACTGTGCGGTACACAGTGATTACCACACAGGTTCAAAAATGCAGGAAACACATTACAGATGACAAATTCTCAGCTAAACAAAATGCGGCTTGAACTGCGCCGCGGTGCACTAGTGCTGGCTGTACTCAGTTCACTTAAACAGCCTCACTACGGTTACTCGCTGAGAAAACAATTGCAGCAATCGGGCATTGATGTGGAAGAAGGTACCCTTTACCCCCTTATCCGCCGCCTGGCCGATCAGGAGCTGTTAGACAGCCAGTGGCGCCATACCGAAGGCCGCGAGCGACGTTACTACCAGCTCTCAGCATTAGGACAGGAACTGTTAGAACAACTTAGCGGGGAATGGCGGGCATTAACCCGTTCTGTAGACACTTTGTTAACGGAGAACAATCAGTGAATTTAATCCAGCGTTATATCCATGCCGTAGAGCAATACCTGCCGGAAACGGTCAGGCAGGATGTAGGCCGTGAGCTTAAGGCCAATATCGAAGATCAACTGGAGGCGCAGGAGGAAAGTGCCGACTCCCGGAATACACCAAAGCAGGTTGAAGTTATTCTGAAACAGCTGGGTCATCCGGCGCAAATCGCCGCCAGGTATCATCCGCCTGCACCACTGGTAAGCCCGGCATTAATGACCTTGTATTTTAAAGCGCTGGCTTTTGTAATGGGGTTGTTGTTTGTGTTGCATATACTGGATCTGAGCCTTGGCTATATCGCTGCCTCAGATTTCAGTCTGATCCGGTTTTTATTGCAACTGAGTCTGGGCTTTGTAGACACGGCGACCTGGGTGTTTACCAGCGTCACGCTGATATTTTATGCCATTACCGCTACAGGCAGTGAAGAGAAATGGCTCGGATATAGCAACTGGCAGCCAAAGGATTTACCTGATACTGGCCATCCCTGGCAACACCTCAGCAGCACCCACACCCTCACAGATCTGGTCACCAATGTGTTTGTATTATTTGTGATCTGGCAACCTTTGTGGCGCTCTGCCGAATCACTGAGCGACTCCTGGTTTGCGTTTGCGGGGCCATTTGAACAGCTTTTCCCGGTGATAACCACCCTGTTAGTATTGTCCCTGCTGTTTAATCTGTGGTGTTTTCGTTTCCCGTACTGGAATCGAGCCACCCTGCGAATTAACACGGTGCAGAATCTGATTTATGCCGGGCTGCTGTTTTATCTCGCCAGCCTGGAGCAAATCGTCGTGCTCACCGATAAAGCACTGAGTCTTCCGGTTAGATTTGATCTCAACAAAAGCATTTCTATAGGGTTGGTACTGGTAGCAGTGTATTTGCTCTATGAGGTGTTCAGGGATATCCGGCGGTTAAGATTACTCAGAGCCTGAGCTGTCTCAGCTCAGGCGCTTTTCCAGCTCCACCAGTTGCGCTTTGTAGTGACGCCATTTGCCCACTGAGCTGGTGTAAAGGCGCTGGCGAATCTGCGCGGCACTGCCGGTGGTGCTGGCATCGGCATTACGTTCAAAGTGCAGGCAGTCTGCCTGCCACTCCAGATTGCAGTATCCGAGCACAGACTTAAGCGCGGTTTGTGGTTCACGCACCAGTTGTTCATAAGATAATTCCAGGACTGAACCGGGCAATGCCTGTTGCCAGTGCGCCATTAGCCGCTGGTAGGCCTGATAATATTGCCCCAGTTCATCCAGGTTGTAAGAAAACGGGTAGGCGTGGGTAAACAAATGCTTGTAGATGGCATAGCAGGTATCCATGGGGTCGCGCTGTACATGGATGATTTTTGCATTTGGCAATGCCAGCTTAATCAGGCCAATATACAGAAAATTCAGTGGCAGCTTGTCGATAAAATAGGGCTTGTGGCCGGTATCCGGTCGGGTGCTGTGGATATAACGCTCGCCCAGTGCGGTAAAATCCAGCTCTGCACTCAGTTGAATCGCCTCAAGGATATTACCGGGCTGCCCCAACGTGCGGATTTGTGCCATCATCGCCTGGGAAAAGTTATTCAGCTCCCCCGCCATACTCACCTGAGCATGACTGCCCAGCATGCGTTCAATTAAGGTGGAGCCTGTACGTGGCATGCCCAGAATAAAAATCGGTTCGGCGCTGGCATAACCGCTCCCCGCCTTTTGCTGCAATTGCTGTTTTGAGAACACTTGTGCGATTTTTTGCATAATCGCCAGATCCCGCCTGACATCATAGTTAAGATGAGCCCGGCGTAAATCAGCGCCCTGCTTCAGGGCCGTAAAAGATTCAGGATAATTCTGCAGATCCTCCAGTTCCTTAGCCAGTGCATAGTGAAGATGCACCTGTTGTTTGGGTTCCTGAGCGGGTTTTTGCAGCAGCTGTTTAAGCTCGGCGATATGATTGTGTTTGCTGGTTTGGATGCGCAAGGATGAGCGCAGATGCTGCGCCTCACCATCACCGGGATTAAGCTCAAGAGCCTTATCCAGGGCCTGTTCAGCCCCCTTAAGATCACCCAAAATGCGTAACATGGTGGCCAGGTTATAGTGATATACCGCCTTATCCGGTGCCAGCTCTGCAGCTTTGGCAAACCAGAATGCGGCATCTCGCCAGGCTTTATTCTGGCTGAAAAAAAATGCCAGTTCAGCCACTGAACCGGCATCGGCTCGGCTCAGACTTTGTTTTGCAAAGTCATCGGCCAGAGCTGCCAGCAAAGCCGAAGCCTGCTGGCGTTGCCCGGCCTCTGTCAAAGATCGGGCTTGTTGCAGCTGTTGTTGTATCTCGCCATTGGCGGCTAAGGGCATAGTCTCATCCGGAAAATGTCTTAGAAACGGTAGTTAAATGACACCCCTACCGTTCTTGGCTGGCCAATATAATCCTTTGAGGCGTTGCCATAAAAGTTTTCTGCCGGGTCTGTGCCCATATAGGCCTCTGACAATACTCCGGTCACCGCATCTTCACCGAACAGATTTTTCACGTACAGGGTGGCTATCCAGTCATCGGCGTGTAGCGCAACACCGGCATTAGCCAGCCAGAAGCCTGGCAGGTCAATATCAAAGGTTGGATTACTGCTCAGGGCATTACGCGAGTCAGACTGATAATATACGCCTACACGGCTGACCAGATAATAATCGCTGTTGATATCATGGGTCTGCTCCAGCCCGGCACTTAAGGTATGGCGCGCGGTACTGGGCAGTCGATCGCCGGCTTCGGCCTGCAGGAACTCGCCCGGAGCGGCTTCGGTGCCCGATGGAATATACAGATCATCGGTCAGCTTGGCATTGGTCAGGGCATACTGAGCGGTAAACTGCAGATCATCGGTAATATAACCGCGGGTTTCAATCTCCAGCCCTTTGGTTTCTGCCGACTCACCGTTTACTGCGGCATAGAAGCCCCAGTTTGGCGTTGCCACATTAAGCTGCGGCTCCTGCCAGTCCATCAGGTATAACGACAGTGAGTAGAAGAAACGCCCGGTATTGCCCTTTACACCCAGCTCATAGTTGGTAACGCTGTCTGAGTCATAATTCAGATAGGCCGGGTTCTCGGCAAAGCCACCGGTCAGGGGCACTGCACTGGTACCACCGCGGCGGTAGCCCTCAGACACAGTACCGTAGAGCATCGCCTGGTCAGATAAATCGTAGGAAACGTTAACCTTAAACAGCGTGCCGCTGTCGTCACTGGCAGAGCTCACATCAGATTCGCCGGGATAGATCGGCAGTTCAATAGTCGTAGTGTTCTCAATATCATTGTCAAACCGGCGCAGGCCAAGGGTGGCACGAAAATCATCACTGAAGTGATAAGTCAGCTCACCAAAGATGGACATATCCTTCACATTGCCCTTATCACGATATCTGAAATCCTGATCGGTAAGGGTGCCTCCCCAGGACGCCAGGGTTTCATCGAAGCCACTGGCCTGGGCCCACTCTGAAAAGCCCGGCATAAAGCTGTCCTGACTGGCTGAGGTATCCTGATCCATATAAAAGGCACCCACTATCCAGTCAATCGGGCCTTGGGTACTGGATACCAGCCGCAACTCCTGGGCAAAAGCCTCGTCAGCATAGGTACGGACAGCCTGCGCCATAGGCCGGGGGGAACCGCCATAGAACCAGGCGAACCAGTTATTCTGAGCATAGAAACCGGTGTTATCACTAACAGAACTGCCGTCATGCTCATACTTTGAGGTACTGGATGAGAGCGTGGCAAAGCCTAAGTCCCACTCCATTTCCAGTGCCAGCAGGTCGACCTTACGTTCACTGGGCTCAAGCTGAATAGCACCATTCTGGTAATCACCGTATTGCTGTTCCTCGCCTGTTACCCAGTGAGTGCCACGAGTCACCTGACGGCGCCCGCCAATATCATCAGACTGATATTGATAGGAAAGCAGCGCACTGAATTCTTCAGATGGCTGGAACAACAACGACATGCGACCGTAATCAATATCAACGGTGTCGGCGTCTTCTTTACTGGTAAACACCGGGCGACCATTGGCAATATCGCCACCTTCGGCTACTGGCGCACCGGCATTGTTAAGCTCATAGATAGTGCTGTAATCGACGATACCGTCATTGCGGATCACCCCAGCATTGGCACGAAAGGCCAGGGTATCGGTAAGCGGAATATTGATCATGCCATCAATATTCTTATTAAAGCCATCCGAGCCGGAGCTGCGGCTTAAGTTAGCCCCTGCCGAACCGGAAAAATAATCCAGATCCGGGCGGTTCATCTTATAGCGCACCGTTCCGGCCAGGGCGCCGGAGCCATAAAGTGTGCCCTGCGGGCCACGCAGTACTTCAACGGCTTCGATATCTTTAAGAATAAAGTTGGCAAAAATCGGCGTGTCGTTCACATAGGACGACACCGTGGGTGCGGCATTTAAGGCGAAGTCGCCATTACCGGAAGAGTCTACATTCATGCCGCGGATAATGATGTTATTCAGCACACCAGAGTTACGATAGCCGCGGTCAACGGCGGTCACACCGGCCATATTGCGAATCATCTCTACCGAATCAACAATCTGCGCTTCTTCAAGCTGGCTGCCATTGATAACCGAGATATTGTAGGGGGTATCTTCAACCGTTGTGATGCGACGGCTGGCGGTGACCTGAATACGCTCCAGCTCGATCACTTCTTTGTCCTGCTCTGCTTCCTGTGCCACTGCCAGCGCCGGCAGCATCGTTGCTGCGGCAATAGCCAGGGCCACGGGGTTAAGGGCAAAACCTGTTCTTTTATTCACCTTTGTCTGAGTCTGCATAACATCTTCCTCTGGTTTTTATTCTGTTCAACACTCTAAGAAATCGTTCGGGTTCCGGTTAGAGCCAGTTTTTAATTATTGTCCGGGCCAGTTGCACGCTTTATTCTGACCAATCAGGCTTGGCCGGTTTCTGCAACGGCCCCAGGGCGTTCAGGGCCGCCGAACTGGCACCTTTCTGGTACTGGGGATAAACAACCGGGTTATCGCGAAAGCTCTTCAGCGGTTGTCCCAGGCTGTGCCAGCCGTTTTCCCGTACCCGGCGTACATAATCAAAATCAATATCCACCACAATGGCTTCCTGCGTATCACCGGCCTGATAGATCACCTCACCACCTGGCCCTGCCACGATAGAACGCCCCATGCCCAGCTTGCCGGCACCGTTAATATCCACCATATAACACTGGTTAGTGGCGGCATTGGCGCGGGCGATGGCCAGCTCCACATCTCTGTCGATGGTATTGGTTAAAGTAGGATGTAAAATCACCTCAGCCCCTTTCCAGGCTAAGGCCCTGACGGTTTCGGGGAACCACATGTCATAACAGATAGACAGGCCAAAACAGCCCTCACCGGGGATATCAAAGGTGACAAAATCCTCTCCGCAGGACACGCCTTCTTCATAGGGCAGAAAAGGAAAGATTTTGCGATAACGGGCAAGCACCTCGCCTTTGGGGCTGAGCACCGAAAGAGTATTAAAGATACGCTCCTGATCGCGCTCAAACAGCGAACCTGTGACCAGATACACCTCGGCCTGCATCGCCAGTTCAGCGTAGGCATCTTCAAGGGGACCGGGCATAGGCTCTGCAAAACGCGGCGCTGGCCCACAGTTACACAACTCAGACAATATGACCATCTGCAGATTGGGAAAGCGCTTCTTCAGGCTCAGCACCTCAGCACTGATATGCTCAAAATTATTCTGATGGGGTTCCAGCTCCAGCTGCAAACCTGCCAGGGTGAATACACTCATCGGTTCTCCTTAATGCCAAACGTCGGCCTTTCGATTGCTTACCAGCTTAGGGACAACCGCCAACAGGCAACAGGACCAGTTTTGCAAAAGTTAAGGAGCCAGAAGAAATCAGAAGGCTGTGCAGGAAGCCGGATTTATCCCCGGGACTTGAAGGCGAGAGGAGGAACTGTTGGTAAAGCGCCGATGAAATTCTGTTTTGAGCGAATGGCAAAGAAAATCTGCCCCGTTTTAGCTTTGGCTCTGACCAGTTTTTTTGCTTTCTTATTAGGGGTTGCTGGCTCAATAACAGGCTCATTTGCGTTTGAGTATCTAAATAAGGGAGGAAATCAGCAGTCACATATAAAACGTAGTGCTTTAAATGGACAGCCTGTAGTTGAAGACTCATCATCCAGGCAGTCAGTCAATTAGCCAAGCATTAACGCCCTTCTGACACTGTACCAACAAAAAGCACTACTCTCCTTCTTCACCCGGAATGGTATAAAAGGCCGCATCCACTAACTGGCCATCGCGCACCCAGTGAATGCGGTTATCGTTGATATAAATCTCGAACCCCAGCAGTTCACCGTATGACCAGCTTTGCCACTGGCGGTACCAGGTATCGCCTTTTAGCCACCAGGTGCCGGTATCGTGTTTTTCATCGGTATGGCCTTCCCAGCCTTCCATGGTGCCATTGGCCCGCAAGTGGATACGGTAGGGGTCGCCAAAAACGGTACGGCCGATGAACTGGCAGTTGGACACAAACGCCAGCAGGGCATCACCACTGAGGCGCTGGCCCCAGTCTCTGTCCTGCTGCTCTCTGAACTCTTCGATTAATCTGGCCAGCCGCTCTATGCCTTCCCGTATTTTGGCGGCGGGAATACTGCGTACACCAAGACGGAAATACTGTTCGGGCTTTTCCCGCCCGCCATAAAAGCGGTGCACCGGCTCGATCAGTATGCCGGTTTTGGCCGCTTCGGCGGCAAATCGCTGGCTGTTTAATCCGGGCGGGCCTTTGATCCACACCGTACTGCCACCTACGGTTTCAGAGGTGACAATATAAGGGCCGAGATAATGATTCAGGGCCTCGCGCATTTCCTGCCAGCGCAGATTCAGTTCCTGATGAATACGGCGCATGGTCATATCGTAATAACCCAGCGATAAAAATAACGCCATAATCCGCTGATTATTGGCCGGGGGGTGGCGCAAGGATAAAGAACGCAGCCGCCTGGCTTGTTTAATCAGGGCTTTAGGCGCCACCATAAAGCCTAAGCGCAGCCCCGGTGCCAGCACCTTGGAAAAGCTGGATACGTACACCACCCGGCCCGCATTATCCATGCTTTTGAGCGCAGGATGGGGGTTACTGAGAAAATTCGCTTCACTTTCGTAATCATCTTCGATGATCACAAAATCATCCTGCTGCGCCTGCTCAATCAGCCTTTCGCGCTTCTCTCTGGACATGGTCACCGCGGTGGGCACCTGATGGCTGGGGGTCACATACAGCACATCGGTTTGCGGGGCGATATCCTCAAGGCGGATGCCGTCGGCCTCTATAGCGGCAAACTGCAGCGGGCAATACATCAGTTGCGCCAGTTGACGAATACCCTGATAACCGGGCTCTTCGGTGGTCAGTAACCGGGTATTACTTAACAACAGCCTGGCCAGTAAATAGAGTGCGTGCTGGGAGCCAAGGGTGATCAGGATCTCGTCTGCCTCAGCAAAGATCCCCCGACGCGGCAGTACCTTAGTGCGGATCTCCTGGATCAGCAGCTCATCATCTTTATTGCCGCTATCTCTGGCCCAGCTTTTGATCTCATCCACATTCTGGCTGAGCCGCGAGCATTCCCGCCATTGATTGAGCGGAAACAGCGATTGATCGTACTGACCATCAATAAAAGGAAAAGGGTATTGCTGCCAGTTATCCGGATAGGGCGGCGGGCTTTTTTCTACTTTAATACCATGCAGCGCCCCTTCCCAGTCAAACTGATTGGCCGCCACAGCAGGCGCGGCAGCCTGCTCGGCATAATCCTCAAACACTTCGTCATTAACATAAATGCCACTGCGCTCGCGGCTGACCAGATAGCCTTCATCGACAAGTTGTTCATAGGCCGCCACCACCGTATTGCGGGATACGCCCAATTGTTCAGCCAGCTTCCGGCTGGAAGGCATTTTACTGGCAGCGGAAAAATAACCGCTGTGGATGGCGCCGATCAGTTTTTGCTGTAATTGTTTCTGCAGGCTGGTTTTATCGTCATCGTCCAGAACAAACAAATGCTGCGGCATAGAGGCATCAAAGTACAATTCACAAGACTGCCATCTTGCCCGCTTCAACTTTGCTTATCAAGCAGCCTGGCCGGAAACAGACAGGCCAGCAGACAAAGTACCAGCGCCACCACAGCAATGTTGATCAACTGGCCATAACCTTCATCGGTGAGGATCATCGCCGCCACAAAGGGGCCGGAGGCCAGTCCGGTTTTAGAGGCAAAACCGCCCAGCGCGGCCATCTTGCCGGCCTTGTCGAACTCCGCACAGATACCTAATAAATAGGCGATACTAAAGGCCCAGGTCACGCCAACCAGCACATTAGCCAGCCAGAAAATCGCGGCCATCTGACTGAAATGCAGTGCAAAGGTGGCCAGGGTTGTCATACCTATGGCGACCACAAGGGGCAAAGTGCGGCCAAAGCGGGTAGAGAACAGGATCACCAGACCAGAGCCGAGCAGCCCTATCCAGGCTGAAACGCCAAGAGTGGGTGAAATAAATTTAATATCCAGGCCGGCCTGCTGACCGAGGTCGATAATATAGGCATACAGACCCATATTAGCGGCCTGAAACAAGAATACCGCTGCCAGAGCCGAGGCCAGAGGCTTAGATTGTATCGGCGCCACAACCTTGTCAGGATCCGGCTTTTGTATCGGATAGTCACCAAGAAAGCTCAGCATCACCAGCGACACTGCGCTGAACGCGATCAGCGCCAGAAATAACGCGGCTGTACCATACATCGGTGCCAGTGGCGGCAGTAACATCACGCCAAAACCACCGAGACCAAACTGTACAAACAGCAGATACCCAAAGGTTTTATGCACCTGACTGACCCGGGCAATCACCGCAAAGGAAATACCCACCAGCAGGCCACCCACACCACCATGCAACGCCCTTAGCGGCATCATAACCTCAGGCGTTGACACAATAATAGACAGGCCATCGAGTAACATCAGGCAGACCAATAAACCCGCCGCTGCGGGTCGCCAGGGCACTCGGGTTACCAGAAACACCGCCACAAAGGCCCCTACCGCCGCACCATAGATATTCAGCGATGCCACTAAACCCGCATCGGCACGGGAGAAGTTCAGGGATTCAATCAACCCTGAAACAATGGCCGGCATAATATTCACATAGAAGAGCCCGGCTGTGGCTAAAAATGCCAGCATAATCCGCGCCGCTGTGCCATCTGGTGCAAGGGTAGGTAATTTCATTAATTTACTGCTTAGACTTATTATCATACTCACCAGATTATCAGCTTAAGGCTATCCGTTAAGGACCAGTTAGATACCGTCTTTGGCGCCAGTTTTTATTTTTCACCACAGAGTCGCAGAGCACGCCGAGCAGAGCAATTCTATGTAGGGTTGAATTTATTCGACTACCCCAGAATATTTGTCAAATAAATTTTATCTCGCAGAGGCGCAAAGACGCAGAGGTTGTAAGGCTGGTGTTCTCCGCGAACTCTGCGTCTCAGCGGTACATCTCTATTCTTCTCAAAGGTGCTGGACAAGCCCGATAACGGCACTCGGGCATGACCGATTGTCGTTCCCACGTGCCGTTGGCGGGAACCCAGTGTCTGCATACACACCGACGAAACACTGAGTACGCAGAAGAACAACCCTCTCATCCTCTGTGTCCTCCGTGTCTCTGTGGTGAAAATAATCTTTTATCAATTACAAACCGGGGCGATTTTATCCAGCTCTTTAACTGTTTTGGTAAAGCCATACTCGCTGTTGTCGCTGACATAGTAATACAGCATATCATTTGGCAACAGCACCAGGCCGATGCCGCCAAAGCCCGACATATAGGGCACCCAGGTGGGGTTGGTGCAGGCCACCTGAGTGGAAGCACTTAAGTCATAAGCCCAGAAGCCATTCTGATAACGGCTGCTGCTGGTGCCGGTCGTTAACCCACGGTTACTGGTTTGCTGTAGGGCATCAGCGAGCAGACCGGCATCGAGCATCGGCTGTCCGGCCACCTCGCCATCATCCAGTGCCAGAAAGCGGCCGATTTTCAGCAAATCATCACCGGTGAAGGTCAGGCCATATCCACCCCATACCTGCCGCTCGCTGCCATAGGTACGTTTACTCTCCCATGTCAGCGGGCTTAGATGTTTGGGTTTGAAGATCTGCTCCACCAGCAAGTCAATGTAGTAGTCTGCCTGCGCGCCCTCATTGGCCTCATACAGCTTCTGCATAGCGCGACTTAAGATATAAGTATCCGAGGTATGATAAACAAACCGGGTGCCCGGCGTACTCTTGCGCGAATAATCACAGGCATGGCTGATCTTGTCACTATGACTGGCCACCAGAAAGAACTCATCGACGGTTTTTTGTGAACCTTCATCCACCGAGTCACCCGCAGAATCATAATTGCCTGTGGTCATATCCAGCGCCTGCTCAAAGGTAACATCAGACCAGGTACTGGTAGGACACTCACTGACATAATCACTGACAATCAGACCCGCCTGCGAGCCGCCATATTGTTGCTCCAGCGCCATCAGACCTATGCCACCAACAACGGATTTGGCGGTGGAATAAGAGGGCAATGCCATCACCTCACAATAGGGGTAGTTGCCCTGGCGGGTATTACACTGGCCCTGATAATGGGTGCCCTGGTAGAGCACACCGTATGCACTTAAATGCACTGAGGTCTGGTCGCTGCCAATAGCGCTGATATTTACCCCCTGCCCCGGATAGTCGGTGGCCAATTCCGACATCGCCTTGCGTGGCAGTCTGTTACTCAGCTCTGCCACATAGTCGTTTTTAAGCTGAGTCTCGCCAGCTACGACGCCAGGGGTATAATCAGCCTCAAGTTTGCCATGCAGGTTGAATTTAAAGTACTCGCAGGTCTCCTGAGCGATCTGATAGGCCACGTCCGACACCGATCCATCATCCTTAAACAGCATTGTCATCACACCGTTATGAGTGCAGTTGGCGTTTATTTCCTGCAACGCAAAAGGAATGGCCACTCGGCTGTAACCATTATCACCATTTTCATCCCAGACCCGCCCCGGCAGCAATATCCACTCCCAGGCGGTATGCCCGGTGGCGGTAACCTGCCGGTCGACGGGGATCAGATGACTACCATGCTGTACAAAGTCAAAATCAAAAGGCGGCAGGCTATCCGGGTTGGTATAGGCCGAGGCCAGATTAGTACCCTGTTCAACCAGTGTGCCCGCTACAATATTCAGGCTAAGATTGCCACTGAAGCTGTTGGTTGGATCCGCGCCATTGGCGGGCAAGGCGTAGTGACTGTAATCCACCAGTGATACTGCGCCGCTGCCGGTGAGCTGGCTGTAGGTGAGCTGACTGCGACTGACATTACCATCACCACCGAGACAATCAAATTCACAACTGCCGGTCTGGGTGCCGGTTCCTGACAGGGCAATATTGTAAGGGTTCTGATCAGTATCATTGGAAGTAATACTGAGGCTGTCACTAAAACTGCCCTGCTCCACCGGCGTAAAATCCACCTGCAGCTGGCAACTCTGGCTCTGTGCCAGACTCTGGTTCGAGCAGTTATCTGCACTGATTGAAAAAGGCGTGGCAGCACCACTGATACTGCCAATATTGAGGCTCTGATCACCGCTGTTGCTGAGGGTAAAGCTGGCATTGACAGTATTGCCCACCGTCACAGAGCCAAAATCCCCGGAACCGCTGACACTCAGCTGTGGCCCTTGTGTCTGCCCGCCTGTGGTACCAGTCAGGCTGATATTATCGCCATAACAATAATTGCCAAACAGAGTGTAGGCGCGAATGCGCAGGCTCAAACCGGCATTATCATCCAGCCCGGTGTTAACGCTGGCACTGCGAAAATCACCGTCATCATCGCCGTTACCCAGAGTCAGCAGTGTTTGCCAGCTTTGCCCCCCGTCAGTTGAATACTCCAGGTGGCAGTTGTCACCGCTGACCAGATACAAGGCCGCCAGCTCAGCACTTAGAACCACATTCTCAGCTCCGGAAGAGGAGAGATCGATCTGGCCCTGACGCAGACCATCCAAACGCAGCGAGTAATTGCCCTGGTACAAATTTACACTGTTATTACCATTACCGCTGAAAGCCCAGCCGGCACTGTCGCCATCCTGAAAGTCCTCGCTGAACAGCGTATTCTGCGACATCGGCGTGCCGGTAAGGCTGACATTGTCGCCGTAGCAATAGTTGTCATATAAGGTGTAGGCACGAAAGCGCAGTACCAGTTGACTGATATCATCCAGCCCAGAGGTCTGGCTGAATGACACAAAAGCCCCGCCAGACTGAGCCACACCTATACTTCCAAGCGTATTCCAGTTGGCACCACCATTAACTGAGTATTCGGCGTAGCACAGATCACCGTATAGCAGGTCAGTGGCGGTAAGTTGCATATCCAGACTAACATTGTCATAACCTGCTGTAGACAGGCTTATCTGTGCCTCGCGCAAACCATCGAGGCGCAAGGAATAGTTGCCCTGATACAGATTAAGGTTGTCACTGCCATCACCGGCTGTGGCCCACTGACTATATTCACCACTTTGAAAATCATCATCAAACAAGCTGACCGCAGCCGCCTGATTGCCGATAACCAGTGCCGAGGCAAGCAGCAGCCATATAAATGGAGTCCGAAGCATAATTTTTACCTGTTGTTGTTTAAAAAAACATCAACCCACCTTAGCGCCAACAAAATTTCAGATAAGATCCAGATGGCAACTTTGCATAGGGCCAGATGCATAAAATGTTCTGAAAACTGCGTTTTATCGCAGCGCCTGTGCCGGTAGCAGCAAAGTTAGATTATTGTTGCGGTTTTCTGGCAAACTGAGGAATTAGCTAAACGTTACAATATAACAACAATCGCCCTCGACGGAGAAACCTATGCGTAAGACCCTTATCGCCACGGCCATAGCCGCCAGTCTGGCTTTGAGCGCCTGCTCCAAGCAGCCGGAAGAATCACAAAATAACAGCGAAACAGCCAGCCAGGCTGTTGCAGACAGCCAACAGGCTAATCCGCTGCTCACACCAAGCAGCCTGCAATATCAGGCTCCGGATTTCAGCATTATTGAAGATGACCATTTCCTGCCCGCCTTTGAACAGGGCATTGAGCAACATCTCAAAGAAATTGAATCGATCGCCAATAATCAGGAGCCAGCCAGCTTCGACAACACCATTGTGGCAATGGAGAAAACCGGCAGCCTGCTGACCCGCGTATCGCGTATTTTCTTTAACCTCACAGGTACTGACAGCAATGAGCAGCGTCGGGAAATTCAGAAAACCATGGCTCCGAAACTGGCCGGGCACCGCGACAATATTTACCTTAACGCTAAACTTTTTGAGCGGGTACAAGGGTTGTACGAACAGCGTGAAGAACTGGATTTAGATCCTGAATCTGCCCGTCTGCTGGATGTATACTACGACCGCTTTGTAAGCGCCGGTGCACAACTTAACGAAGAGCAAAAAACCGCTATCCGGGCGCTGAATGAAGAACATTCACAGCTGACCACAGAGTTCAGCCAGAACCTGCTGAAACTGAGCAAAGAAATCGCCGTAGTGGTAAACAGCAAGGAAGAGCTTGCTGGCATGAGTGACAGCGATATTCGCTCGGCAGCCAAAGACGCCACCGATGCCGGTCATGAAGGTAAGTACCTTATCAAGATCACCAATACCACCCGTCAGCCGGTATTAGGCTCACTGGAAAATCGTGAGCTCAGACAACGAATCTGGGAAGCCTCGGCGTATCGTGGTACCTCCGGCGAACTGGACAATAAACCTTTAGTAGCCCGTCTGGCACAGATCCGCGCAGAAAGAGCAAAGTTACTCGGCTACCCGAACTGGGCCAGCTACCAATTACAGAATACCATGGCAGAAACCCCCAGCAATGTGCTGAATATGCTCACCAGCATGGTGCCAGCTGTAGTGGAAAACACCAAAGCTGAACAGGCCGCGATTCAGGAAATGATTAATCGTGAAGGTGGTGACTTTGACGTTCAGCCATGGGACTGGGCCTATTATGCCGAAAAGGTACGTCAGGAAAAATATGATCTTGATGAGCAGGAGGTCAAACAGTACTTCGAGTTTAACCGGGTACTGCATGACGGCTTATTCTATACCATGAATCGCCTGTATGGCGTGCGCTTCGAACCGCGCCCGGATCTGCCGGTTTATCATCCTGATGTACAGGCTTTTGAAGTCTTTGACCATGGCGATAAGAGCCTGGCTATCTTCTATGCCGATTACTTTGCCCGGGAAGGCAAACGGGGTGGTGCCTGGATGAGCTCTTTTGTGGGTCAGTCCCACCTGCTGGAACAAAAGCCGGTAGTGGTGAATGTGATGAATATCCCTAAAGGGCCAGAAGGTGAACCGACTTTGGTCAGCTATGACCATGTGACCACCATGTTCCACGAACTGGGCCACGGTCTGCACGGTATGCTCTCGAATGTAAAATACCCCTCACTGGCTGGTACCTCCGTATCCCGTGATTATGTGGAATTCCCTTCTACCTTTGAGGAAGACTGGGCCGCTTACCCTGAAGTGATCGCCAACTACGCACGTCATCATGAAACCGATGAGCAGATCCCTGAGGAATTGCTGGATAAGATCATGCGTTCACGCAGCTTCAATATGGGTTTTGATACCCTCGAATATATGTCTGCCGCGCTGCTGGATATGGAACTGCATACTCTGAGTGCCGATGCACCACTGATTGATGCAACAGAATTTGAACAGGCGGCACTGGAGAAATACGGCGTAGATCTGCCTGCCGTACCGCCACGTTATAAATCAACCTTCTTCGCCCACTCAGTAGGTGGTGGTTACTCGGCTGGCTACTATGCCTATATGTGGAGTGAAATTCTGGCTGCCGATGCGTTCGCCTATGTGCAGAGCTTAGGCGGACTGACCCGTGAAAACGGTGAGCTCTACCGCAAGCACATTCTGGAAACGGGCAATTCACGGCCGCCGATGGAATCTTATATCAAATTCCGTGGCCAGGAGCCGACCACAGAAGCCCTGCTGATCCGCCGTGGTCTGAAAACCAAAGTGGAGTAAAGGTAAAAGCCTATCCCTCTCGCAGAGGCGCAAAGAACGCGGAGGCAAAGAGATTAAAGATTCAAATCTCCGTGCTCTCAGCGTCTCTGCGGTGAAACCTGTTTTTTGTGTTGTTGGTGCTAAATAAAAGGCGCTGGGTTCACAGCAACCATTGAATGACCAATGTGCTAACGGTTACACGGTGCAATCAAAGGTGCTGGGCGGGTCCGCCTACAGCATACGGGAACGACCGTCCGTCATGCCCGAATGTTGTTATCTGGCATCCAGTGACCTTTGAAAATCTCAAATTAACCCCAGAGCCACGGAGGGCACAGAGATCTGGAGGGTTTGTCCCCTTTTACTTCTCGGCGGCTCTGTGGCTCTGTGGTGCAAATGCTTTGCGCAGTTGTAGATAAATGCAGCCAGGGTAGCCCGTCAAGTAGCGCAGCGGATTGCGGGTTCTCCCGGATTCCGCTTCGCTCCATCCAGACTACCTGAGCTGAAAACAAAAACGCCGGTCAACTGACCGGCGTTTTTAACTATCGGAATGCTGATAATCAGAAGAAGTTATAGACCAGTGTTACCGAGGTCTGGGTATCCAGTTCTTCAATATCATCTGCCACATCAGTATTGTGGTTCAGTATCAACGCCACTTTCAGAGCCAGTGAACCATTGATCTGCGCGGAAACAGAAGACTCAGATTTGGACTTGGTATTCTCATTACCCACTTCAGTACTGAAGGTCTGACGGAACTCAGAAGTACCGGAAATTTTCCAGCGATAATCCAGTGCGCCCCGAACTATCATACCGTTTACGCTCTCGCCGGTTTCGCGCTCTGCCATCGAATAACCAGGACCGATGCTATAGGTAAAAGAAGAAACATCGGTTTTCCATAACTCCTGTGCCCAACCTGCTGCTATTGTCGCCTGGTGATTGAAACCACTGAATCTGTCATCTTCATAAGAACCAAAAGCGAACAAGCGATGCTTGGGATTTTCCAGTTTGTAACTTCCCTGACCTGACAGGAAAATCTTCTGCGCAGTTGTCTGGGTTTCAGTTTCGTCATCAACCGTCACCTCATCCTGCTTGTAAAACCCCTCTATCGTATAGTCGTTGCTCCACTGAGACAATTCCTGGTGAGCGTTGATTCTGCCTTTGAAGGTAGACGCTTCGGTATTACCTGTGGTCACGATAATGCCCAGCTCACCATCCATAGTAAAAGGCTTTTCCGTCTCTTCAGGAGTCGTCGTATCTGCGGCAAATACGACATCCAGACTATTAGCCTGGGCCAAAAAAGGCAGGGTGAGAATGGCCGCCAGGGCCAAAGTGGTCTTCTTTATCATCGAGCTTACGTTCCGGGTGGTTGAAAATCTGGCGCAATTGTAACTAAATTACAAGCCAGTTTGCAGGGGTTGCGGTTATTTTTTAACCGTTTAAATAATATATTCAGATACTTTTGCTTCAATCTGATAAAAAATCACCGTAATAATCATGTTATTACGGTGATTGATAGCTTAAAGCAATCAGGACTTGGATGCCTGATAGATACTCTCGATAGTCGCATCCAGCGTGGCGTTAAAGTCTTCATCTGATTGCTGTGCGGACAATCCTTCTGTCAGCGCCCGCGAGAAGCTGGCGATCATGCCATGATTTCTGCTCAGACGCTGGTTAGCTTCTTCACGGCTGTAACCGCCGGAGAGGGCCACCACACGAACAACATTGCCATGCTCAATGCAATCCCTATAGAAATTGTCTTCTTCGGGCAGGGTGAGTTTGAGCATCACTTTCTGTGCCGTAGACAAACTGTCCAGTTCGGCCAGAATATCCTGCTTGAGCAGGGCTTCGGCTTCGGCCTTATCCGGGCAGTGAATATCCACTTCCGGCTCAATAATAGGCACCAGACCCGCAGCCATAATATGGCTGGCCACTTCAAACTGCTGCGCCACGACTTCACGGATCCCCTCAGCATTAGCCTGTTTGATCACCGAACGCATCTTGGTACCGAATACGCCCTGATCATTGGCCTTGGACAATAATTTACCCAGCTCAGGCATGGGCTTCATCAACTGTACCCCTTTTGCCTCATCGGCAAGGCCTTTGTCCACTTTCAGAAAAGGCACAACCTGCTTTTCCTTCCACAGATAACGGGATGAATATTCCCCTTCGACATAACGATCCAGGGTGTTTTCAAACAAAATGGCGCCCAGTATGCGCTCACCGTTAAAAGCCGGACTGGTAATAATGCGGGTGCGCATCTGGTGTACCAGATCAAACATTTCCTCGTCTGAACTCCAGGCAGACTCATCAAGCCCATACAGTTTCAGGGCTTTTGGGGTACTGCCACCGCTTTGATCCAGAGCGGCAATAAAGCCATCCTGATTCTGCACTTTTTCCAGCATTTTTGCTTTGGCTTCGGCTGCCATTGGCAACTCCTTTTTTATTGTAGGGGGCGCTGAGCTGTATTCAGAATCAGCGCCGGGATACAGAGATATTGTCAGTTAGTATAGCTAAGGCGTTAGCCGCCCTTCTTATTTTTAAGCAGCCCAACGGCGCTGCACCTGTAGGTCGGACTTTAGTCCGACACCAATGTGAATGCTTGTGATCCTTTGTCGGACTGGTCTACGAAATGCATCCCTGCAACGTCGACATACCGTCCATCCCTGGACATAAATTCCGACCTACTTAGCCCTTTGTTCCAGCATAGTGACTGCCGGTAAGGCCTTGCCTTCAAGAAATTCCAGAAAGGCACCACCACCGGTACTGATATAAGAGATCTTATCGGCAATCTCATACTTATCAACCGCCGCCAGGGTGTCACCACCGCCCGCTATAGAGAAGGCGTCGCTGTCGGCAATCGCATGAGCCAGGACTTTGGTGCCAGCACCAAACTGGTCAAACTCAAACACCCCTACCGGGCCATTCCAGACAATAGTACCGGCTTTTTTAATCTGCTCGGCCAGTCTTTCGGCAGTTTGCGGTCCGATATCGAAGATCATATCCGATTCGCTCACTTCACTCACCTTTTTATGGGTCGCCACCGCAGTTTCAGAAAACTCCTGCCCCACCACCACATCGTCCGGCACCGGAATATCACCACCATTGGCGCGGGCTTTTTCCAGCAGGCGTTTGGCTTCAGGGATAAGGTCCGCTTCATACAAAGATTTACCTACAGGATTACCGGTCGCGGCGATAAAGGTATTGGCAATACCGCCACCCACTATCAGCTGATCGACTTTTTCTGACAAGGCTTCCAGTACGGTTAACTTTGTAGAAACCTTGGAGCCACCCACAATCGCCAGTAGCGGCCTGGCCGGGTTCTGCAGTGCCTTGCCCAGGGCTTCCAGCTCAGCGGCCAGCAATGGCCCGGCGCAAGCCTGTGGTGCAAACTTACCCACGCCATGGGTAGAGGCCTGTGCACGGTGGGCCGTGCCAAAAGCATCCATCACATAAATATCACACAAGGCGGCGTATTGCTTTGACAACGTCTCATCATCTTTTTTCTCGCCGGGATTAAAACGCACATTCTCCAGTACCACCAGCTCGCCTTCGGCCACCTCTACACCATCAAGGTAATCACTGGCCAGGCGCACCGGACAATCAAGGGCCTTGTTAAGGTAGTCCACTACTGGTTGCAGGGAATACTGAGCTTCAAACTGGCCTTCTGTGGGGCGCCCTAAATGGGACATCACCATCACTCTGGCTCCGGCTTTAAGGGCTGCTTTGATAGTGGGCAGAGAGGCTTTAATGCGGGCATCAGAGGTCACTTTACCCTCTTTGACCGGCACGTTGAGATCCTGGCGGATCAATACCCGTTTACCGGCAAGATCCAGCTCCGACATTTTCAAAATATTCATATCACACCCTTTAAGTTGTAAGTTATCAGTAATCAGAACGTAGCCCGTCAAGAAGCGCAGCGGATTGCGGGATTTTCATAAGCGGAGATTCCCCGGATTCCGCTTTGCTGCATCCGGGCTACCCACTGAAGACTTTTTCTAACGCGCCCCCATGGCCATGGCTGTATCCAGCATACGATTGGCAAAGCCCCATTCGTTATCACACCAGACCAGAGTTTTTACCAGGCAATTGTGACTGACCCGGGTCTGGGTACCATCAACGATGGCGGAATGGGGATCATGGTTAAAGTCACAGGACACCAGTGGCTCTTCGGTATAACCGAGAATCCCTGCCAGGCGGCCTTCTCTGGCCTGCATCAGGGCCTGATTGACCTGCGCGATATTAACCTTCTGATTTAAGGTTACACTGAGATCCATGGCGGTAACATTAATAGTCGGGACACGCACGGCAATGGCTTCAAAGCGACCGGCAAATTTCGGCAGAATACGTTCGATACCACGGGCCAGCTTGGTATCCACCGGAATAATAGACTGGCTGGCAGCGCGGGTACGGCGCAGGTCATCATGATAGGCATCAATCACCTGCTGGTCATGCATGGAGGCGTGAATAGTGGTAATAGTGCCGCTGTCCACACCAAAAGCCAGATCCAGTGCCTGAATCACCGGCACAATACAGTTGGTCGTGCAGGAACCATTGGAGACAATACGATCTGTGGCCTTAAGCATGTCGTCGTTAATGCCATAGATCACCGTCGCGTCCATATCCGGGCCACAGGGCTGTGAAAACAGCACCTTCTTCGCCCCCTGGGCAAGATGCTGCTCACCGTCGGCGCGGTCACCAAACACACCGGTGCATTCAAGTACAATATCCACATCCAGTTCCGACCAGGGCAATGCTGCAATATCTGCATGCTGCAATAGACGGATCGGGTCGCCAGCCACATTCAAAATGGTGCCATCGAGACGCACATCGAAGGCGAAACGCCCGTGAGAAGTATCATACTTAAGCAGATGCGCCACCCCTTCGGGTTTGGCCAGCTCATTGATCGCGACCACCTGGATCTGGCTGTTACGCCCACTTTCATAAAGGGCCCGCAACACATTGCGGCCAATCCGGCCAAAACCATTAATGGCAATACGTAACATCCAAAAGCACCATGTAGTTTAGAAACAACGCCAGCAAGCGTCCAAACAAAGCTGCCGGCACAAGCCGGCAGTTCAACTAAGCGGATTGTATCCAGCGGGCTATCAGTTGAGCAAGTTCAGCGCAGCCTGTGCCACCTTGTCAGCTGTAAAGCCAAAGTGCTCCATCAACGCACCACCCGGCGCTGATTCACCAAAGGTTGTCATGCCCACCACTGCGCCGTTAAAACCGGTATATTTGTGCCAGAAATCCACATGAGCGGCTTCCACAGCCACACGGCGGGTTATGTTTGAAGGCAATACCGACTCTTTATATTCATCATCCTGCTGATCGAACACGCTGGTGCTGGGCATGGAAACGACCCGCACTTTTTTACCCTGCTCGCGCAATTGTGCTGCGGCCTGCACCGTAATCGCCACCTCAGAGCCAGTGGCAATCAGGATTACATCTGCGCTGCCGTCACAATCCACAAGCACATAGCCACCACGGGCAATATCAGCAAGCTGCTGTGCATTACGGGCCTGGGCTTTAAGGCCCTGACGGCTGAATACCAGCGCACTGGGGCCGTCGGTGCGCTCCAGCGCCGCTTTCCAGGCCGTGGCAGTTTCTGCGCCATCACAGGGGCGCCAGGTGTGCATATTGGGGGTCAGACGCAGATTCGCCAGTTGCTCAATCGGCTGATGGGTCGGGCCATCTTCCCCCTGACCGATAGAATCATGGGTATAAACAAAAATATTCGGGATCCCCATCAGTGCCGACATGCGCACGGCATTGCGGGCATATTCCATAAACATCAGAAAGGTAGCGCCGTAAGCACGGAAACCACCATGCAGGCCAATACCGTTCATAATCGCGCTCATGCCGAATTCGCGCACACCGTAGTAAATATAATTACCGCTGGCATCTTCGGCGCTGAGGCCTTTGGCACCGGACCACAAGGTCAGGTTAGAGCCGGCCAGATCCGCCGAGCCACCAATAACCTCCGGCAAAATAGAGGCAAAGGCTTCGATGCTGTTTTGTGAAGCCTTGCGGCTGGCAATATCTTCGCTCTTGTCCTGGCAGGCCTGAATAAAGGCTTCTGCTTTTTGTGCAAAATCAGCTGGCAGTTCACCTTTGAGGCGTCTTTGGAGTTCTGCCGCCAGTTCAGGATAAGCGCTGACATAGGCGGCCAGTTGTTCGTTCCAGTTCTGCTCGCGCTCAGCGCCCGCTGCTTTGGCATCCCAGCCGGAATAAATTTCTGCTGGTACCTCGAAAGGTGCATAGGGCCAGTTCAGGTATTCACGGGCGGCGGCAATTTCATCATCACCCAGGGGTGCACCATGGCAATCATGGCTGCCGGATTTATTCGGTGAGCCAAAACCGATAATGGTCTTGGTACAGATCAGCGTGGGCTTGCTGGTTTGTGCCCTTGCTTCCTCGATAGCGGCCTTGATCTGCTCAGAATCATGGCCGTCCACAGCCTCAATCACCTGCCAGCCATAAGCACGGAAGCGTGCAGGTGTATCATCGGTAAACCAGCCTTCTACTTCACCGTCGATAGAAATGCCGTTGTCATCCCAAAAGGCAATCAGTTTGCCCAGCCCCAGCGTGCCTGCAAGAGAACAACTTTCGTGAGACACCCCTTCCATCAGACAGCCGTCTCCCAGGAAGCAATAGGTATAGTGGTCAATAATCTCATGGTCCTGACGATTAAACTGCGCAGCCAGCGTCTTTTCCGCAATCGCCATACCCACTGCATTGCTGATCCCCTGACCCAGTGGTCCGGTGGTGGTTTCCACACCGGGCGCATAGCCATATTCCGGGTGACCAGGTGTTCTGGAATGCAGTTGACGGAAGTTTTTGATCTCTTCCATGGGCAGGTCGTAACCACTTAGGTGCAACAGCGAATAAACCAGCATCGAACCATGACCATTGGACAGCACAAAACGATCCCTGTTAGCCCAGTCCGGATTGGCAGGATTGTGATTGAGAAAATCACACCACAATACCTGGGCAATATCCGCCATCCCCATGGGCGCACCGGGGTGACCGGATTTGGCTTTCTGGACTGCATCCATAGAGAGGGCACGGATGGCATTGGCTAACTGTCGACGACTGACTTCAGTGCTCTGGGACATATATAACTCCTGCTGGCTGTTTAGGGCTTAGGGTATGGCGACCCTGAAAAGGGCATCTATTCTCGCCCAGCGCCTTAGTAACTGCAACGCCGTTGCGCATTTTGGTAATGATAAAAACAGAATAACTTATCCACTCCACCACTACATCAACTGACCCGGATATGACAAACTGGCAAGCAAAGTTAACAAACAGACATTTAGACGTCTAGATGTAAAGGCTGGTATTTTTGATTTACGTGGGTAGAATAATCTCCAGTATCCTGGATTCAGTAGTTGCGCGCGAGACGAGAGTGCATCTATCTGATTTGGATGGCGTAATAAAAAAATCCGTGGTCACCTTATTGGTGATGAGGCATTTTTTCATATAGCCAGACGAATCAAGGAGATGTGCTATCGTCCGTGTGTCAACTGCCGAATTTAGGATTATGGTCGATAACGATCTGACATACCGAATTACGAGGACAATTTATGGCAAAACATCTGTTTACCTCCGAGTCTGTATCCGAGGGGCACCCCGATAAGGTGGCAGACCAGATCTCCGATGCCGTACTGGACGCCATTTTAAAGCAGGATCCTAAAGCCAGAGTCGCCTGTGAGACTTTTGTTAAAACCGGCATGGTGCTGGTAGGCGGCGAGATTAATACCACCGCCTGGGTGGATATTGAGCAACTGGTACGGGATACCGTGCGTGATATTGGCTACACCCACTCGGATATGGGTTTCGATGCCGACTCCTGCGCCGTGCTTAATGCCATCGGCAAACAGAGCCCGGATATCAACCAGGGAGTAGACAGAACCCGCCCGGAAGATCAGGGCGCAGGTGATCAGGGCCTGATGTTTGGTTACGCTACCAATGAAACCGATGTGCTGATGCCCGCGCCTATTACCTATGCTCACCGGCTGGTAAAACGCCAGGCCGAAGTGCGTAAAAACGGCACACTCAACTGGCTGCGTCCCGATGCCAAGAGTCAGGTGACCTTTGCCTATGAAAATGGTCAGCCGGTCAGTATTGATGCAGTGGTGCTCTCTACCCAGCACAGTGAAAGCATCAGCACAGCCGATCTGACCGAGGCGGTGATGGAAGAAATCATCAAACCGGTATTACCCTCGCAGTGGCTGAATGCCAACACCAAATATTTTATTAACCCCACTGGCCGCTTTGTGATTGGCGGCCCAATGGGGGATTGCGGTCTCACCGGACGTAAGATCATCGTCGATACCTATGGCGGCATGGCCCGCCATGGTGGCGGAGCCTTTTCCGGTAAAGATCCTTCAAAGGTTGATCGCTCAGCCACCTATGCCGGGCGTTATGTGGCCAAGAATATCGTTGCGGCGGGTCTGGCGGATAAATGCGAGATACAGGTGTCCTACGCCATTGGTGTGGCCGAACCTACCTCAATTAATGTGGATACCTTCGGCACCGGCAAGGTGGATGAGGCCCGTCTGATTGAGCTAATCAGAGAGTTTTTCGACCTGCGCCCCTATGGCCTGCTGAAAATGCTCGATCTGGAGCGCCCCATCTATCAGGCCACCGCCGCATATGGTCACTTTGGCCGCGATGCTTTCCCCTGGGAAGCGACCGACAAAGCCGACGCCCTGCGCAGTGCTGCTGGTATTTAAAAGCATTCACCACAGAGGCACAGAGAACACAGAGGAGTAAACGTGGTTTAATCCCCGTTACCTGTCTGTGCCTTTTGTGTTTGCGGTAAATTTACCATCATCAAAGGCACTGGATTCCCGCCTTCGCGGGAATGACCTACTATCAGCTCTCGCTCTTCTCTGCGCCTCTGCGAGATAAAATTTATTCGACAAATATCCTGAGGCAGTCCAATGAATTGGACCCCACATGGCATTTATCTTCTCTGTGCCCTCTGCGTCTTTGCGGTAAATATTCCCCTAAGCAGCTTGGCAAACCAGCCTGTGGCGCGCAGAATAGCCTTATTGTTTCTAAGCAAGGATTTGCCATGTGGTTCCGTATAATCAGCATTTTACTTCTGTGTACAGTATTTTTAAGTGCCTGTACCACCTCTCCTACCGGCCGCAAAACCATTAAGCTCTATTCTTCGGCGCAACTGGCGGATATGGGCACCCAGGCCTTTGACAGCATGAAAAGCGAACAGAAAGTTTCTTCCAAAGCGGTAGAAAACAAGTATGTGCGCTGTGTTGCCGAGCATATTGCCCGTCAGGTACCACAGAGCGTGTTTTCAGGCGACTGGGAAGTGGTGGTCTTCGATGAAGATCAAATCAATGCGTTCGCGCTGCCGGGCGGTAAAATTGGTGTGTATACAGGGCTGTTGAAGGTGGCCGAGAATCAACATCAGTTAGCCGCGGTCGTTGGCCATGAAGTGGCTCACGTGATTGCCGAGCATGGCAACGAGCGGATGTCGAGCGGCACGCTGATTAACCTGGGAATGGAAGCCACCAATCAAATCCTACAAAATCAGCAGGTGGCACAGACTCCGATGATTATGGGTGCCATTGGCCTGGGTGTTCAGGTGGGCGTGCAGTTGCCCTTTAGCCGCACCCATGAGTCTGAAGCCGACATTATCGGCCTGGATCTGATGGCAAAAGCCGGTTTTGATCCACAGCAATCCGTTAACCTGTGGCAAAATATGGCTAAAGCCAGCGGCGGCCAGCGCCAGCCGGAATTTCTCTCTACTCACCCGGCCCCGGACAGCCGTATAAAACTGCTACAACAAAATATGGCCAGCGCCAACAACGCCTATCAGCGCAGCACCAGTAAGCCGGATTGCCGCCCCTAGAGCGCCATATAATTTCAAAAAACAAAAAAGGGCACTATTGCGCCCTTCTTCAGTACTCATTGAGGTTATTCTGACGCTTTTTCTTCCACTTCCTGCTCATTTTTATGCACATGCACATCCATTTGCGGGAACGGAATGCCAATGCCTTCTTCGTCAAAGCGCAGTTTTACTGCCTCAGTAAAATCAAATTTAAGTCCCCAGTAATCTGAGGTTTTTGCCCAGGGTCGCACAACAAAATTAACGCTGCTGTCTGCCAACTCAGAAACTGCCACCTGAGGCGTAGGATCTTTGAGCACCCGTTCATCGGCCTCAAGCATCTCCAGCAAAATCTGTTTGGCTTTGCGTAAGTCGCTGTCATAGCTGATACCCACCACCATATCGACCCGCCGGGTATCCATGGCCGAGTAGTTAACAATATTGTCGCCATAAATGGCGCCGTTAGGCACGATTACCATTTTATTGTCCGGAGTGTTAAAAATAGTGGTAAAAATACCGATATGCTTGACTGAGCCGGCAGTTCCGGCCGCTTCCACATAATCCCCGGCCTTAAAGGGGCGAAACACCAGTAACAAGACCCCGGCTGCGAAGTTCTGCAGCGAATCCTTCATCGACAAACCAATCGCCAGGCCGGCAGCACCAAATATAGCCACCAGAGATGTGGTATCCACACCCAACTGATCTAAAGACGCAATGATCACAAACAACATCAACAACGCGTTGATGATGGACTTAATAAAACTCACCAACATGTCGTCGTACTTGGAGCGGGCCATGACTTTGCCAAACAGACCAACAACAATTCCCACCACAATACGACCAATCACAAAAATAAGCAGGGCCAGTGCAATATTGATTCCCCATGGAATCAGATAGGTATCTACCATCTCGGCCATTCTTTCTGTTTCAAACATGTCTTCACTCCCTCTAAAAATACAGTCATTGATAAACTGCTTACAGCATAATAGAAGCTCCGGCAAAGGGGCCAGTATTTTCTTAACTGATGCCGGATTCCTTGTTAGTATTTACTTCTATGTCAACTGGATTACCTTGTTCAATCCGTTTGACGGACTGGCGCATTAGAAACGGACGAAACCACTGCCTTGATCACTTTTTCTCCTCTGATATTAACCCGTCCCGGCAAACAACCATGGTGGCCGAAGCTCATGCTGTTGTGCGTGCTGATATCGACAACCGCGATCGGCGAAGAAATCATGACCCTCAAGATTGAGGGCGTGACCGATGCCCAAAGGGAAAATATCCGCGCTCACCTGGGGGCATTTCCTGAACAACAAAGCCAGCTCAACAGATTTCTGGCCAAAATGCCACATCGCAGTGAGCAGGCTCTTATCGCTCTTGGCTACAATAATGCCGGGATTGATCTGCAGATAGAACGTGAGGTAAAGCCCGTTCAGGTAACGCTGATGGTCACTCCCGGCGATCCGACCCTGATCACCGAACTGGATCTGAAAGTAAACATTGATAACGATAAGGATGAGGGTTTCGGGGACATCTTGCAGCGTATCCGCAATCATAAGGGTAAAGTGCTGAACCATGGCCGCTATGAAAGCTGGAAAAGTGAAATCCATAATTATGCCCGCAATCATGGCTACCTGAGTGGCAAATGGAAGGAAACACAATTACTTATAGATAAAGGTCAGCAAAAGGCCAGAATAGTGCTGCATTATGATGCCGGGGCCAGATTCCGGCTGGGTGAGATTGAGTTTAGCGGTTCATCACTGTCACCGGAATTATTAGCGCGGTTATCACCTCTGCAGGAAGATGAATATTATCAGATATCACAACTGAGCAAGCTGGAGTCAGCTTTGCGCAAATCCGGCTATTTCGGTGAAGTTCAGGTTGTCCCTAAAATCAATCAGTCAGAGGATCACCGGGTACCGATTCAGGTCAACCTCAGTGATGCCAGTCGCCACAGCTTTCAGGTCGGTCTTGGCTATGTCACCGATACCGGACCCCGGGCACAATTCAACTGGCAAACTCCGCGGGTAAACCGTCATGGGCACAGCCAGCAAACTATGCTGCGCTATTCCACCGTCAACCCTTATCTCAACTTTTTGTATCAGATACCGGGTGAGGATCCTAATAACCAGCACTATCAATTACGCCTGGGTTTTGAAAAAAACGACTTCGGTGATCTGACCAGCACACAACAACACGCCGCTGTGGTCAGACAAGACATCAAAGGGCGATGGATATTCAGCTCCCAGGTACGCTGGCTGTCGGAGCAGTGGTCACTGGATGGCAGCGATTTTGATGGAAATTATCTGTTGCCGGGTATCAGTTTATCGCGAACCCGCCGACAAGGGCCGGTGCGGGATC
This sequence comes from Lacimicrobium alkaliphilum, assembly GCF_001466725.1. Lineage (NCBI taxonomy): Bacteria > Pseudomonadati > Pseudomonadota > Gammaproteobacteria > Alteromonadales > Alteromonadaceae > Lacimicrobium > Lacimicrobium alkaliphilum. The sequence goes on from NZ_CP013650.1 coordinate 3,490,063, forward strand.
CTTCATCAGGTTTTTTGCAAAGCTACCAACTCGAAGCCACAGATGATGCGCTCGGTTCCAGCGGGCGACTGCTCAGGGCCACCGCATTCTGGAAATGGCTGGACAGTTGGGGCAACCACAGACTGGTGATACGCGGGCAAGCCGGAGCCAACATAACAGGGATTGATAGTAGTGAAGATTTAGCGCCCTCGTTGCGCTTCTTTGCCGGCGGTGATCAGAGCATCAGAGGCTTCGCCTATAACAGCCTGGGCCCGACTATTACCGTTGATACGGATGACGACACTGATGATCAAAAAGTGGTGGGCGGAAAAATGCTGGCTGTCGCCTCTGTAGAGTATCAGTATTACCTCAATGACAACTGGCGCATAGCCCTGTTTACCGATGCCGGTAATGCCTTTAACCGCGGCGATTTTGAGCTTAAACAATCGGTGGGAACCGGGCTGCACTGGCTTTCTCCTGTTGGCGCCATTCGTCTGGAAGTGGCATATGGCATCGACGAAGATAATCCGCGATTTCATATCAGTATGGGGGCGGAACTCTGATGGCGGTAAATTTCAGCACCAAACGTTTGTTACGCTGGATATTACTGATACTGGCCGGGTTATTGCTGATTGTACTTATAGCAACAGCCTGGCTTGGCGCGACACAAAACGGTAGTCAGTGGTTACTTCTCCAGGCAACACAGCAACAGCCAGCACTGAGCTATCAGAGTGTGTCCGGCAGCCTGCTCAGGGGGCTATCCCTGAGCGGAGTCAGATATCAGGATGACAGCCTTGAACTTTCTGCTGCCGAGCTAAGGTTAGATATCTCGGCGCGCGCGCTGTTTCTGCCCAGACTGCATATTCAGGACTTAAGCGCCAGGCAAGTCAGTATCACGCTGGCTGAGCCAAAGCCAGCAGATAACAGTGGGACAGCGGTGCCCTTTACCGGCACTGAAAAAATCACACTGCCTGACTGGCTGCCTTCGGTCAGGCTTGCAAGGCTACAGCTTGATGATATCAGTCTGCAAAGCGCTGATGTGAAGCTAACATGGCAAAGGCTGAAAGCCTCAGCCCGACTTGAGAATGAGGTTTTCAACCTGTCAGAGCTGCGTCTGTCACAGCTTCACCTGATACTGCCTGTCGGCACAGAACAGCCAGCTACTGATGACTGGCCTCTGGCATCGCTGCCCCATTTGATTGCACCGCTGAATATGCGGATTGAGAATTTACAGCTTACCAACACCCGCATAGAACAAGGTGAGAACAGCACGGATATTGACGAATTCCGGCTCAGCCTTAGCTGGATTGATGACAAACTTAGGATTAAAGATCTGTTTGCTGAGGTGCCTGAACTGGCTTCAATAGCGCTGCAGGCAAAAGCAACCCTCAGACACCCCTACCCACTGAACCTAAGTGCCAAGCTGACGCCGGCCACAGCATTACTGCCTGAAAACATCGGCCAGGGCAGCTGGCAACTCAGTGCAAAAGGTGATTTAAGCCGTCTGGAATCCTCACTGGGGCAGGATAAATTATTGTCTTTAACAGCAACGGCCAATCTGACCGACCAGCAACTGCCCTTTAGTGCTAACTGGACATTGCAAAGTCATCAACTGCAGCACCTTATTCCGATGCCTGAACGGGCACAACTGCAACTGGCACAAGCTCATGGCCGGATTGAAGGCGATCAACGGCAACAGAATCTGTCCGCAAGCCTTGGCTTCGCAGGTCTGGGATTTGGCGAGGCCGGTAATGCCAGACTGAGGCTGAACGCGGAGCATACGCAAGGTCAGATCCGGCAATTGCAGATTGATTTTACCGATAACAGCAGTGGATCCGCTTTTACCCTGCACGGCAATCTGAGCTACGGCGAGAAACTGGCCGCTCAGCTAACAGGCGACATCAGCCATCTCGCCCTGAATACTCCCCTGCTGCCTTACACAGGCGGGGTTAAAGGGCAATTTGATCTCAGCGCTACTTTGCAGGAACAGCACTGGCAAGGTGAAATGCAGAAACTGGAGCTTTCGGGCACACTGGAAGACACGCCCTTGTCCATCTCTGCACAGGGCCTGTTCGAAAAGGCGTCAGATATCATCGCTATTGCAAACCTGCAGTTGCAGGCCCAGGCACTGGGTGCAGCGCTAACCGTCACCGGGCAAGTGGATAAGCAATGGGCGCTGCAGGGCAAACTACTCAGTAATGATCTTAGCCTTCTCAGCGAACAGTTGCAGGGCCAGGCAGACTCAACCTTCGCTGTGACAGGTAATCTTAACACTCCCCGGTTGGAGATAAGCGGAGGCCTTAAGCGCCTGCAATATCAACAGTATCAGGCAACTGATCTCAGCTTCAACGGCGATTATCAGCACGGCGACAATGGGCAGATCAATGCTCAGGTGCTGGCACCGGCGATCAACATAGATTCAGAGCAACTGATGCAGGCCAGTCTGTCATTATCGGGCACAGAAGCCGAACACAGACTGGAGGTCGCGATTGATGGTGATATTCAGGCAAATGCCACGCTCACCGGTCAGGCAGACCTGCAACAACAGCAATGGCAGGGAAAACTGAGTGAATTTGGTCTTAAAGCGCTGGAAGAGCACTGGCAACTGGAGCAGGAGACAGCGATGAGCTTCCGACAAAATGCCCTCAGTGTCGACGCCCATTGCTACCTGGGTAAGTTCAGTCAATTGTGCCTGAAGCAAGGGTTAACGCTGCCGGGTACCGATGAAATCAGCATCAGTGCAGAAGTTGACTATGGCCAGTGGGCAAACCAGACACCCGGCAACCAGCGCCTGGCTGGCAAGGCCAGTCTGGCTGGCACTGTCAGCTTGCCAGAACAGGGGCTGCCACTGCTGGATATTACACTAAAGAGCACTGCTGGCAGCCTGCAATACCTGACAGAACAAGAGCAAGAATCAGAGCAAGAGCCTGAGCAGATAACCCTGCTGGACTGGCAGCAGGGAAGCTTTGCTTTGCAATCGGAGCAACAGCAGGTAACCCTTAAGGGTGCTCTGCTCAAGGCAGGCAGCCAGCCGTTGCTGGATCTCAACCTGCGGGTCAGTGATACCAGGCAAAGAGCACTGTCGGGAAACCTAAAAGTCGCTCCGCTGCCACTGCAAAGCTTTATCAGCCTGGTGCCAGAGCTAAGTGAACTGACAGGAACACTGGCCGCCGATATCAGCCTCAGCGGTACGCTGCAACAGCCCAAACTGGATGGCCGTCTGAATATCGACAGTGCAAACCTGCGGCTTAGTGCCAGTCAGACAGAGGTTCGCGCCCTCAACATGCAAACCCGTTTTAATGGCAGCGCTGTGGATTTTGAAGGTGATTTTGCCATGGGTGATGGCAGCGCCAGTTTCAGCGGTAACAGCAACTGGGACAGTGCGAAATCTGACTGGCGAGAGGCCCTGAGCTTCGAAGCCAGTATAAAAGGTGACAAACTACAGGTGCTGGCGATGCCGGAGCTGCGGGCGAATATCAGTCCGGCTCTGCAGATCAACTTTGATAACATCCTGACCCTTTCAGGCCGGGTAGCCATCGACAGTGGTTCATTGACCCTGACCACCCTGCCAGCCTCAGCAACAGACGTGTCGGAAGATATGCAACTGACCGGCGATCAGGCCAGAGCGGAGCAGGCAGCACTTTGCTGCAACATGGATGTGGAGGTGGAAATGATCGATCCCTTTGTGGTCAGCGGCTTTGGCTTTGCGGGTAAGATTGATGGCGCACTGCAGGCTCGCCAGACTGTTTCAGAAGAGATTCAGTTGTACGGCAACCTCAACGTTACCCAGGGTACCTATAAAGCCTATGGGCAGAATCTGGAAGTTAAAAGTGGCCGGCTGCAGTTTGTGGGTCCGGTAGACAACCCGGTGGTGCAACTGCGCGCTATTCGCCCCTTGCGCGGTACCAATGTTGAAGCGGGGATTCAGGCCACAGGCCCTGCCAACAACATTGTGATAGAGCTGTTCTCTAACCCTGCGATGGAACAAAGCGCCATTCTTTCTTATCTTCTGCGGGGGCGCCCCCCAGGTGCTGATAGTGGCGACAGTCGCTCTATGGCCCTGGTCATGGCGGCCAACCAGGGCATTGATTTAACCGGCTCCAGTGGCCTGACCGAAGCATTGAATGAAATTCCGCTGTTCAGTGATATTACTCTGGATACAGAAACCGATGCGGTAAGCGGTGACAGCCTGGCCACGGTCAGCGGCTATATCGGCGAACGAATCTATCTGAAATACGGTGTTGGTATTATTGAGCCGGTCAGTCAGGTTACCGTACGCTTTTATCTTATGAATCAGCTCTGGCTGGAGGCCGTCAACAGCCTTGAGCGCTCAATGGATCTGTATTACAGCTTTGAGGTGGAATAACGCCATGCGTATACCCAGAATTTATTACCCCGAATTACTTGCTGTCGATACCCAGGTGGAACTGACCGCCGATGCCGTAAACCATATTGCCAATGTGCTGCGCCTTAAAGCCGATCATCCGGTGGTGTTATTTAATGGTGATGGCAATGAATATCCGGCGACGCTGCAACAGGTTGAACGGCGCAAAGTAACCGCCAGTATCGATGCCAAGCTGGGTATCAGTTGTGAATCGCCGCTTCCCATTCACCTTGGCCAGGGCATTTCCAAAGGGGATCGTATGGATCTGGTGCTGCAAAAATCCGTGGAACTGGGCGTCACAGAGATCACACCGCTGATAACCGAGCGCTGCGTAGTAAAAATAGATCCCCAGCGCTGGCAGAAAAAATATCAGCAATGGCAGAAAATTATTATCAGCGCCTGTGAACAGTGTGGCCGCAATACCCTGCCAACACTACATCCGGTCACCCCTTTCGCCGATTGGGTCAGACAATCCACCAACGCCCTGCGCCTGACACTGGACCCCACTGCAGACAAACTTTTCAGGGATCTTAGCCCGAACCACCACGGCTTTCGCTTACTGATTGGTCCCGAGGGAGGCCTTAGCAAACAGGAAGTATATCAAACCGAAGAGCAGGGCTTTACGCCCGCTATGCTTGGGCCCAGAGTGCTGCGTACCGAAACCGCCGCCCTTGCGGCTATTTCCAGCCTGCAAAGCCGCTTTGGTGACTTATAGGATCACCTCAGAGGATGACGGGAGCATCAGGCATGGAACTTATCGGCATAGAAGCCAGCATAACCGATGCCTGCTGCAAGTTTACCGCTCTTAGCGCCCAGCGAATACCCCGAGAAACACTATCCACCAGTACAGGAGGATTGGACATATGGTACTTCTTCATCAATAACTGCCTTTGGGTGGCGCTGACATGACAGAAACTGCGACCGGCACAGCCATGCCGATCTTCCCAGTCGGCAAACCGGCTGATGTGATCGGTAGCATCCGGGCAGCTTAGTTCCCAGGCCGACATATCCATAATCCTGACCCAGGGCCGGCCATTACTCATTTTGCCAATATGGTTGCGGATACAATCAGTAAACAACTGCGCACATTGCAGGTTCCAGGCACCACTAATCCGAAAAAGCAGAATATTATGCTGCCTGACAACCTTAAACTCCCCATGAGGTACAAATAAAGCGAATTGTGAGGACATGGTCAGAATCTCCGGTACAGGGCGGCAGAAGCCGCCCGGATAAATTATCGGGTGACAAAACCGCCATTAATGAACAAGGTCTGACCGGTTATCCACCGGGCCTCTTGTGAGGCAATAAAACTGATCAGCGGTACAATGTCCTCTATCTTGCCCAGTCGCCCCATAGGACTGGCGGCACTGAGATAGGCGGTAGTTGCCTCATCTTCCTGACCGTGGAAAAACGCTGTGTCGACAGGACCCGGTGCTACTGTATTGACCGTAATCCCCCGACTACCTATTTCCTTAGCCAGTGCTCGGGTAAAGTCCTCCAACGGCGCCTTGGAGCCCGCATACAAACCATAATATCCGGTAAAAGCAGCCAGTAGAGAAGTCCCCATGTTGATGATGCGACCATTATCCTCAATGTGTCTTGCGGCCTGCTGCATCATCAGAAACACAGACTTGGTATTGATATTAAAGGACAGCTCAAAGTCTTCTTCCGTATAATCCACGAAGGGCTTCTTAATCACCCTGCCGGCATTGTTGATCACGATATCTACCCGGCCAAAGGCTTGCAATGTCTGCTCGAACAGCTTATTGACTTCGTCGGCCCTGGACAGATCCCCTTTTATCAACAGGGCTCGGCCACCTGATTCCTTCACCAGCCTGGCGGTTTGCTCTGCGTCAACCGCCGAACTGTCACTATGATAATGAATCACCAGGTCTGCACCTTGCTGTGCCAAAGCCTGAGCGAAAGCCCGACCCATGTTTCTTGCCGCCCCTGTGACAATGGCGACCTTACCTTGTTGATTGTTTGCTTGAACCAGTTGCATCTTCATCTCTCCTGTCAGTTGCTGTCTGTTATTCAGACAAGGAGAAGATTAGGCACTTGCTAAATATTCAGGTAGATATAAAAATAACAACAAATACATGTAAAAATCGCAATAAGATATGGATACGAATGAAGCCCTGTTTATCCGGATAGTGGAAGCAGGCAGCCTGAAAGCCGCCGCCGAACAATTGGGCACCGATCCCTCCAATGTAAGTCGCCGTATCGCAGCTTTGGAACATCGGCTGCAAGTGAGACTGCTGCAACGTTCCACCCGCCGTTCGAGTCCCACCGAAGCCGGCAGCATATACTACGAGGGACTGCGGCGACTGCTGGATGAACAGCAGGCACTGGAAAGCAAGCTGCGCGGTGCCCGGGATACCCCTTCCGGTCTCCTGAAAGTGGCAGCACCCCATGATTTTGGTAGTCATTTTATCGCCCCGGTACTACAGGAGATGGTTAGGACAGCTCCGGATCTGCAGGTTGAACTTATATTGGGTAGCCAATTCGAAGATTTGCGCGCCCAGGGCATAGATGTGGCCGTGCGCATCGGTCAGTTACCCGACTCCAGTCTGATTTGCCGAAGACTGGGTAACGTGCCCAGGGTAATCGTGGCATCCCCTGACTACCTGGCCCGCAAAGGCGTACCTTCAAAACCGGCTGATCTACGCCAACATGATTTTATTTTCTACACCAGAATGCAACAACAACGGCAGCTGCGATTCGGCACCGGCAAACAGGCGCAACAACTCAATGTCAGGGGTAAACTGATCATCAATAGCGTGTCTGCAATCCGCAAACTGGTGGAAGCTGGTGAAGGCATGCATCTCGGACCGGTCTGGGCATTCAGGGAAGGGCTGGAATCCGGACAACTGGTAAGCGTACTGCCCGATTATCCACAACAGAGTTTTCCGCTGCATGCACTGTATCTGTCTACCGCCTATGTACCAGCCAAAATCCGCCAATTTATCGATCGCCTGGCAAAACGTTGTCAGGACAATGATTTTCTCGCCTAAATAAGCCCCTGTTCAATGGCCCTGAGTACCGCCCGGGTGCGGTCACGTACACCCAGTTTTGACAGCAGGTTTGAAACCTGATTTTTAACCGTGCCTTCAGATTTAAACAATGACTGTGCGATTTCCTTATTACTGCACCCGGCGGCCATCAGGCGCAGAATTTCCATCTCCTTGTCAGAAAGCGCCTCTGGTTGCTGATAGTGTTCGAAATCTGATTTAAGTCCTTTAAGGGAATCTATCAGAGTAGAGGTAATCGCAGGCTGAATAAGTGTTCCCCCCCGGTGAACAGCCTGAATACCGGCCACCAGAACTTCTAATGATACATCTTTAAGCAAATAACCTTTAGCGCCGGCCTTAAGGGCCTGTATCAATAGCTCGTGATCGTCAAAGGTGGTCAGAATAATCGCCGGTATGTTGATCCCCTGCTCTGCCATGGCTGTCAGAGTCTGAATACCATCCATCCTTGGCATACGGATATCCATCAGCACAACATCCACAGTGTCAGGATGGGTCTGCAGCCAGTTCAGGGCCTGCTCGCCATCATTTGCCTGTGCCATCAGTTGCACCTTATCAGACAACCCCAGCAAACTGGCGATGCCCTGGCGTAACAGTTGCTGATCGTCCACCAGCAACAGTTTAATCATGGTGTTTCCTCCGGCCAGCTAATCCGGGTTAAGAAACCGGATGCAACAACATCAAAACCGGCTTTTCCTCCCAGCGCTTCGGCTCTCTCACGCACGCCCTTGAGGCCGTTGCCCGGGCTGTATTCTGCCGCGCCGCCGTTATCTTTTATACTCAGATGTAACCACCCGCTGCGTTTATCAAGTTCAATCCACATTTTATCCGCACTGCCGTGTTTTAAGCTATTAGTCAGGCTCTCCCGCACACACATTAAAATCATATTTGCCTGGCTGATATCGCTTACCTGTGCATTCAGTTTCAGTGCAACCTGCAGCCGGGGCACATTTTCAGTTAACAGTTTAAGTGCCTGCTCAAGGTTGATGGATTCACCTTCACGCATATCTGATACCGCCTCACGTACATCGCTGAGCAGCAATGAGGCGATACTGTGGCACTGCTCCATTAGCAGGCGCACATCCCCTTCGGTTTTACGCTGCGCCACCTGTAGATTAATGGACAAGGCTGTCAGATGATGGCCGAGCAGATCATGAATATTTCTGGCAATGCGTGTTCTCTCCGCCTGCTTACTGGCCTGGCTCAACAGCGCCTGTGTTGCCATCAGTTCACGATTCACCTCTTCAGCTCTGGCTCTGGCGCGCTGCTCCCTGAGGGCAGTATTCATCATAATCAGCGCAAATAAGTTAAAACTCCAGAAAAGCAGAGAAGTGATGCCTGCATACTCTTCCTGCCAGTAAAAGCGCAGCACCAGGTATAAGGGCAGAGACCACAGCGGGGAAAGCCACACTGCCAGCTTAAAGGATAATAAATGGGGCACCATGGCTGAGGCCAGCACCATCAGAATCGCCCCATAACTGTACGGCACCAACAGATACAACCCCACCACCAGCACCATCAGGGTGAACAGCAATGTCCAGCGCACGGCTTTATCATGGCGATAGGCTTTATCTCTGATCATCGCCAGAAACAAGCCGATAAACAGCAGGTATCCCGCGATTGCGCTGAGCAGACGCCAGTGGTCCCAGCTCAGTTGTCGTTGCAGAAAGTAGACCGAAGAGCCTGCCACCAACGCCCAGGTAAGCAGCGCACTTAAGCTTTCAACATCGAATCTTTTTAAAGTTTTCATTGCCCCAGCTTAAGGGACTTTTCAGATTCCGCCAATAGGCCACAAGTCACAGTATAAATAGTGACTTTCGGCACTGTGTTGATATTCCCCTGCATCCTAAACTCGGACGACCTGACTAAAGGAGAGTTCTGATGTTAATGCTACATAACATACTACTGATGTTTCATATCGCTATCGGCACTGCCGCACTGCTGCTTTTCTGGGCACCGGCTCTGATGAAAAAAGGCAGTCTGGATCACGTTAAATTTGGTCGTTACTACGCCAATGTAATGTATCTGGTGGCCGGCAGCGGGCTGATTATGTCCACTCTGGTGCTGATCAACCCGATGGCAATACATGGAGAGGGGGTTCCCCCTGACAGCGCTGCACAAGTCAGCAATCAGATCCGTATTTTTTCAGCCTTTCTGCTTTACTTAAGCTGGCTGGTACTGACTTCAGTACGTCACGGTATTCTGGTGCTGCGCTGCAAACAGGATCGCTCGCCACTGCGTAGCGTCTCTCATCTGGGTCTGCTGGTAATGCTCTTTGTTGGCGCCATCTTGCTGACGCTGCTGGGCATTAGTTCAGGAAAAACGCTGTTTCTGGTATTTGGCCCTCTGGGGCTGTTTATCTCAGCGGGCATGCTGCACTACGTATTGCGCCCCTCCATTAAACCCATGCAATGGTGGATTGAACACCTCGGCGCCATGATCGGCTCAGGTATCGGTGCTTACACGGCCTTTCTGGCCTTCGGTGCAAGGGTCATACTTGCCGACAGCGGCTACTTTCAGCTTCTGGCCTGGGTGGCACCGGGTGTCATAGGTGCCGTTATCATCTCCCTGCAGTCCCGTAAATACAGCAAAAGATTTGCCCAGATAAAGGAATCAAAATGAAAACCTTACTGCTTTTACTTGCTCTGTTAAGCCCCTGTGTGTGGGCCGATCTGCAAACCGCTATCGATGCCTATCAACAGGGTAACGACGAACAGGCCAAAAGGCTGTTCAGTGCGTCAGAGCAGCAACCACAAGCAAAAATCTACCTGGCCAGAATCTGGCAGAATCAGGATCTGGATATAGCCGAGAGCTGGATTAATAAGGGCCTGAAACAGGATCCGGACAATCCACTGGCACATTTTGTAAAAGGTTCGGTGATGGCCAATCAGGCTTCCAACAGCAGTATTTTCTCTGCCTATGGCTATGCTAAAGATTCCCTTAAAGCGTTTGAAAAAGCCGTGGAACTGGCGCCGGATAATGTGCAGTTTCGCCAGGGCCTGATGCAGTTCTATCTCCAGGCTCCGGGTATTGCCGGCGGTGACGATAAAAAGGCGCTGCAACAGGTTGAGGCGATTGAGAAACTTAAGCCCCTTGCCGGGATAAAGGCCAGACTGAGGTATCTGAAGGAAACAGAAGATGAAACGGGCTATCAGAAACTGCTTGAGCAGGCAAAACAGCAATATCATAACAACGCCGATTTTTATTTTCTGGCAGCCATGAACCTGCAGCAGGAGAAGCAGTATCAGCAAGCCCTGAGATTATTTGAAAAAGCCTCGGCATTAGCCAGTGCGGAACAGGATAAGGGCTTTGACAACTTTAATGCACTGTATCAGATGGGTCGCACTGCGGTGCTGGCAGAAGATTTTCTAGAACAAGGTATTGGAGCTCTTCAACGCTATCTGCAAGATGCCCCCGACAACAGGCAATTGCCCGAGAAATACTGGGCCAGATTCAGGCTGGCCAATCTGCTTGAACTTAGCGGAGAGTCCGGCCAGGCAACGGAGATTTACCAGAGCCTGCTGGCAATAGGGGATAAAAGGCTCAGCGAACAGGTTAAAAAACAGCTTAATCAGAGTTGAAAAGCCGTCCATAAATGACTATTAAGGGGGCTTAACCCCTTAATCAGGATAGTCTGTGAGCCTTAAACTCGGCATAGTGATGGATCCCATCACCCATATTAATATCAAAAAAGACACCAGTTTTGCCATGTTGCTCGAAGCACAACAACGTGGCTATGAGATTCAGTATATGGAAATGTCTGATCTGTACCTGAATAATGGTAAAGCCATGGCCAGAATGAGGCCACTCAGTGTCAAAGAGGACCCGCAAAACTGGTTTGAGCTGGGTGAAGAGCGTTTTACGCCATTGGGCGAGCTGGACGCCATCCTGATGCGCAAAGATCCGCCTTTTGACAGCGAATACCTTTACGCTACACAGCTGTTTGAGCTGGCCGAGCAACAAGGGGCGATGGTGGTTAACCGGCCACAGAGCCTGCGCGACTGTAACGAAAAATTGTTTGCCGCCTGGTTCCCGCAATTTTGCCCGGCAACGCTGGTAACCCGCCAGCAAAGACTGATTCGGGCCTTTCATAAACAGCATCAGGATATTATCTGTAAACCGCTGGACGGTATGGGTGGCGCGTCCATTTTCCGGATTAAGGAGGATGGCAATAACCTCGGTGTGGTAATTGAAACCCTGACTGATCACGGCCAGCAGCTGGCGATGATTCAGGAATACCTGCCCGCCATCAGTGAAGGCGACAAGCGAGTATTAGTGGTCGATGGCGAAGTAGTGCCCTATACCCTGGCCCGCCTGCCCAGTCAGGGCGAGACCCGTGGCAATCTGGCTGCCGGAGGCACTGGCAGGCCGCAGCCGCTGTCTGACTCAGACCGCATTATTGCCGAGGCTATTGCGCCTACGTTGGCAGAAAAAGGTCTGTTATTTGTTGGGTTGGATATTATTGGCGACAAGCTCACAGAAATTAATGTTACCAGCCCTACCTGTGTGCGTGAAATAGAAGCTGAATTTGATATTAATATCTGCGCCATGCTGTTCGATGCCATTGAAAGACGTCTTTGAGACCATACATTAGAGGTATGTATGATTAACGAGTCAGTGCAATGAAAAGCTTTGAAAATCACTTCCTGATTGCCATGCCCAGCCTGGAGGATCCTTATTTCTCCCGTTCGCTGACCTATATTTGCGAACATAATGAACATGGCGCCATGGGCATTGTCACCAATCAACCCGCTGGGCTGAATTTAAAAGAGATGCTCAGACAGGTGGATAAAGACATCGAAGTTACCCATGACAAGGCCGAACAGATTGTGGTGGCCGGGGGGCCCGTCAGTCAGGACAGAGGCTTTATTCTGCACAGTACCCAGCCAGGCTGGAGTTCGAGCATGGCGCTGACTTCGGAGATCATGGTCACCACCTCCAGAGATATCCTCGGCTCGCTGGGAAACAGCAAAGGCCCGGAGAAATCTCTGGTGGCCTTGGGCTATGCCGGCTGGAGCGCAGGACAACTGGAGGAGGAAATTCAGGAAAACTCCTGGCTGCTGATTGAGGCCGATACCGAACTGTTATTTGATGTGCCGGTGCATAAAAAATGGGAAGCCGCAGTAAAAAAACTTGGCGTCGACATCTGGCAACTGGCTCCGGGTTCAGGGCATGCCTGACCTGAGTGAGGAGTGAGGAGTGAGGAGTGAGGAATAATAGCCTACAGATCCATCCGTGGTGTGGGTCGGAATCTATTCCGGCATTTTCAGTGCAATCCACCTTATGAGCAACCCCAATAATACTCTGCTGGGCTTTGATTTTGGTACCAAAAGCATAGGCGTGGCCGCCGGGCAACAGATTACCGGCACTGCCGCGCCGCTGCCGGCGTTAAAAGCCAGAGATGGCATCCCTGACTGGGATCAGCTCGAAGCCCTGTTTCAGGAGTGGCAACCTGCAGCCATGGTGGTGGGTTTACCTCTGAATATGGATGGAACAAAGCAACAGGTCACCTTTGCGGCACAAAAATTTGCCAACCGCCTGCACGCCAGATTTAAGGTTCCGGTGCATACCTGTGATGAACGTTTAACCAGTACCGACGCCAGAGCCCGGCTGTTTGAGCTTGGCGGTTATAAGAAGCTGGACAAGCAAAAAGTCGACAGTGTCGCTGCCTGCCTGATCCTCGAAAGCTGGATGAATGGCTAATTTCAACGAACTGAGTAATACTCAGCCCTATCGTCCATTGAATCACACCACTGCCTGACTGTATGCGATGTCCTCTGCTACTGATCGCTCTGCTGTTTTTCTCACCTGCCGAAAGTCATGGGACCCTCAGGTTTGCGGTGTATGAGCCCGGCTTCCCGCCTTTTATCTACATCGAGGAAAAACAGCATAAAATCACAGGTATCGTGCCAAAACTGTTGACCAGTTTTACACAGCAGCAGAGCCTGTCGATTGAGTATGTGATGGATAACCGCAAAGGTGGAGAACAGCGGCTGTATGATGGCAATGTCGATGCCATGCTGATAAGCCCGGAGTGGGCGAAACACCCCGACCAGCTGCTGTTCACTCAGGCCATCCTGCCCTATGATGACTACTTGTTCCAACGCGATACACAAGAGGCTCCAGAGAATACCTCGGTAACGGGTAAATCTGTTTGTACCCGCGAATACTATGTATATCCGGTTCTTGAAAAAGCGTTTGAAACAAAAACGATGCTGAGACTGGACGCCAGCAGCCAGCAGGCCCAGCTGAGAATGCTGGAAAAATCCCGTTGTGATTTCGCCTACATCAATGAGCTGGTAGCTTACTGGCTGGTCGAAAGGCATTTCCCTGGATTGCGTATCACGCCGGTTTCCGACTATAAAGCGAGTACCTCACTGAAAATCGCCTTACACCCTCGCTGGCACACACACTTACCGGCCCTGAATGCTTTTATTCAGGCACAAAGAGAAAGTGGCGAACTGGACAAGATAGTGGCGCAATTTGTCATCAGCAAGCAAAAATAAAAGGATATCCGCTACTAGGGGATACCCTTTTATACCAACCCGCATAGATAATTGATATTAATGAAATACCGGCCTGCTGATACTGGCATGCACGGCGTGGCGCATCATACGGGAGAAATCCCGCTGGGATAAATGCACCAGAGAGCGGTGATCGCCCCCTTCAAAATAAATATCGGGTAAATCCATCAGACCGTGATCCACTATGGCATCCAGATTATAAGCCTGGGCCAGAGGCGGAATGGCTCCATTTTCACAATCTTCAAAATAACGGTATAGCTGCTGTTCCTTCATCAGCCTGAAGCGACGATTAAGAATATCGTTGATACCCGCCAGATCGACTTTACTGTCGGCGGGTAATACCGCCATCATACGATGGCCGTTGTCATCTTCCAGAATGACGGCCTTTGCGACCTTATTTGAAGGTACATGAGCCGCAATAGCGCTTCCCAGTGAGCTGTGTGAGTGGTCGTGGAACAAGGTCTGATAACGGACTTTTTGCTTATCAAGGTAGGATACAACGCGTTGTGAAAGACTCATGGTCGGGCTCTCCCCAAAGTGGCCAGCAGGACTAATAAGTATAGTCAGTTTTCTGACCGGGGGATAAATTCATAACAACAATTTACCCCCTCGCACCTTCAGTCATGTTGAGGAGCCTGAGCACCGCAACTCCAGCAAATTCCGAAACTGCCAGCGTTTGTCTCACCACATTTTTTGCAGCACCAGTCCCGGCCCTGCTGCGGATCTGACTTTACACCCTCAATCACCTGCTCTGCCTTGGTCTGCCAGTCGTTATCGATAATCCATACCTCTGGCCAGCAATCAAAGGGTGACAGATCCCCTGCCCCGCCGATGGCGAATTCATTCTTGATAAAACAGGGGATGCCGTTACTCTCCAGCATGTCTTTTATCTGCTGGACCAGAAACCGATCCTCATTGCTGTAGACTTTTATCACTGCAATCCTCCATAAAATATATTCACCACAGAGGCACGGAGAACACAGAGAAGAGATTAAGGGTTTTAGTCCCGGAGTCTCTGCAACCAGTACCCTCTTTCCTGTGGTTCTCGGTAAAAAGCCTTCAACCATGAGAAGCACTAAACTCACGAACAAATAACTATCTCTCGCAGAGGCGCAAAGAACGCAGAGGGAAAAGAGTTCAGGGGGTCAAGCCTCTGCGATCTCAGTGCCTCTGCGAGATGAAATGTACCGCTGCAATTCACCACAAAGACGCCGAGTTGTAGGGTCGAATTTATTCGACCAGCAGAGGCGGATTGACGCCGTTAGTCCAATAAATTGAGCCCTGCAAGGCGCTCTGTGTCTCCGCGTTAAAATCGCTTTTCATGCTCCGGCTGATAACTGAAAACTGATGACTGATAACTTTCTCAGTCAGTCCATATCAATAGAGACATTCGACAAGGATCCCAGCTCCGGACCATCTCCCTTGTCGAGTTTAATCATCAGACGCAAATCATTTGGCGAGTCTGCATGGTGCAGTGCCTGATCCATGGTAATACGGCCTGCTTTAAAGAGCTCGTAAAGGGCCATATCGAAGGTCTGCATACCGGCTTCTTTACCTTTTTGCATGGCCTCTTTCAGACTGCCTATTTCATTGCGCTGGATCAGATCCCGGATCAACGGCGAATTAAGCAGGATCTCAATCGCCGCAACCCTGCCCTTGCCATCGGCCGTAGGCACCAGTTGCTGAGCAACAATGGCACGGATATTCAGACTTAAATCAAAACGCAGTTTGTCATGCTGATCTTTGGGTGCCAGGTGCATAATCCGCTCAATGGCCTGATTGGCATTGTTGGCGTGCAGGGTGGCCACACACAGATGGCCGGTGTCGGCAAAAGACATGGCATATTCCATGGTTTCCATGGAACGGATCTCACCGATCAGAATCACATCCGGTGCCTGGCGCAGTGAGCTTTTCAGAGCATCGTCGAAAGACTGAGTATCGATGCCCACTTCCCGCTGAGTGACCACGCAGTTTTCATGTTCATGGACAAATTCAATGGGATCTTCGATGGTCAGAATATGGCCTTTGGAATTGCGGTTGCGATGGCCGATTAAGGCTGCCAGCGAGGTGGATTTACCTGTACCGGTCCCCCCCACAAACAGGACCAGGCCGCGCTTGGACATAATAATATCTTTCAGCACCGGCGGTAGCCCCAGCGAATCCACCTGCGGGATCTGTGTAACGATACGCCGCACCACCATACCGGCCAGATCCCGCTGCCAGAATGCGCTGCAACGAAAGCGACCGATTCCTTCTTCCGCCACCGCAAAGTTGCACTCTTTGGTCTGCTCGAACTCCTGTTTCTGTTTGTCAGACATCAGGCTGTGCACCAGCGCCAGAGAGTCCTCAGCGCTGAGGGGGTTTTCATCCAGGTGGGTGATTTCACCGTTGATTTTGGCACTGACCGGGAAACCGACAGTGACAAAAATATCTGAGGCGTCGCTCTCCACCATTTGCTGCAAATAGGGTTGCATGTACATATCGCTACCTCAGAACTTGGGTTGCTTGTCGATTGATTTAGACGCTGCATCCTGGGCGCTTATTTGCCCCATGGCCACAAGGCGTTGCAGGCACTGATCCATGGTTTGCATACCATGAGACTGACCGGTCTGGATCACGGAATACATCTGCGGCACCTTATCTTCACGGATCAGGTTACGTATAGCGGGAATCCCCAGCATAATTTCATGGGCGGCGATGCGCCCACCACCGTTTTTCTTCAACAGGGTCTGAGAAATAACCGCCCGTAATGACTCTGAAAGCATGGAGCGAACCATGGCTTTTTCTTCCGCCGGAAAGACATCGATAATCCGGTCAATGGTTTTGGGCGCCGAGTTGGTATGCAGTGTACCGAATACCAGATGGCCGGTTTCCGCCGCTGAGATGGCCAGACGAATGGTTTCCAGATCCCGCAGCTCGCCCACCAGAATCACATCGGGATCTTCCCGCAGCGCTGAACGCAGGGCGTTATTAAAGCTGTGGGTATCACGATGCACTTCCCGCTGGTTAAGAATGCTGAGTTTATTCTCATGCACAAATTCAATGGGGTCTTCTATAGTCAGAATATGCTCGCGTTTGTTGGTATTGATATGGTCGATCATGGCCGCCAGTGTCGTACTTTTACCGGAACCGGTGGCGCCGGTTACCAGCACGATCCCCGTGGGCTGCTTGATGATCTCCTTGAAGATCTGTGGTGCCCCTAAATCGTCCAGCGTCAGCACCTCACTGGGGATAGTCCTCAGCACGGCCGCCGCACCCCGGTTTTGCATAAAGGCGTTAACACGAAAGCGGGACAGGCCTTTGACTTCAAAAGAGAAATCCGTTTCCAGATTTTCTTCGTACTCTTTGCGCTGTTTGTCATTCATGATTTCATAAACCAGCGCATGCACCTGCTTATGATCCATTTCCGGTACATTCAGGCGGCGTATTTCACCATCGACCCGGATAATCGGTGGCAAACCAGCAGAAAGGTGTAAGTCAGAAGCGTTGTTCTTGACACTAAAGGCTAAAAGTTCGGTAATATCCACAGCCGACTCCATCTGATATTAAAAGAATAAATCCAGATGTATCACAGTTTTACCTGAAGTACGGTATGTTTTGACATAACCACGGGCATATCAGGGATCACTATCCGGACAGATAATGAAAACCATAGCAGAACGACTAAAAAGCGCATCAGATTCCATTCGTCAACTTTGCCAATCGGTTAATCTTCCGCCAGAGCGGGTAAAGTTGTTGGCCGTGAGCAAAACCAAACCAGTGCAGGATATCCGGGATGCCTATGCCGCTGGCCAGCGTCTGTTCGGTGAAAACTACGTGCAGGAGGGAGTGGAAAAAATACAGGCTCTTGCGGATCTTGACGAGATTGAATGGCATTTTATCGGGCCGTTGCAATCCAACAAAACCCGTATCGTAGCAGAGCATTTTGACTGGATGCAGTCACTGGATCGGCTCAAAATTGCCAGGCGTCTGAATGATCAGCGCCCGCAAGACATGCCGCCGCTGAATGTGCTGATTCAGGTCAATATCAGCCATGACCAGCGTAAATCGGGCCTGGAAAACGAAGCGGAGCTGTTTGCGCTGGCCGAACAAATCAATGCGTTGGAACATCTGAACCTGCGCGGACTGATGGCCATTCCGGCAGCAGGGCTTGATGATGCCCAGCAACTGGCGGTATTTATGCGTATGCGCCGATTATTCGACGGGTTACAGGCACGTTACCCACAGGCTGATACGCTGTCGATGGGCATGTCTGGTGATATGCACAATGCCATCAAAGCCGGTTCAACTATGGTAAGATTGGGCACTGCAATATTCGGTGCCCGCACAACAGCGGCGCAGAAAAATTTATAGAAACGAGGGTATTAGTCTCTTATGCAACACAGAAAAGTGGCCTTTATCGGTGCCGGCAATATGAGCCGCAGTATTATCAGCGGTATGGTCAAAAGCGGCTATCCGGCACAGCTCATCACGGCGAGTAATCCTTCACGCCCCAAACTCGATGCACTGCAGCAAGATCAGGGCATCAATATTACTCAGGACAACCTTGAAGCGGTGAATGCCGCAGAGGTGATTGTACTGGCGGTTAAACCTCAGTTGATGGAAGAAGTGTGCAGACATCTGCAACAAGCCAATCTGAACGGCAAACTGTTCGTGTCCATCGCTGCCGGAATTGAATCAGCCCGCCTGCAACAAATGCTGGGTGGTGACTACCCATTGGTACGCACTATGCCGAACACCCCAAGTGCTCTGGGGTTGGGTATGACAGGATTGTATGCCGATGCTCAGGTGACAGAGGCTGATCGTGAATTTGCCGGTGAACTGCTCAAACAAGTAGGCGAAATTGCCTGGGTCGACAGCGAAGAGATGATCAATGGTGTGACTGCCGCCGCCGGCAGCAGCCCGGCCTACTTCTTCTTGTTTCTGGAAGCGATGCAGGATGAAGCCAAAAAAATGGGCTTTGACAATGCAACATCACGGTTGCTGGTTCAGCAAGCCATGCTGGGTGCCGCACAGATGGTTTGCAACAATCCGGAGCTGGAAATCAGTGAATTGCGCGCCCAGGTAACCTCTAAAGCAGGCACAACAGCGGCGGCGCTGAATCACTTTGAGGAAAACGGTATTCGTGAACTGGTCAGCGGTGCCATGCGCTCAGCAGTGAAACGGGCCGGAGAAATGGCAAAAACCTTCTAGGCTCTTATTGACGATAGTCTCAGAATAGCAGTTATCTGCATTAATCATCATGCGGTGCCCGTTGCACCGCGGTTTCGGACCAAGGAGTCCTGCTTTTATGAATTCGATACATTTTCTGGTCAGCGTATTATTTAATCTGTATCTGATGGTGGTATTGCTCAGGCTCTGGCTGCAGCTGGTGCGGGCCGATTTTTATAACCCCTTCAGCCAGTTTGTGGTTAAAGCCACCCAGCCCATAGTCGCGCCGTTACGTCGGATCTTACCTTCTCTGGGCAGCCTGGATACCGCCACGCTGGTATTAGCGATACTGGTGGCCATGGCTAAAGTGGTGGTGTTAACCCTGATGCTCGGAGGCGGTGGTTTTAACCCCTTAAGTGTGTTCACCACATCCCTGCTGATTGTTGTCAAAGAGAGCCTTTCATTGATGTTCTGGGTATTGATCCTGCGAGCTATCTTAAGCTGGATCAGTCAGGGACGTAATCCCATGGAACTGGTGCTGCATCAGCTTACCGAACCCTTTCTGGCACCGATCAGACGTATTATTCCGCCCATTGGCGGATTGGACCTGTCTGTATTAGTGGCCATCATTGCCCTGCAGTTTGTACAGATATTGCTGCAGGACCTGCTGGGATACTATTTCTGATCCCAGTATTGAAATAGCTATACTCAGGTAACGCTATAATTTGGATTGATTGGAGCGCACAATGAAAAACTGGCTATATCCTGTGATCTTTTGCGGCTTGTTGCTGTCTTTTGCCGGCAATGCGGAACAAAAGAAAACCCTGGGGAACTGGGATGTGCATTATATGGTGCTTACCAGTACCTTTCTGACCCCTGATGTCGCGCGCAGCTATGGCATTCAACGCAGTAAGTACAATGCGGTCGTTAATGTGTCGGTGCTGGACAAGAACACCACAAAGGCACAAAACCTGCTGGTCAGTGGCAAGGCCACCAATCTGATTGGTACCAGCAAAAAGCTGGAATTTAAGGAAGTGATTGAGGGCGAGTCCATTTACTATATTGCCACTCTGAGCTTTCGCGACCAGGAACAATACCGCTTTGAAATTGACCTGAACCAGGGCACAGAGCGCCAGACCCTGAAGTTCAGCCAGAAGCTTTATAGCGAATAATCCTGCAACCCCCCAAAAGCCATGTTAACCACAGAGGCACGGAGAGCACTGAGTGTTTAAGGATGTCAATCCCCCCCTCTGTGTCCTCCGTGCCTCTGTGGTTATATTGCCCTTTCACAGCTAAATAAATGGTGTTTATTTTCGGCTGATTTTTTAGCAAAAAACATTCTAAAAAGTCCGTTTACTCTCTCTTGAAAGGCCTGTTGTAAACACTATTTACTGAGTTGAGAGGGTTATGTCTGAATCAGAGTAACCCTCAGATTACCGGTCATACCGGTTGTTTATTTTCATATTGCTTCGAGGAGGATATGTTATGAACTCAATTGATTTTACTCCACTTTATCGCAGTACTATTGGCTTTGATCGTCTGCCTTCGTTGCTGGATAAGGCGCTTCGCACTGAAGCAACTACCAGTAATTATCCGCCCTACGACATCGAAATGGTATCTGAGAACAAGTATGCCATTTCCCTGGCCGTTGCCGGTTTTAATCGTGAGGAACTGGATATTCAGGTAGAAAAAGGTGTACTGACCGTACGCGGCAACAAAGCAGAGGAGAAAGACAGTAACAAAGAATATCTCTATCAGGGTATTGCTACCCGTTCCTTCGAACGCAAGTTTAACCTTGCGGATCATGTAGAGGTAACAGGTGCCGATCTCAATAACGGTCTGCTCACCATCCAACTGGTGAAAGAGCTCCCGGAAGAGATGAAACCACGCACTATTGCCATAAACGCCGACAACAGCCAGCAGCTGGAGCATAAGAAAGGCGACAACCAGAAGGCTGCCTGACACGGCTTAGTTGGGGTGGCGGCAGGCCGTCACCCCAGACTCATCGAACTTAAGGTTGTTTCCATTAACATGGTTATACGGGAGGAATCTTTATGAAACTGGATAAACTGAACCCCTGGAACTGGTTTAAACATGAGGAACTCCAGGGGAGAGATACGCAAATACCGGTCAGGCGCAGTGGCAATAATGAGGTGACCGGTATGACTGAACACCCGGTACACCCGATGGCACAATTGCATCAGGAAATCGACAGACTGTTTGAGTCCGCTTTCCGTGGCGTTGGAGTACCGGGCCTTGCAGGCAACAATCTGTCATCATTCAGACCGAGTCTTGATGTCTCAGGCGATGGCAGGGCATATTTGATCAGCCTGGAAACACCGGGGATGGCGGAATCGGATCTGGACATTGAGGTGAGCGGCGATATTCTGCGTATCAGTGGCCACAAGAAGGAAGAGAAGGAAGACAAAGATCGCCACTATTACCGGATTGAGCGCAACTACGGCAGCTTTGCCCGCACTCTTTCATTACCTGATGATGCCAATGCAGATGAAATTCAGGCTAACCTCAAAGATGGAATTTTAAAGCTGACCATTCCCAGACGAGAGGGGCAGCACGGCGAATCGAGAAAGATAGCGATTGAGAAATAATTGTCGACAGGGCAGGCCTCAGGCCTGCCCCAACGTATCCCGGCTCAGCCAAATAATTTTCTCAGCCAGCCTTTTTTGTTTTGCGGAATATTCTCTGCGGTTTTCTTCTGCTCAGATTTTAACGCCATCAGTGGTGCCAGATCCGACTCCAGCCCGGCATAAGGTGTCAACGCGTCTTTATAGATGCCTTTTCTGACCTGCTGCAAACTGGAGGTGGTAACACTGCGCTCGGTACTCTCAAGATCCAGCATCGCGTTGTGCCATTTCAGCCCAAGGCGTCTGAGCACCGGTAACAGGGTTTGCTCAGGCTCTTGCACCAGCTGTTCGTAGCTGATATTAATAATTCGCCCCGCAAGCTGTTGCTCCCAGAATGCCATCAGTGACTGATAGGCCTGATAATACTCAGCCAGTGTCGTCAAATCATTGCCATAATGATGAAACGGACTCAGGTTCTGCTCGAATATAGACAAGCAGGTGGCGACAGGATCGCGCTGGCAATGAATAAAGGTGGCATCGGGCAACGCATGAGCCAGCCAGCCCAGATGCATAAAGTTGTGGGGCATTTTATCGGTAATATAGCTGGCATCACTGCTGTACCCGGTAATCCCTGCCACATAGTCTTCACTGAAGCGCTGCATCTTGCTGGTACCTAGCTCCCCGTCCAGATAATGTAACCTTAACTGATGAGGGTGCATCTGCCGTGGTACCTGAGGATTCAGTTCCGCCAACAGGCTTTCTGCCAGGGTCGACTCGCCGGCCGCAAAAACATCGGGGTGATTGCCCAGAATGGACTCGATCAATGTGGTGCCGGAGCGCGGCATACCCAGAATAAATACGGGCTTGCGACTGGGTTGTTGGGCGGTAAATTCCGCGTAATCACCATAACGCTCGCGGATGCGCTTAAAGCACTCAAGCTCAGTGCTAATCTCCGGCTTGTGGCCACCAGCCTGAATCTGATTGGCCTGCTTAAGCAATGCCAGCCAGCGGGTTTTATCACGCTTTTTATAATGACTGGCCAGAATAAAGTAAAAGGTGGCTTTAACCTGGTTCTGACATTGATTGAGCCTGGGATCCTGTTCCAGCGATGCCAGTTGCTGGTCTGAGAGCTGCGGCTGCATCACCGCAGCGAGCAATTGCTCCTGCGGATTACCATTGGCGAAGCGATTGACGATATCCAGCTCTTTGTCACGATCACCTAGAAAGCGGTAGATATCATGCAGCCGCTGTAATTGCGGCTGACTGAAATGAAACTGTCCCTGCGCTTTCGCCAGCGTGGCCCTGGCCTGCTTTGGCCTGTTGGCCGCCACATCAATGGCCGCCTGCTCAACCAGTTTCTGGGCCTCATCGGCTATCTGATCGGCGACCACCATGGCTTGCTTAAAACGGCTGGCACTTTTGAGAGTGTCGATTTGGCGCACCAGCATGGCATCATCGTTAATACCGCCCTCAATAGCCTTGTGATAATGCTGTGCCGCCCGAATAAACAAGCCCAGCTCAAAATAACAGGTACCAAGATTTCGATGCCATTCCGGGTTGTCACCCTGTTTCAGCGCCTGTTGGAAGTAGCTTGCCGCTTTGCTGTGCTGATTCTGGAACAAATAACAACTGCCAAGATTATTCAGACAGTTGGCGTCATCAGGCTCTAGCTCCAGGGCTGTTTCGAAACACGCCTGAGCACGGGCGAACTCGCCGCGCTGAAACAGGCAGATACCCAGCATTTTATGCAACAGAGGATGTTGCGGGTTAGATTTGAGCTGTTCACTGGCGCCGGCCTCGACTTCAGCCAAACGCCCCTGGGAAAATAACTGCTTAAGCTGCTCCAGCGCCTGTTCGTCCATTGTGTTTCCTGTTGTTATTGTTCGTCACGAATAAAGACCGGGCTTTGTGCACTGGACTGCTCTTCGGCATAGCGATAACCAGCTGTATCAAAGCCCTGCAGATCTTTCACTTCAGTGATCTGATGCTGAATAATATAGCGGGCCATCATACCGCGGGCTTTCTTGGCATAAAAACTGATCACTTTATACTGACCGTTTTTCTGATCTTTAAATACAGGGGTCACAATCACACCATCCAGCTTTGCCGGACGTACGGATTTGAAATATTCATTAGAAGCAAGATTAACCAGTACATTGTCACCCTGAGCCTGTAATGACTGATTCAGTTTCTCGGTGATTTTGTCGCCCCAGAACTGATACAGATCCTTTCCTCTGGCGTTGTCCAGCTTCGTGCCCATTTCCAGCCGATAGGGCTGCATCAGATCAAGTGGCTTGAGCAATCCATATAGCCCGGAGAGAATGCGCAGGTGCTTCTGTGCATAGTCCAGCTGTTTTTCTGACAGACTCTGGGCCTCCAGTCCGGCATACACATCACCGTTAAAGGCCAACAGCGCCTGTTTGGCATTTTTTGCGGAAAAGGGGCGGCTCCAGCTGTGGTAGCGCTCCACATTCAGATGTGCCAGCTTGTCACTGATTTTCATCAGGCTGCCCACCTGCTGCGGTGACAGACCACGGCAGACCTGAATCAGCTCTGCCGCATCATCCAGCATCTCTGGCTGGCTGTGAGATTTAACCGGGGCAGGGGTGTCATAATCGAGATTCTTCGCCGGTGACAGAACAATCAGCATAGTCAAATGGCCTCAGTATCAAAAGCCGCCACTATAGCCAGTTGCAGGCCAGGGCTCAAATCAATTTAGCCGATTGAGGAGATAGTAAAAATATCGAATGAGGTGAGCGGCGATATTTACCGCGAATACGCCACGAACTCTGGCTACACCGTTGTTATCCCCGGTTTTTGATATCGGACATCCAACAGCCTCTGAGAAAAACAAAAATAACCACATAGCCACAGAGAACACGGAGGTATTAACAGTTTAATCCCCTTTACCTCTGTGTCTCTGTGGTGAATATGCTGTTTTCGTGTGGTTCGTGGCAAAAAAGCCTTCAACCGCGAAACTATAATTCCTCTCGCAGAGCCGCTGAGTCGCAGGGATTTTATAGCGTCAACTCTATTCCTCTGCTTCTTTGCGCCTTTGCGAGATCAAATTCAATGCAGTTTCTGGCTGTCCAGTGCCTGCATCAGTGCCTGGTGCACCGGCTTGTCAAAGGCGCAGAAAATCACTTTGCGAATAGACGAATCTTTGCTCAGAAATTGACTGGTAGCGTTTATTGCAATCTCACAGGCCTGTTGAACCGGATAGCCGTATACGCCACAGCTGATGGCGGGAAAGGCAACGGATTTAAGCCCCTGCTCTGCCGCCAGCTTTAATGATTCACGATAGCAACTGGCCAGCAGGTCCGCCTCGCCCTGATCACCACCGTGCCAGATTGGGCCAACGGTATGAATCACATAAGCCGCAGGCAGGTCAAAACCCGGGGTGATTTTTGCCTGCCCGGTTTCGCAGCCGTTAAGGGTACGACAATACTCCAGCAGTTTGGGTCCGGCGGCTCTGTGAATAGCACCATCCACGCCACCGCCGCCGAGCAGACTATTCTTGGCCGCGTTAACAATGGCATCCACTTTCAGTTCTGTAATATCACCCTGTAACAGGGTTATTTTGCCCGACATACGGCCCCCTTTTTGCGTTAAACTATTTGATCATAACAGTACCTGTATCATAACAGCCCCTGAGCCTTACCTTTAAAAGCAAAAATAACAATATCAAAAGCCGGGTTCGGAATAGAGATCGAGACAGTTTTGTAGTAAATTTACACCATTAATCAGGAGAAAATACCAACTATGGCCAACCAACTGGATTCTTTAAAGAAAATAACCACAGTTGTGGCGGATACAGGCGATATTGAGGCAATCAAAAAATATCAGCCAGTGGATGCCACCACTAACCCTTCCCTGTTGTTAAAAGCCGCCGAATTGCCCCAGTACCAGTCACTGATTGAATCTTCCGTGACCTGGGCCAAGCAGCAATCCGGTGATCCAGAGCAGCAGATTATTGATGCCGGCGACATGCTCTCGGTCAGTATCGGCAAGGAAATTGTGCAGATCGTGCCGGGGCGTATTTCCACTGAAGTAGATGCCCGCCTGTCCTTCGATACTCAGGCCACTATGGATAAGGCCCGTAAATTGATCGACCTGTACAGTCAGGCCGGTGTTGGAAAAGACCGTATTCTGATTAAAATTGCCTCCACCTGGGAGGGCATTCGTGCCGCCGAACAGCTGGAGAAAGAAGGCATCAATTGTAATCTGACCCTGCTGTTCAGTTTTGCTCAGGCCAGAGCCTGTGCCGAAGCAGGTGTGTATCTGATTTCGCCCTTTGTGGGCCGCATTCTGGACTGGTACAAAGCCAATACAGACAAAAAAGAATACGCCCCGGCTGAAGATCCCGGTGTGCAGTCGGTAACCGAAATCTATCGCTATTACAAAGACCATGGCTACAACACTGTAGTGATGGGTGCCAGTTTCCGCAATATAGGTGAGATCACAGAACTGGCCGGTTGTGATCGTCTGACCATCAGCCCGGATTTGCTCGGCCAGTTAGAACAGTCCGACGCACCCTTACCGGTAAAACTTCAGGATAAGGGCAAAGTCAAAGAGCCCGGCGAGCGGCTGACTGAAAACCAGTTCCGCTGGATGATGAATGAAGATGCCATGGCCACTGAGAAACTGGCCCACGGCATTCGCAACTTCGCCGCCGACCAGGTGAAACTGGAAACTAAACTGAAAGGCTTTTTTTAAAAGCACTAAAACCAAAGAGACATTATGAACAGCCTGACCCAATCTCCCAGCTGGAAAACACTCCAATCCCTGGCCGCCGAAATCAGCGGCCAGCATATGCGTAACTGGTTTGAACAGGATCCGAAACGGGCCGATAAATTCAGTATCGATGCCTGTGGTATCAGCCTGGATTACTCAAAAAACCTGATCAATCAGCAGGTGATGGAAGGGCTGTTAGCGCTGGCAGACCAGCAACAGGTTGCAACCAAACGTGATGCCATGTTCGCCGGTGAAATCATCAACCACACCGAAGAACGCGCGGTACTGCATACCGCATTGCGTAACTTTTCCGGTAAGCCGGTGATGGTGGAAGGTGTGAATGTGATGCCTGAAGTGCTGGCCACTCAGGATAAAATGCGTGACTTTGTAGAGCGAATTCACGCAGGCGTACACAAAGGCTATACCGGCAAGGCACTGACAGAGATCGTCTGTATCGGTATCGGCGGTTCTTTCCTTGGCCCCAAAATCATGTCGGAAGCCCTTAAACCTTACTGGCATCAGGGCGTGAATGTACATTTTGTGGCCAATGTCGACGGCTGCCATATTCATGATGTGCTTGCAAAGCTCAATCATGAACAAACCCTGGTGGTGATGTCATCCAAATCCTTTACCACTCAGGAAACCCTGCAAAATACTCTCACTGCTAAGGACTGGTTCCTTAAAGCCGGGGGCACACAGCAGGATATCGCCAGCCATTTTATCTGCGTGTCATCCAATATTAAGGCCGCCACTGAATTTGGTATCGCCGAAGAGAATATCTTCCCGATGTGGGACTGGGTTGGCGGGCGCTATTCGCTGTGGTCGGCCATTGGCCTGCCCATCGCCCTGCGCTTAGGTTATGAAAACTATCGGGCACTGCTTGAGGGTGCCTATGAAATGGACTGCCATTTCCAACAGGCACCTGCAGAGCAAAATCTGCCGATAATTATGGCTCTGCTCGGCGTCTGGTATACCAACTTTTTTGGCGCTCAGAGCCATGTATTACTGCCCTACTACCATTATCTGCGCGGCTTTCCTGCCTATGTGCAACAGCTGGATATGGAAAGTAACGGTAAATGTATCGCCGGTGATAAAGAGCAGATTGATTACGCCACCGGCCCTGTGATCTGGGGTAGTGAAGGCACTAATGGCCAGCACAGCTTCCACCAGTTGATTCATCAGGGCAAGGTACTGATCCCGGCTGATTTTATGCTGCCGCTGCGGGTACCGAATCAGGATGACACCCACCACGCCATGCTCGCCTCAAACTGTTTTGGCCAGACTCAGGCGCTGATGCAGGGTAAAACCTTCGAAGAAGCCTATGCCGATCTGGACGGACAGGGCCTCAGCGATGACAAACGCCAGTCTCTGGCCCATCATAAAACCATGCCTGGCAACAAACCCAGCAATACCCTGCTGTTTGAACAGCTGGATCCGAAAACCCTGGGTGCACTGGTAGCCCTTTATGAACACAAAGTCTTTGTACAGGGCGCTATCTGGGGCGTAAATTCCTTCGACCAGTGGGGTGTAGAGCTGGGCAAGGTACTGGGTAATCAGGTGCTGGATAAGATTCAGAACACCACAGAGCCACTGGACTCAGACGCCTCCACCAATGCACTGATTCAACGCTTCAGGCAGGCTCTGGAGAAGTAACCAAGAGATTCACAGAACAAGGGCACTAATCAGTGCCCTTTTTTGTGTATTAGTCAGGATGGTAATCGATATGGTATCCGGCTTTTCTTACAAAGGGACGTAACTGAGGCGACTCAGTGCCAGGTTCGCTCCCCGGCAGAACGATCCAGCCATCACTGGAGATATTCTCAGGGCGGCGCATGGCGTAAATCGTCCCCTGTTCAGATAATTTTCTCAGGGTCTCAGCCGTCAATGAGAGGGTATAGCGGGAATAAAAGCTGCGCTGCATGGCGGCATCGGCTTTAAAGTGACGCCAGGGGGAAACCTGCTGATTGTGATAAATATTACCCACCCGCAACAGAAGTTGTTCTCCATCGACTTCTATTACCCGCAAGCTGGTAAAGGGATACTTCAAATCTGTATCTGTTTTAAGCTCCCGCATATCGGCAAAGTAGAAATCATCCACCTTTGGCTGCGCCAGCATACGCTGCACCCGTTGTTCATCGCTGGCCTGCACTTGCCAGTACCAGAAACCGGCTAACAACAACAGCAGTAACCCCAGATTTTTACTCAGCCAATGCAGCAACCAGGGCACTAAAAATGCCCCCCGATACTGCCACGGCTGGCGCAATGCAAAATGCCAGTCACAGTCCCGGCAACGCCCTTCAGCGCTGAGTGACAGCGCAATTATTGGCAACTCAATCAGCCCAAGCATCACAAAAGGCGCGGTGCCCTTCGCCATCAATGAAGATCTATTACATTCAGGGCAATGGCGCGATGTGTACCAACAGATATTATGCTCTTGTTTGTGTATCAAAGGCACAACGATACTCCTTATGCGTTGTTCATCCCTTTTAGCAGGGCATGCTGCGTGTAGTGCTCTACGAATGTTTCTTGCATCAGAATCAGAAAACAGAAGCCCAGATAGTGCGGCTTCCGCGCAATCAGAAACAGGTTACTGATAACTTTATATAAATCATCTCCGGGGCTCGAAGGGATTTCTGATCTTTAATAATGTTTCTTTATAAGGAGAATTAGCTGCAAAGTCCTCTGCCTTGTCTGGGTTGTTCATCGTCAATCCACGATATACCGCTTTGGATGCTTCCAGCCTTTTTGCCTCATCCTGAATCTGCGCTATCTGACTAATAGCAAAGTCAGGATGCTGAAATACACTACGCCCGATCATAGTCTTCAGGGCGCTGTCTCTGTCACTGATATCAGACTTATCCAGCCAGTTAATACCAGCCTCAGGGTCATTAAAAGCAAAAGCTTCCATAACCTCGTTAATACGCTGCTGATAATCCGCAAGGGTAGTTTGATGAATGTACCAGTCCGCAGCCTCAGCCCTATCCGTCTGATTACCCCTCATCCAGTTCAGCATGACAGTTTGCTGCAGCCGCTCACTGTTTAAGGTACTCGCGGTCAACCAGTGACTTGCACTATGCGGATCCTCCCGTGTCCATTCTGCGAGAATATGCCGTGTGACTTCCTTGCGGTCCTGTAAACGAGCTACATCAATAAGCTCGATATATTCATGACCTTCACTCAGGTTACTGGTAATA
This sequence comes from Lacimicrobium alkaliphilum, assembly GCF_001466725.1. Lineage (NCBI taxonomy): Bacteria > Pseudomonadati > Pseudomonadota > Gammaproteobacteria > Alteromonadales > Alteromonadaceae > Lacimicrobium > Lacimicrobium alkaliphilum. The sequence goes on from NZ_CP013650.1 coordinate 3,519,643, forward strand.
CCGTGTACGGCTCTTCCTATTTCATTGCGGGACAATGTGAGACTATCGAGCTTGTCCATAGCATCATATCGGTCCTGCGTTGCCAGCCCTTTGAACAAGCTGGAAACCAATCTTCCTCCATAACGGGAATAAGCCTCTTTATTCTTAACAAACCAGTCATAAGCTGACTGTGAGTCCTGTTCTGACCAATCAGACATAATTTCGACAGCGGGAGAGAGCCTAAACAGAGGGTTCTCGACATTTCGGTGCAGATAAGCCATCGCCTCCTGCGGATTGAATTTGCTGTACCGCACTAGTAACATCTCCAGTAAGGCCCGATTTTCACGCGTACCTGCCAGCGGTTCAAATCTCAGCAATGCCTCCAGCAACTGCGTTTCATTCAATTGGCTGATGGCATTGAAAGCTTCACCTAGCTGCCCGTAGTTCGCCTGCTCACCATCTTCAGAAGCAAGAACCTGCTGCAATCGATCAACCAGAGCCTGAACATTAAGATTATCGGCAGACGATTCGCCTTTTAATGTCAGCTGTTCGTTGTCAACCGACAAGATATCGAAAGCAACAACGCTGTCGTTCGCGGATTGTGCAGCAGGAGACCCGGCAAAATGTAACTCAGCGCCAGACTCAGCAGGGGATATGTTGTGACGATCAGGAAAGGGAAAAACTACACCCGCAGTATAAGCAGCAACCAGACTGACAGCCCAGAGAACAAGAGTACGTTTATTCACAACCAAAGACTCCGTTTCGGTATTTTAAACTACTATGACATGAGCTCCAGGCAGGTTCAAATTAGCTCACAAAGATGCCTGCACCGCGCAAATATCTAATGTCTGGCTAACCTGACTCTCGCCGGGTAATAGCAGATATCCAGTTTGCCGTTGCCTTTGTATTTAAAAAACGGGTTGTCCATGCTGCGGCCCTGATCCAGACGGGTTTGCATGGCCTCTGAATCTGTGTGCTGAACCTGCAGTTTTAGCCGCTCTGTTTCGGGGAGTTGACTGGCCAGCTGTGCCGTTAGAATTTTGCCCCGCTGTTCAGGGTTTTCAATCACACCGGAGTTCACCATGGCATCACCTCTTGGCAGTGCCTGAATATATTCCATACCATAAAGCACCCGGCCAAAAACACTCATGTTGCGATCCAGATGGCGCGGCGCCTGGCCAATTACTATGTAGAAATCTGTGGTGGCGCTGTCGGCCTCAATCGAGCGGGCCATGGCCACCGTGCCGGGGCAATGTATCAACCATTGCTGAGAGGTTTTTGGATCACGACCAGCAGCAAAGCCATTAATATAGCCTGTCTGCGGCGCAAAAAAATCCGGCTCCTGCAACAGCTGAAATCCGGAATCTGCAGAGGCTGAACGGGTAAACTCTGCCTTTAGCGGTGCTTTAAATTCAGAGGCCTTATTGCCGGCCATATCCCCGCCCTGGGCCACAAAACCCTCGATGACACGATAGAAATCCAGACCATCATAAAAGCCTTCATCCACCAGTTGCTTAAACTGCTTAACATGCTCGGGCGCCATAAAGGGAGCCAGCTCTATTACCACAGTGCCGGATTCAAGTTGCAGATAAACCAGATTCTCCGGCTCAGGGGTGCGCCATTCACTGGCCTGCGCCAGAGCAGAGAATAAAGAGTAAAGTAACAGGGCGTATTTCATATTGTTGGTCTTTATTGTTATTGACGGGCCATCATACAAAGGGCCTTGGATAAAAACCAGATAAGCACACAACAAACAAAAGGCACTGGATTCCGGCTAACTACATGCCGGAATGACCGTCTGTCATGCCCGAGCGTTGTTATCGGGCATCCAGTGATCTTGGAAGATGCGAAATTAACCACGGAGGCACAAAGAACACAGAGGTAAAATGGTTCAATGTCCTTTATTTCTCCGTGGTCTGTTTTTTTCCCAGAGGCGCAGGAATACCAACAACCTGCTTAGTTCTCCCTCTGCGACTTTGCGCCTCTGCGAGATCATGCTTTTCAGAGCAGCAACTCACCCTCAACAGGAATAAACTGAGTGGCGGCATTGATCAGTGCTGCAGCGGTCAGTTTGGGTACGCCATACACCTCAACCCTGCAGCCATATTTTTGCTGAATTCGCTCCGCTAGTATGGCAAAGTCACCATCGCCGGAGGCCAGCACCACCGTATCCACCTGGTCGGCATAATCCATGGCATCAAGAGTTATCCCCACATCCCAGTCACCTTTGGCGGAGCCGTCGGCGCGCTGGATAAAAGGTTTCAGGCGCAGCTCAAAACCAATGGCGCGCAGGATATTCTGGAACTGGCGCTGTTTTTGATCGCCCCTGTCAATGGCATAGGCAAAGGCCTTTACCACCTTCCGCCCTGCAGTGGCCTGAGCCCAGAACTGGTTGTAATCAAAGTTACGGGAACAGGCATCCCGGGTGGTGTAATACAGATTCTGTACATCGGCCAGAATCAGTACTTTTTCTTCAGCCATCAGAGTTCCTTAATCATAAAATGCTTAGCGCCGGTCAGAGGGTAATGTTGTTGAGTCCATTGCACCTTATAGCCAAGCTTTTCATAAAAGGGCTTAGCCTGAATATCGAGGGTGTCGAGCAGGCAGAACTTGCAGCCGCGGGCTTTGGCTTTACTTTCGATCGCTTTCAGGAGCTGACTGCCTAAGCGCTTGCCCCTCTGGCTTTCATCCACCCACAGGGTTTTAAGCTGCAGCCAGTTACCAAACGATTCACCAGCGGCACCGGCAATAATTTTATTCTGCTCATCACGTATAACCGCAGCAATACTCTGTCGCTGATTCAGCTCCCGGTGAGCGCGGTTAAAATCAACAATCTGTTGATGTAAAAAGTCTGTCAGTTCAGCAGAGGGAGAATCTTCGATTTCTATTTTCATCTTCAGGACTGGATAAAAGCGAGTGGCACAAGCCTAAGGCCTTAAGATAACAGGATGCAAGCAACTATTTATCCAGATGGCAGGGCAGGGTTAAGGTAAAAGTAGTGCCTTGTTGCGGCTGTGACTTGGCATCCAGCGAACCCTTCAGCTTGGCCGTGGCCAGATTGTAACTGATAGACAGACCCAGACCTGAGCCACCTTTACCACGGCGGGTAGTAAAAAAGGGCTGGAAAATATTTTTCAGTATCCCGGCAGACATGCCACTGCCATTGTCCTTAAAGGCAATCACTGCATGCTCATTATTCTGGTGCTGCTGGCGCTGTACTTCGATCAACAGTTCATTTTTGTCATTGTTTTCACTAAAAGCATGCAGGCAGGCGTTATTAGTCAGATTGGTGAGAATCTGGGCCAGGGCACCGGGATAGCTGTACATTGAGATCTTATCCTCAGCGCGCAACCAGTAATTTACCTGATTTTTTTTCAGCATTGGCAATAAGCTCGACATTACCACCTGAATATACTCACCCAACTCAAATCGGGTCAGCGCCAGGCTGTGCTGATCCACTGCGGTTTTCTTAAAGTTCTGCACCAGCTCTGCCGCTCTGTCCAGATTAAGCGTTACCAAGTCCAGGCTTTGATCCATGCTGTCCATATGCTGATCAAGCGCGCTGCGGGTGAGCCGGTTATCGCCTATTTTTGCCCTTAACTGGGTCAGCAAATGCTGACAATGACTGGCGCCGGTCACAGCGATACCTAAAGGCGTATTCACTTCATGGGCAACTCCGGATACCAGACTGCCGAGTGACGCCATTTTTTCATTTTCGATTAGCTGCTTCTGGGCCTGTTTCAGGGAGTCCAGAGTCTGTTCAAGGCTTGAGGTGCGCTCCTGTACCAGTTTTTCCAGTGAGGCATTGGTTTCTTCAAGTTGTCTGGCATAGTCGTTGCGTTCTTTGGCACTGATGGCCCGCCCTACTAAATCGGCCATGGCCGCAGCAAAGCTCTGTTCGTCCTGGCTCCAGATTTTCTCACCGCCTATATGCTCACAACAGACAATGCCCACCATTTTACCGCGGTGGCGTATGGGAACATCCAGCATGGCTCCTATCCCCATAGGCTTTAAGTACACATCAGCAAAGGCTTTTGTAGCAGGATCAGTCAGCGCATCGCAGGCGGCGATTGTACGCTCCGTATCCAGCGCCTTAAAATACTGCGGGAATTTCTTGCGGGTGAGAACGATATTTTCGTCGCGGGTCTGATGGAACAGATCAATGACCAGATTACAGCGAATACCTCCGGCCTGTTTATCCAGCATCCACACACCGGCCCGCTGGATCTGCAGGCCACGCAGCAGTGAGTTGATAATCAGCTCCTCTGCCTGCTGCATGTCACCCAAATCAATAAGCCTGGATTTTGATACTTCCAGTAACAGATTTTCCAGTTCTGTCTGCATCCCCTTGCCACTTCTGTTGTCAGTTCCGACTGGTTATAAGCCAGCCAACATTTTAATCCTAATGCATAGCGAACACTTTGGTAAGGATTTTGCTGTAATTACTACGGCTACATCCCCAAAAGGGTTCGGCAAAGGAGCAAATAATCCCGGATAAAGTGCTCAAACAGAAATAAAGAGTCAATGTCATAAAAGCTTCAAATTTTGTTAATAAAAAGTAAAGAAAGCTGTTCTACTTTAACTTTGCTTATGGTATATCTTGACTGTCGACATGGTGAATCCCGCACACAGAACAGTGCAAACAAGGGACAGCCTGTTGATGCTCGATGCGCTAAAACAACGAAGGAGATCTCACGTGGATCAGTCAGATTTGATGTCTATGCTCGACTTAGAGTCCCGTCCCGTTAAGAACAAAAGCAAAAAACGCAAATGGAGAGAGATCGAAGCCATACAGGATCAATACCGGCTTCGCAAAGAACTGGCAGATATGGACGTACTGCTGGATTATGAATTAAGCGAACTCGATGCCTGACCTTTAACAACGCCCTGCCATGCAGGGCGTTGTTGTTTGTGGTTATAGCCACCAGTCGATAACCGTTTTGTAGCCCGTGATGCAGCGCAGATGAATCCTGGGGATACCCGCAATCCGCTGCGCTCCTTGCAGGCTATGCTGCTGTGGTGACCCGCTTTTAGTCTAAGCGCCAGTCGATAGCAGCCTTACCCTGCTGTTGGAGATAGGTATTGGCCTGGGAAAAGTGCCCACAACCAAGAAAACCTCTGTGCGCAGATAAGGGAGAGGGATGGGGCGCACTGAGCACAAGATGCCGTTGACGGTCCACTATACTGCCCTTTTTTTGTGCATGGCTGCCCCATAAAAGGAATACCACGCCCTGTGTATGGCGGTTAATCTGTTCAATCACCTTATCGGTAAAGGTTTCCCAGCCAATTTTGGCATGAGAGTGGGCCTGCCCCTGCTCTACTGTCAGTACCGTGTTGAGTAGCAACACGCCCTGCTCCGCCCAATGTTGCAGGCAACCATGTTGGGGAACAGTAAATTCAGCAATGTCCCGGGCCAGTTCTTTGTAGATATTGACCAGCGACGGCGGCGGCTTGATACCGGGCTGCACCGAAAAGCACAGGCCATGGGCCTGATTCGGGCCATGGTAAGGGTCCTGGCCGAGAATGACCACTTTAAGATCGGCTAAGGCCGTGTATTTAAAGGCATTAAATACATCCTCACGGGGCGGATAAATGGTTTTACCCGCCTCACGCTCGGCCTGCACAAAACTTAAAATCTTCTGAAAATAGGGCTGCTGCTTTTCTTCACCCAGTAATACCTGCCAGTCCATCAGCCCAAAACCAGTTTATACAGATGCTGTTTCAGCAACTCGTAGTCACAGGCCAGGGTTTCAGACAAGCCTTCTTTACTGGCACATTCTGCCAGTTCAGGCGGCAGGCTGATGGGCTGGCCGAGCACATTTTCCACCGTATCGCGGAATTTGGCCGGATGAGCCGTACCCAGGAAGATGCCGGTCTGACCTGGCTCAAGTACTCTTTCCAGTGCTTTATAAGCCACACCGGCATGGGGTTCACTGACATAACCCAATGTCGCCAGCTGGCGCATAGCCAGTTGAGTATATTGCTCGTCCACAGTATCGGCACTGAGAATGGCCTTATCCAGATAACCAAATTCAAACAACGCCTCGATGCGGGGCCAGTTATTTGGCTGGCTCACATCCATGGCATTAGACAATGTCGCCACCGTCGGATTCGGCGCCCATTCACCGTTTTTAAGATAGCGCGGTACCGTATCGTTAAGATTGGTAGAAGCCACAAAGCGCTCAACCGGCAGGCCCAGTACTTTAGCGAACATGCCCGCAGTCAGATTACCGAAATTACCACTGGGCACAGAGAACACCAGATTAGAACGATCTTCAAGCTGGGCCACGGCTTCGAAGTAATAACAAATCTGCGCCATCAGGCGGCTGATATTAATCGAATTGGCCGAGTTTAAATGCAGTGCCTTGCGTGCCTCATCATCATTAAAGGTGCTCTTAACCAGTTGCTGACACTGATCGAAATCACCCTCAATAGCGACAGTGTGAATATTACCGCCTAAGGTGGTAAACAGCTTTTCCTGCAAGGTACTAATCTTGCCTTCAGGATAGAGGATCACCACCTGAATATTGTCCAGCCCGTGAAAGGCGTGAGCCACAGCGGCACCGGTATCACCTGAAGTCGCGGTCAGTATGGTGATTTTCTCACCCTTAGCCACCTGTGCCAGGCACTGGGCCATAAAGCGTGCACCAAAATCCTTAAACGCCAGTGTCGGGCCGTGGAACAACTCCAGGCAGTACACATTGTCATCGACCTTGGCCAGCGGTGCGGGGAAATTAAACGCCTCGGCGACCATTTCCCCCAGCCTGTCCAGCGGGATTTCGTCGCCAATCAGCCGGTGCAGGATCTGCGTGCTGCGCTCGGCCAGCGGCATTGCCAGTAAATCGTCAATATCGTCAAAGACCGGCAATTGAGCGGGGAAAAACAAGCCCTGATTCTGGCCCAGGCCTTGTTTAACGGCCTGGCTGAAACTGACCTTCTCATCAGGTTGCTTTAAATTGAAAAGTTGCAAACTTACACCTTTTTCGCTGTCGACCCTTGCGGATCCAGTTGACATATATGGCTGAAGCCATCCGCATTCTGAATATAATGCGCGCTCAGCCACTGATTGATTTTTTCAGCCCTGGCCAGATCATCGCAGACCGCGAAAACCGTTGGTCCTGAGCCGGAGATGCCAAAAGCCAGCGCCCCCTGTTGAATGGCGAAGGCTCTGGCCTCGTCAAAACCCGGCAGCAATTTTTTGCGATATGGCTCGGCAATTACGTCCTGCATCATGGCCGCAGCGAGTTTACGATCACCGCTATGCAGGGCGTGTACAAAAACGCCAAGCTGGCGGCCAAAAGTCAGCGTATCTTTAAGTGCCACCTGCTGCGGCAGTATACGGCGGGCTTCGGCGGTAGATACCTTGATGCCGGAATAACAGGCCACCCAGTACCAATCTTCAAATACCGGCAGATTAATGGCTATATTGTCTGCCTGTTCGGCCATCAATACCAGCCCGCCGAGATAACAGGGCGCCACATTATCATAATGCACCGAGCCACTGATCTGACCTTCCAGCTCTCCCATCATCAGCAACATCCGTTGTTGATCAAAGAGCTCGCCGTAAAAGGTGTTCAGCCCGTCCAGTGCCGCCACCACTGAGCTGGCACTGGAGCCAAGACCGCTGCCGATAGGCAGGTTTTTATACAACAGCATGGCGCAGGGCTCAAGCTGATGGCCCTGTTGTTCCGCCTGGTTGTGATAATGGCGATAACACTGGGTGAGTATATTTTCTTCTGAGTCTGCCGGCAGCTTATGAGCGAAAGTCCCTTTAACCTCAAGGCTGAAGGCGCCGGCCGGGTGAATTTTCACCTCATCGCCAAGGCGACTGCCATCTACAGGTTTGAGCGCGGCACCGAGCAAGTCAAAACCAAGGCTGACATTGCCGATGGATGCGGGTGCATAAGCCTGCACCGGGGCGTTGGGCATCGGGGTGTCCATTATTCCTGCTTCCAGGGCATAGTGCGCAGTACATCGGCGAAGACCCCAGCGGCAGTCACCGCCGCACCAGCACCGTAACCGCGGATCACAAAAGGAATAGGCTGATAATAATGGCTGTGAATAGCCAGCGCATTTTCACCGTCTTTTACCACATACAGCGGATGACTGTTATCCACCGCCTGAATCCCCACTTTACAGTGACCTTCTTCAATACTGCCTACATAGCGCAGTACTTTACCCGGATTTTGTTCCAGTTGCTGTTTATACAACTGGTCAAGTTGTGGTAATCGGGAAAGAAATTCCTCCACCGAGCCGGAATCATCAAAATCATCAGGCAGGATGGACTCAATCTCAATATCCTTGAGCTCCAGCTTCAGGCCCGATTCACGGGCCATAATCAGCAGCTTCCTGGCTACATCCATACCGCTTAAATCATCTCGGGGGTCGGGCTCAGTATAGCCTTTCTCCCGGGCAATTTTGGTGGCTTCAGACAGGCTTAACCCCTCTTCCAGCTTACCGAAAATATAGGACAGTGACCCGGACAGTATACCCTCAAAGCGGGTCAGTTCATCACCGGCGTAAAGCAGCTTTTGCAGGTTCTCAATAACCGGCAATCCGGCACCGACCGTGGTTTCATACAGAAACTGACGACGGGTGGACTGGGCTTTTTCTCTGAGCGCAGCGTAAAAATCCATGCCTGCGGTGTTGGCCTTTTTATTCGGCGTTACCACATGAAAGCCCGCTTCCATCATATCCAGATACTGATCGGCAATGGCGGTACTGGTGGTACAGTCAATAATCACCGGGTTGATCAGGCTGTTATCCTGCACAAAGTTTTCCATCACCGCCAGCGAAAAAGGTTGTTGGCGCTGTGCTAACTGATCGCGCCAGCCATTTTTCAGATCAATCCCGCCTGGTTGCAACAGCATGCCTTTACTGTTGGCGATACCGTAAACCTGCAGATTAATATTGCGGCCTAACAGTTGTTGCTGCTGGCGGGCAATCTGCTCAAGCAGTTCACTGCCTACAGTGCCACAACCCACCAGAAAAGCATCTATAGTATGTAAATTCGAGAAAAAATTCTGATGCACCACCTTAACGGCCTCCCTGGCTTTGCGACTTTCAATCACCGCAGAAATAGAACGTTCTGAAGAGCCCTGGGCAATCGCCACAATGTTGACCCGGGCCTGAGCGAGAGAGCTGAAGAAACGGGCAGCCAGCCCCTTAGCTTTGCGCATGCCATCACCGACCAGCGTAACGATGGCCACAGACTCACGCATTTCAATCGGTTCCAGCAACTGATTGGCCAGTTCCAGCACAAAGGCTTCTTCGAGCAGATGCTTGGCACGCTGGGCATCTTTTGCATGTACACAAAAGCTGATGCTGTACTCAGAGGATGACTGGGTGATCAGGCTGATAGAAATATTGGCATTGGAGATCACCTCAAACACCCTGCTGGCCATGCCCACCATGCCTTTCATGCCAGGGCCTGCCACGTTAAACATAGTGATGTCAGACAGGTGCGAAATACCTTTAACGCTGGTCCAGGTGTCACTGGCTTCGGTACTGATCAAGGTGCCCGGTGCTGAAGGATTCAGGGTATTACGGATCAGACAGGGAATATGATACTGAGCGATAGGGCCAATGGTCTTGGGGTGCAACACCTTGGCGCCGAAATAAGACAGCTCCATGGCTTCCTGATAGGTGAGTTTATCCAGCAGTACCGCGCCATCGACCTGGTTAGGGTCGGCGTTATACACCCCGTCCACATCAGTCCAGATCTCACAGCACTGCGCATCGATACAGGCCGCCAGAATAGCCGCCGAGTAATCTGAGCCATTACGTCCCAGCGTAACTTTTTCACCTTTTTCATTGGCCGCTACAAAACCAGGCATAATCAGCATCTGCTCGCCGTTTTTCGGCACATTAGTAAAGCGGGCGCGGCTGGCGGCCACATCGGCGATACTGTCAAGATAGTCGCCCTCTGCCAGCACATATTCCACCGGGTCGATAATCTGATTGCTGACGCCCATGGCGCTGATGATGCCACTGAAAATATTTACGCTGACATATTCACCAATGCTAAGCAGCTTGGCGGTTACGGCATCGGGGCTGCAATGAAGAAGATGAATGCCCTCAAGGCTTTGTTTAAGCTCCAGCAGCTTTTCATCAATCAGAGTGAGCAGGGGCTGATGGTCAAAATTGTCCAGCTCATTGGCGAGATCCTTAACAATGCCGGTCAGGGTCATATTCAGCTTCTCAAACAGCTCCTGCCAGGGGTCACCGGCAACAGCCTGCTCCACCAGCAGCGATAAGGCATTGGTGACTCCTTTGGGCGCCGAGAGGACCACCGCTGCACCTTTCTCAGTATGGGTGTGCAGCACAATGTCTCTGACCCTCAGATAGCGCTCGGCATCGGCTAAGGACGAGCCCCCAAATTTCATCACCTTCATATGCTGCTCCTGTTAGATAAAAAAAAGCCCGCTTCCTTTTGGGTCGCGGGCCTGGTGTTCTGTTCTTTACGCACTAGCCAGCGACCGCCTTAATAAAGGTGGTAATCATCATAATAATGGTGGTGCGGCTGATCGTTTTCATGGGCTTCAATTTGCCGTATAGACGTCTATATGTCAATACGCAATTTATCTGTTTCAGGCATAAGATAGATTTTCTTCCACTTTTTCCCCACAACGGTACAGGCCAAAATCCTGTAATATCTGCTTTAAATGCTGCCCGTTGACCGGCTTGGGAATAAACTCCAGCGCCCCTAATTGAATGACCCGCTCGCGCATCTGTGGCTGTATATCACCGGAGATGACCACCACAAAGACTTCCAGTTTTTCATGGCGGATGGCTTCAAGCACCTCAATCCCATCCATTTCTGGCATGGTCAGATCCAGCAACAACAACCCATAGTGCTGCTCTCTGAGGGCCGCCATAGCCTCGACACCGTTGGTGGCGAACGTCACGCTGGTATCCCAGTCATCAGGCAACGCCTTATTTGCTACCTTGCGTGCCAGCGATGAATCATCACAGATTAAAATTGGAAATCCCATCTGCCGCCTTCCCCTGTTATTCTTGTTTTTATATTGCCACTTGTTTTACTGCCGGAGTGATTTTGTCATCACCAAAGGTTTCTCATCTCGCTTATCAAATCCTCAAGGGCTTTGAAAAGAGCTTCCGCTGGTACAGCCGTATTACCGGTGCAGCCCAGCAGCGCTTTGAACAGGCGCAGTGGGAAGCCGGTCAACTGGCGGTAAAAGAACGCATTGCTATTTACGACCAGAGCCTGAGCGACGTAGTGGCGCAAATCTACCAACAACTGCACCCCCACTTACAGGATAAGCAGTTCTGGCACCAGTTAAAGCATCACTACCTTAAACAATTGGATGACCACCCGCAATTTGAATTAGCCGAAACTTTCTACAATTCTGTGATCGGGCGGCTGTTCCGTCATCAGCAAATCGACGACAATATGATGTTCGTATTACCCAGTCGCTGCTATCTGCCCGGACAGGTTCGTCATAATGTGATCAATACCTTTGATGCCCGGGGTACAATTCGCGCCACCCTGGAAGAAATCATCCGGGCCTATCCTTTTCATATTGAGTATGCCGATAAAGAACAGGACTTAAACCGTCTGGAGCGCTATCTGCGGGAAGCCTTCAGCCCCCGGCAACTGGCCCGTATTCACAGCATAGAAATACTGCAACCGGTATTTTATCGCAGTAAGGCCGCCTATCTGATTGGCCGCATGTGCAGTGACGGTGACGCCATCCCTTTTGTGATGGCATTAATGCTCAACTCCAGGCGACAGTTATATGTGGATACTCTGCTGACCGCCCGCCATGACTTAAGTGTGCTGTTTGGCTTTGCCCGTTCCTATTTTATGGCCGATACCCAATACCCCGCTGAGGTAGTGGCCTTTTTGCAGGAACTGATGCCGAATAAAAAGCACTTCGAGCTGTATATCTCACTGGGTTTTTACAAGCATGGTAAGACCGTATTTTATCGCAATTTCTTGCAGCACCTGAGCCACAGCGATGATCAGTTCGAGGCGGCGCCGGGCATACGCGGGCTGGTAATGGCGGTGTTTCATCTGCCTTCCTATGGCGTGGTATTTAAAGTAATTAAAGACGAATTCCCGGAGAGTAAAAAAATTACCCGCGAGCAGGTTAAAGCCTGCTACAAACTGGTAAAAATGCACGATCGGGTGGGCCGTATGGCGGACACCCATGAGTATGTCAATTTTCGACTGCCCCGGAACCGGGTCAGCCCGGCGCTGCTGGATGAATTGCTGGAGGTGGCAAACAGCAGTATTGAACTGACCGACGATGAGGTGATCATCAGGCACCTTTACATTGAACGTAAGATGACACCGCTGAATATCTATCTGGAGCAGGAGACAGACCCGGATAAAATTCGCCACGCCCTGGACGACCTTGGCCTGTGCATCAAGCAAATTGCCGCGGCCAATATCTTCCCCGGTGATATGCTGCACAAAAATTTTGGCATTACCCGTCACGGCCGGGTCATTTTCTATGACTACGATGAGATCTGCTATATGCACCAGCGGCAGTTCCGCGACTTACCCGTCTCTGATGATCCCTATGCTATAGATACTTTGTCGGTGGGGCCTGATGACGTCTTTCCGCAACAGTTTGAGCATTTTATTGTGGGTAAAAAGCACCTCAAAGAGCAGCTTAAGGCCCTGCATCCAGAGCTGATGGAACCCGATTACTGGCGCAGTATTCAGCGGGAAGTCGCCAGTGGCAAACTTAAAGATGTACTGCCCTACCCGGAATCACAGCGCTTTAATAAGCGCTTCGAACAACAATAATATCGAGCAGGCAAAGCCTGCCAGCCATACCAGACTGCGCAGCTTATCCCAATCCAGCAAATAGAAGATATGATACAGCACTCTGGCCACCACGAAGCTGATCGCCAGCCAGATTGTGTAAGTACTTACTGCCTGCATAACGATTACTAATATTGCGCCGGGGCTGAATAATATCAGTGCCTCAAAGGCGTTCTCATGACCGGCCCGGGCCCGTGCGCCAAGGCCGCTTAAGCTGGCCTGCTGCTGGCGGGGATTTTTATTGTCATATCCGCCGGCTTTAGCCTGCGCAACAGCCAGTGGCGCTTTGGACAGGATGGGTAGTAAGGTGGCAATAAACAGACAAAGCAAAATACTGTACATTGAACTTCCCCAAAAAGAACAGAACACCAGCTTAATGCCAGAACCGCAACAACACCAACTTGAAATTGAACAGATCCTGGATATCAGCCTGCCCTCTGCCGTGCAGCAGCTTAATCCTGACTGGCCGGGCAGTGAACAGGTAGAACTGTATATCAAACGGGATGACCTGATTCACCCTGTGATCAGCGGCAACAAGTGGCGCAAGCTTAAATATGCTCTGACTGAGACAATGGATAATGGCGTTGCTGAAATTATCAGTTTCGGTGGTGGCCACTCCAACCACCTGCATGCACTAGGCTATGCCTGTATGAAACTGAATATTCAGTTAATTGCCCTGGTCCGGGGTGATTACAGCCAGCACCCCACTGAGACGCTTAAGGATTTACAGCGCTGGGGCAGCCAGGTGCATTATCTGGATAAGCTCAGTTATCGCAAACGCAGCGATGCAGATTTTATCGGCAAGTGGCAGGCTGCTCATCCCAACGCTCTGATTATTCCCGAAGGAGGCAGCCAGACACTGGCACTGGCCGGTGTGGGCGAAATTTGCGCAGAACTGACACAACACTTTGATACCATTGTCACACCAGTAGGCAGTGGCGGCACGCTGGCCGGATTGGTCACAGCCAGACCTGAATCTTCACTACTGGGAATTGCGGTGCTTAAGGGCGAGGGTTACCTGGAGCAACTGGTTACAGAATTATTGCCGGAAGGTGCCTGTAATCCGTGGAAAATATTGCATCAGTTTCATTGCGGCGGCTATGCCAGAGTGACAACAGAGCTGACTGAATTTTGCCGGGATTTTCACCTTCAAAGTGGTATTGCGATTGAACCGGTGTACAGTGGCAAGCTGTTCTTTGCGCTGAAACAATTGCTGGCAGAAGGTTATTTCAAACCCGGCAGCAGGATCCTGGCACTGCATACCGGAGGCCTCAGAACCTGACAATTTGGGCTAACATAAGATACAGTCATTAACTTCAACCAAGATTAAAGGGAATCAAGATGAAAAAGCTACTGATCGGCATGGTAATCGTTATCGCATTAATCGCCGCTGGTGTGATGTATATGGCCTCCAATCTGGACGAGCTTATTCGCACACAGATGGAAACACAGGGCAGCAAAGCATTCCAGACCGAGGTAACGGTGGATTCGGTAGCGGTAGCGCTGCGTGAGGGCAGTATCACTATCGCGGGCTTTAATGTTCCTAACCCTCAGGGCTATTCAGATAACAGTGCCTTCAGCCTCGGAGAAATCAGCCTGGATTTGCAGGTTTCCACACAAGAGCCTTATACGGTGGAATCGCTGATAGTGGACAAACCCACGGTGTTGTATGAAGTGGACTCAGCTGGCAAAGCAAACCTGACGGTACTCAAAAATAACCTTCAGGCTATGTTGCCTGAACAACAGCAACGTACCGAAGAAACAGGTCCGTCACCTTTGGTTGCAGTAAAGAATATCAGCGTTCGCGATACCCGGCTTATCATCGATTTTGAGTCTATGGATCTGCAGGGGCTGAATATCGAGGAACTACAACTGGATAAAAAACGCTATGAAGTGACTTTACCTACCTTCAGCTCAGATCCTGTGGGCGTACCCAATGGCCTGCCAGCCGATCAGGTGGGGAAAGCCATCCTCGACAGTATGCTCAGCAACCTGACCCGTCAGGCCAAACAAAAAGCCAAAGACGTGCTGGAAGCCAAGGCTAAAGAAAAGCTGAAAGAAAAAGTGGATGAGAAAAAAGACGAGCTGACAGAGAAGGCCAAGGATAAAATTAAAGATCTGTTTAAAAAGGGCAGTTAAGGGCCAGATATATCTTAAGGCAATCACTCCGGTGGCGATGGCCACCGGATTTCACGACAACTCAGCAATAAACTCTTCCAGCTCACGTTCGTTATTACTGGCCAGCAGAGGAATATCCAGAAGAGGCCGGAAGCTCTGATTAATTCTGTCTTTAAACAAAGGGCCCACTTCACAGGCAATACCAATGCAGCCATGCTGACTGATCAGCTGATAGGTTTCACCCAATGCCTCCATGGCCTCATTGGTCACGGCAGCCACATTTTTTGGGTGCTCAAATAACACCCACCGGTCAAGGGGTTCGGTAGCGGCCAAGACACCACGCTGATATCTGAGTAAGCCCGGCCGGTTAAAACTGCCTACCGGCCAGGTATGTAGCACCTGCCCTTTCAGTTCGAGGCTGTATTCACCGTGTTCCAGCATGGCCGCACTTTATTTAATCAGCCTGAGGGCAAAGGGTACCCGGAAAAACTTACCATCGTGCACTGCAACCGCCCCCATAATGCAAAATACCAGATGGCAAATCGCGATAAGAGGAAACAACAGCGCGCCGACAAGTACAAAGGTCAGGATGGTGGCAGCGATATAAGCCAGCCCGGCGGTGATTGACCAGTTTAAAGACTCTTTAGCCTGATCAAATACATAGGCATCTTCTTTCTTAATCAAATACAGTACCAGACCGGGAATAAACCCAAAGAAAATGGTACCGATCCAGTTTAATAGTGCCAGGTTTTTAGAATCCTGACTGACACCGGCTTCGTCAATTTTCAGAGAATCAGACATATTCACTCCTTGTTATCATTGACACCAGATAATGGTGTTCATCAACTCTATCTGAGATTGCTAAAAAACACTAATAAGACCAGTATCTTGCTCAGAAAAACTTTGTGGCCGGCATAGCTTTTCTCACATTTCGAAGCGCCGCGATTCAGTGTTCGCTACCCGGATCCGGAATCACTTCGAAGCGATCGCCCACCTGAATATTATTGGCCTTAAACCAGCCCTGGTTCATTTCCCATGCATAAACGGCCGGTTGTTCTGAGCCCACCGGGGTCAAATCATGGGGCTGCATAGACTTGATCACCAGTATCTTTCCATCCGCATCGGCAAAGACCACATCCAATGGAATCAGCGTATTCTTCATCCACATAGACAATAGCCTGGGCTCCCGGTACACAAACAGCATGCCGCAGTTGTCGCATAAAGATTCTCTGTGCATCAGGCCTCTGGCTCTGGCCTGTGGGCTTTGTGCCAGTTCCAGGCTTAACTGCTTGTCTGCGACTTTAACCTGCACTTCACCAAATTCAGCGGCCGGTAATGACCACGCCAGCAAAGCAGATAATAACACCAGTATTCGAAACATTTTTGTTACTCGCTTAAATGCTGTACCAATTACATTAAGGCCTGTTGCGACCTAATCTGTCATGACTCGACACCCAATGCCCGGCAATCACCGCACTGGCCAGTGAAATATCGCCGGCCAGAACCGTAGCCGCAACGATCTCTGCCAGCTTGTTAGCCTTGCCTTTACCATAGCAGTCCATCAGATTGAGACATTCTTTTTGTGTCGGCAGACCGGTACCCCCACCATAAGTCGCGACAATCAGTGATGGCAGCGTCACCGACATATACAAATCATCATTGTCCAGCAATTCATGGGATAAATGCCCGGCGTGAGACTCCACTACATTGGCTTCGTCCTGCCCGGTGGCAATAAAGAGTGAGGCAATGCCGTTAGCCGAATGAGGTCCATTATAGGCCGCTCCTGCAATCCTGGCTCCGGTATTAGACATCACCGCCGCTTTGGCCATCAGTCTGGTGTCGGTATGCAACATACGCTTGACCACGTCTTTTTTGAGTACGGCCTCGGCTATCACCCTGCGGCCCCGGGAATGAATCATGTTCAGGTGGGAATGTTTTTTGTCGGTATCCATATTACCTGAGAGCAAATAGTCACAGGGAATCGGCGAATTTTCTTTGATCCACTCACTGGCAATCAGGGTGGCTTTACTGACCATATTCTGTCCCGCCGCATCGCCAGTAGTGTAGTTAAAGCGCAGGTAACGGCTGCGGGCTACTGACCACTGTTCGATATGCATCAGCTTAGCGATACTGCTGGTACTCTCTGCCACTGCTGCAATCTGGGCAAAGTTATCACTTACCCACTGACCAAAATCTCTCGCCTGACGGGCATTTTCAAATAAAAAGGCCGGCGCCCGTTGCATAAACTGCTCGACCACTGTGGTCGTCACCCCGCCACACTCATTTAATACCCGCATACCCCTGCTGTAACTGGCCACCAGCGTACCTTCAGTGGTTGCCAGTGGCACATAGAAGTCACCCTTTGCATGTTCACCATTGATATGCAAAGGCCCGGCAATGCCTACGGGCATCTGCACGATACCGATAAAGTTTTCGATATTACCGGGCAGAACCTGAGGGTCGATGCTGTACTGACCCGTCAGCTCAAGGGGTTCGCCTGTTTGCTGCTGCAGGAATTCACGGCGTTGTTGAGCCGATTCCTGGCTGTAGTCATTTTTTCGATCTCTTGGGATCCTGGGGGCGCGGGATTCATTCATCGTGTGTCCTTTTACTCTTGTGTATGGCAACGGTGACCAATATCTACCTTAGCAAGTTGCTCAGAAGATGCCTAAAGCTATTTGAACAAAGCTTAAGCATTTTCTGCGCCATTAGTATTACAGAGCAATACCAGGCACAAGCAGGGCAAAGAACCAGCCAGAGACAAAAGCAACAGTTCAGATTGCACAATAATAGTGCAAGGGAGGATGAGTGATAATACCAACAGGGTTAAATAATAAAGCCGGGATAAACCCGGCTTTTTCGTTTTCCCCAACTACCGGGGCTGTAGGTGGGGCTTTGGCCCGACAGCAAGATCAGGCATCAAAACCCCAGTCGGGATAAACCCCGACCTGCATAAGGATCAGGCTACGTTCAGCGTGGGAATAATATTTTCTTTAGCCGAGTTTTCCGCCTTCTTAAACTCATCCATGCGGTCGAAGTTCAGATAGCGATAGACATCTGCCGACATAGAGTCAATCTTGCTGGCGTACTGCAGGTACTCTTCGGCGGTTGGAATACGGCCAATAATCGCGCCCACTGCCGCCAGTTCCGCCGAAGTCAGGTATACATTGGCACCATCGCCAAGACGGTTGGGGAAGTTACGGGTCGAAGTGGACAATACCGTACTGCCTGCGGCCACCCGGGCCTGGTTACCCATACAGAGTGAACAACCGGGCATTTCGGTACGCACACCGGCACGGCCATAAATATTGTAGTAACCCTCTTCCATCAGCTGCGCCTGATCCATCTTGGTGGGGGGTGACATCCATAATCTGGTGTTGAGCGGATCTTTGTTCTGCTCCAGCAGTTTACCGGCGGCACGGAAGTGACCAATATTGGTCATACAGGAACCGATAAAGACTTCATCTACATTATCTCCGGCCACTTCAGACAGGGTTTTGGCGTCATCCGGATCATTCGGGCAACAGACGATAGGCTCTTTGATCTCATTCAGATCAATCTCAATCACTTCAGCGTACTCGGCGTCTTTATCGGCACGCATCAGCTGTGGATTGGCCAGCCACTCTTCCATCTTCTGGGCTCGACGCTCCAGCGTACGGGGATCACCGTAGCCTTCGTTGATCATCCAGCGCAACATGGTCACATTAGAGCGCAGGTATTCGGCCACGGATTCTTCCGACAGGTTAATAGTACAACCAGCCGCAGAACGCTCAGCAGAGGCATCCGACAGTTCAAAGGCCTGCTCGGCAGTCAGATGCTCCAGGCCTTCGATTTCCAGAATACGACCGGAAAAAGCGTTTTTCTTACCTTTTTTGGCCACCGTTAACAGGCCGTTTTTGATGCCGTAAAGGGGAATCGCATGCACCAGATCCCGCAAGGTAATGCCGGGCTGCATCTTGCCTTTAAAGCGCACCAGAATGGACTCCGGCATATCCAGCGGCATAACGCCGGTTGCCGCAGCAAAAGCCACCAGGCCGGAACCGGCCGGGAAAGAAATACCCAGCGGGAAGCGGGTGTGAGAATCACCACCTGTACCCACGGTATCGGGCAGCAGCATGCGATTCAGCCAGCTGTGGATAATGCCGTCACCGGGGCGCAGGGATACACCGCCACGGTTCATAATAAAATCGGGCAGCGTGTGCTGAGTATCGATATCCACCGGCTTGGGATAGGCGGCGGTATGACAGAAAGACTGCATGGTCAGATCGGCAGAAAAACCCAGACAGGCCAGATCTTTTAACTCGTCACGGGTCATGGGGCCGGTGGTATCCTGCGAGCCTACGGTGGTCATTCTTGGTTCACAGTAGGTACCGGGGCGAATACCCTCGACGCCACAGGCTTTACCCACCATTTTCTGTGCCAGGGTATAGCCTTTATCGGAATCAGCAGGCTGTTCGGGGGTGCGGAAAAAATCAGCCGGCGGCAAGCCCAGCGATTCACGGGCTTTTTCGGTCAGACCACGACCGATAATCATATTAATACGACCACCCACACGCACTTCATCCAGGATCACCTTGGAGTTGTACTTATACTCGGCCAGTACTTCGCCGGTTTCGTGATTCTTGATCACGCCTTCATGAGGGTAGATGTCGATCACATCGCCCATTTCCATTTTGTCCACATCGGCTTCAAAAACAAGAGCACCGGCATCTTCCATGGTATTGAAGAAAATCGGCGCCACTTTAGAGCCAAAACAGATACCGCCACTGCGTTTGTTCGGCACTCCGGGCATATCTTCACCGAAGTACCAGAGTACCGAGTTAGTGGCAGACTTACGGGAAGAACCGGTACCCACCACGTCGCCGATAAAGGCAACAGGATGGCCCTTGGCTTTTATCTCTTCGATCTGCTTAAGAGGACCGATTTCACCCTGTTTTTCCGGCTTCAGACCGTCACGTTCCATTTTGTACATGGCGCGGGCGTGCAGCGGTATATCAGGGCGCGACCAGGCATCGGGGGCCGGGCTTAAATCATCGGTATTGGTTTCACCTGTGACCTTAAACACAGAAACGGTAATTTTTTCTGCCAGCTCGGGTTTGCTGGTAAACCATTCGGCTTCCGCCCAGGACTGCATAATGTCCTTAGCGTATTGATTACCAGCCTTGGCTTTTTCTTCCACATCATGAAAGGCATCAAACATCAGCAATGTATGCTTGAGTTCTTCGGCTGCCTGTTCTGCCAGATCGTTATTATCCAGCAATTCCACCAGCGGCTCGATATTATAACCACCGTGCATATTGCCCAGCAGTTGCACTGCGGCATCTTTATCGATCAGCGGCGAACTGTCCTGGCCCCGCACGATAGCAGCCAGAAAACCGGCTTTAACATAGGCGGCTTCATCCACACCCGGTGGTACCCGCTCGGAAATCAATTCCAGCAGGAAGTCTTCTTCACCTGCGGGGGGATTTTTCAACAATTCAACCAGGCCGGTAACCTGCTCGGCGTTTAATGGCTTGGGGGGGACACCTTCAGCGGCACGTTCTGCAACGTGTTGACGATATGCTTCTAACACAATGTGGTCCTCTTGATTGGCTGCAACCGAGATCTCAGGTTTGAAATCTCTTTGCAGAGACAGATAACTTAAACCCGGGGATTATAAGTGTTTAAAACGCAAAGTTAAATTTAACCGACCTTTAGATCACTTATAGCCAATATAAATAGCAGTGATGTTGTTTAAAATTTGATAAAAATGGTGAATAAGATAAGAACTATTCTCAATTGTCTGAGAAGACAGGCAGGGATTACTCCCCTGAACCTTGCAAATTGTTGAGCTTCGCGTAGTAAAGATCCCGCTTTTCATCCCGGTATGTAACTTCTATGGCTTTTCCCATCGCTTTTCAGGCCTGCTGCAGCTCACCTTGTTTGTAATAGCTTATCCAATCAATAACACAGCACTGTATGAATTCATATAACAACTGCAATCTCAACAGCCCGGCAAATCTGAAATGGTGTTAGTCTCGGTACTACCTTCAGCTATGCTTTAAGTCTGAAATGCGGGGTAACGATGGACAATAGACAAAACACTGATGCAGAACTGATTCAGTTCCAGAGACTATTTGAGGCTCTTCCGGGTAAGTTCCTGGTGTTGAGTCCACAGCTGGAAATAGTCGCAGTCAGTGATGCCTATCTGAGCGCCACCTTGTCTGAGCGCGCACAGTTGCTGGGGCAGGAACTGTTCCAGGCATTCCCGCATAGCCCTGAAGATAAAGATGCCAGAGCTGTCACAGAGCTCAAAGCTTCTCTGGAGCGTGTCAAAAATTCAGGCACGACTGATGTAATGGCGGTGCAGCGCTATCCCATTCCGCGCCCCAGGGAGCAGGGGGGAGGCTTCGAAGAGCGCTACTGGAGTACGGTAAATAAGCCTGTTACCGATGCTGACGGCAAGCTGCTTTATATTGTCCATCGGGTAGAGGATGTCACCCATCTGGTCAATATGTCCATAACCTCCGGTACTGCATCTGCTGTATTTTCAACTGAGCAGGGGCAGTCGCAGCTTGATATTCTGGTGAACTCGAACGAGCGGAAAAAGGTAAATCTGCAATTAGCCGAGCAGCAGGCAAATCTGCGTATGGCTCAGCGTCTGCTGAATATTGGTATCTGGAAAATGGATCTGGATAACCAGCAATTCAGTTGGTCTGAAAATATTTACACTATGTTTGGCGTCGATCCCGGCAGTTTTAATCCGGACTATGAGTCCTATGTTGCTCTGGTTCATCCTGAAGACAGGCAAATTATGAGGGAGAGGTTCGAGGCCTTTCTGTCTTCAGATGAGAATGAGTTTGAATTCAGACACCGTATTCTCCGTGCTGATGACGCTGTTATTTATACACATGGTGCAGCTCAACTGTCTGTGCAAGACGGGCAACAAATTCTGACCGGCGTGGTGCAGGATATTACTGAGCAGGTCGAGTCCGAAGAGAAACTGCGCCATGCCACTGAATTACTGTGTATCGCCGGTGATAAAGCCAAATTGGGTGGCTGGCGCGTTCAGATCGGAAACGACAAGGTTGAATGGTCAGAGCAAACTGCGGCCATCCATGGGCTGGACGCCGAGCAAAGAATAAATGTTGAGACCGCACTCGACTTTTATGTTCCGGAGCACCGTCCACAAATGGAGCAGGCCTTTGTTCTTTGCATGAATGAAGGCAAACCATTTGATGAAATACTGCAGATTATCAATGCTCAGGGTGAACGAATATGGGTACGCAGTATTGGTGAAGCTGAGTTCGACAAAAAGGGCAATATTATTGCGGTCAGGGGCGCCTTTCAGGAT
The DNA here is from genome assembly GCF_001466725.1 of Lacimicrobium alkaliphilum. NCBI lineage: Bacteria > Pseudomonadati > Pseudomonadota > Gammaproteobacteria > Alteromonadales > Alteromonadaceae > Lacimicrobium > Lacimicrobium alkaliphilum. The sequence continues at coordinate 3,541,869 of NZ_CP013650.1, forward strand.
ATCTCCGATCTGATTCAGGCAAGGGAACAGGCGACAGAGATGCACAGACGACTCTACAGTACCCTTGAGCATATCAGTGACGCCTTTATCACTCTGGATAATGACTGGCGGTTGCGCTATATCAACGGTCAGGGAGAAAAATTGCTAAGACGCAGGCGTCAGGATCTCACTGGCAAACGCATCTGGGATGAATTCCCCGAAGCGGTCGGTTCAACCTTTCAGCAACAATATGAAAAAGCCCGCCGGGATAATGTCACCGTGCGCTTTATCGAGTTCTTTGCGCCACTGGATACCTGGTTTGAAGTGGTGGCTTACCCCAGCCAGGATGGCTTAGCCGTTTATTTCAGAGATATCACTCAGGAACGCCGCAGCCAGGAGCTATTGCGGCTGCTGGAAACGGCCGTCTCGATTCAGAATGATATTCTTCTTATTACCAGAGCCGAGCCCATTGACGGCCCGGATGGCCCGCAAATCGTCTATGTCAACCCGGCCTTTGAACGCCACACCGGTTACAGCAAAGAAGAAGCTATCGGCAATACGCCGCGCATGCTCCAGGGGCCTGGCACCAGCCGAAAAGAACTGGACAGGATAAAAAAAGCCCTGAGTCAGTGGCAGCCGGTTAAAGCTGAGCTGCTCAATTACAGTAAAAACGGAGAGCCTCTGTGGCTGGAACTGGACATTATGCCACTTGCTGATGAGAAGGGCCGGTATACCCATTGGATATCCGTGGAGCGCAATGTCACAGCCCGCAAAAAAACCGAAGAGCGCATGCGTATCAGTGAGGAGCGCTTCAATCTGATGGCTAAGGCCACCAATGACGTTATCTGGGACTGGGATCTCATCAACGATACAATCTGGTGGAATGAAGGATACCACTCCCTTTTTGGCTACAGCATCTCTGACGATGCCGGTATTGAGTCCTGGTCAGACTATATACACCCCGAAGACAAACAGGCTGTGCTCGACGATATTTATCAGGTTATCGACGGTAACGGAACGAAATGGCAAAGGGAATATCGCTTTGTCTGTGCAAAAAACAAGATTCGTACTGTAGTTGATCGTGGTTTTGTCATTCGGGATAACAAGGGTAAAGCGCTGCGGATGATTGGCAGTATGGTGGATATTACCGAGCGCAAAGAGCTGGACGAAAAATTACGCCAGTCTCAGAAGCTGGAAACCGTTGGCCAGCTTACCGGTGGCGTGGCCCATGACTTTAATAATCTGCTGACCGTGATACTTGGGAACAGCGAGCTGCTGATGGAACAGGTTGATAAGGACGATCCCCGCCATGCCCTTGCTGCCGTGAATGTGACAGCCGCTGAACGGGGTGCTGAACTGACAAATCGTTTGCTGGCTTTTGCCCGCCGCCAGGCGTTGCAGCCCAGGGTCATCAATCTTAATGACCTGATAGCGGGGATGGAAGGTCTGTTACGCCGAAGCCTGAAAGAAAATATCGATATTCAGTTTGTCTATTTTAACCCCTTGTGGCCGGTGGAAGTCGATCCCGGCCAGATGGAAATTGTGTTACTGAACCTGGCGATCAACGCCCGGGATGCAATGGAATGGGGGGCCGCCTTATCATTGAAACCAGCAATACATCCCTGGATCAGAACTATGCACAAGCTTATGAAGAGGTCGATGCCGGCGACTACGTGCTTATTTCGGTGTCAGACAATGGTACCGGCATGGACAAAGAAACCATAGAAAAGGCCTTTGAGCCATTCTTCACAACCAAGGCCATGGGTAAAGGCAGTGGCCTGGGATTAAGTATGGCGTATGGTTTTATCAAGCAATCCGGGGGTCATGCGAGGATCTATTCAGAGCCAGGAAGTGGTACTACCATCAGACTCTACCTGCCGAAAGCTGAATCTGCCATCTTTGCTGCTGCGCCCGATACCGAAGCAACCGAAGTGATTGGCGGAACAGAGCATATTCTGGTGGTAGAGGATGATGAGATGGTAAGAACCCATCTGATTTCGCAACTGCAAAAGCTGGGTTACAGGGTGAGCAGCGCAGAAGACGGCCAGCAGGCCCTGAATATGATTGAGCAAGGCAAAGTAAAAGACATTGATATGCTGTTCACGGACGTGATTATGCCCGGCGGCATCAATGGTGAGGTACTGGCACAGAAGGTCCAGGTGAAACAGCCGCAGATAAAGGTGCTGTTCACCTCTGGTTATACCGAGAATGCCATAGTGCACAATGGCAGGCTTGATAAAGGTGTACAGCTACTCAGTAAACCCTACCGGTTTGAGGAAATGGCAGCCAAGGTGCGCGCAGTGCTGGATGAATCAACTCACTGAAATCAAACCAGGTATATGTCTGCCGCAAAAGGTATGCCTGGACATACCATCGTTCAATTAGTGCTGTTGTCATTATGAGGGCAACAGGCCTACACTCTCACAAGTATTGATTACATCATCATTTAGGGAACCAGGGCGAAGGATGACTAAAACAGATTATCAGGTACTGGTTGTGGATGACGTATATCTTATGTGTCACTTCCTCTACGAGACCCTGACCAAAATAACAGGTTTCAGTTGCAGAACCGCAACTGAATTTGCCAAGGCTGAAGCCATATTAGGGGAAGCGCCCATTGATATGGCCATCATAGATATTCATCTTAAGAGCGAGTCAGGCCTGACCCTGGCAAAGAATATCCGCCGCGGTAAATATGCCTGCCGGCATGATATTCCTATTTTGATTTTTTCCGGCAACACCTTCAAAGAAGAAATTCAGCAATGCCTGGCTTTTGATGTGCAGGATATTCTTGCCAAGCCCTTTTCTGCCGCCTCGCTAAAAGAGCGGGTGAAAAAAAACCAGCTGAAAGAACCCAAAATCAAACCGGCCGAATACTATTGTAAGCTTGAGCCACAAGCCACAAAACATGATCAGAAAGAGGCCCGCAGAGTCAAAGCTGCCATTACCAAAAGTCAGGCCCAAACCAGTACATACCGGCCCAAAGGCGCAGTCAGCGCAACAGAAAGCATAACTGTGGAGACCAGCGTGTTTATTCGCTGGCCGGACGATGCCGAATCGGGTTACCACCAGATAGACAGGCGGCTGAAGTCCATCAGCTTTCAGCTTAGTGCACTGCATTGGGCGGTTTATAACAAAACCTCCTACAAGGATGCCGGCAAAGACATTAAACAGATTCGCCTGGCCTGTGACGATTTATTGCATGTATCCAAACAACTGCGCAGAAAACATGCCTCTGACAGGCTATGGCAGGAATTGGCTGACCGTCTTCAGCAGTTTAAAAAGATACTGTTGGAGAAAGTTGCTGACACAGAGCTCAGTACTGCGCAGCGGGATGACCTGTTCAAAAAAGTGCATGGCAGCTGGATTACTCTTCTCAGTAAACCCATACTGAAGAAAGAGCCGGTATAAAAAGAGGTATTATATATGGCTGATCAGCATGAACCGGTATTTAATATCTGTATATTGCAAAGCCAATATGAAGGCATGTCACCCGGCATGCAAGCCAAAGCACTGCAACTTTTTCTGACTCAGGGTACACAGTACTGTGACGGGATTAACGACTTCGCATCGCAGCCCCGGGATGAGGTGTTTCGCTGTTACCACAGTCTTAAAACCATGTGCGCCATGGTGGGCGCCATGGAACTAAGACAACTGTGCATCCGCTTCGAGAATGCATCGGAGGATGCAGAACGACGAGCCATCTGCGAACAACTGCAACAATCCTGGCTGCAAACAGAGCAGGCCATACAGCAAGCCCTGAAAGAATTTCCAGATAACTGAAATAAATCAGTCCCGCCCCGTCTCACCGCTGGGCTGTCTTTCACTGTCGTTAATCTGTCTTGCCCTTTTTTGGGCTTTGGCGTTTTTCAGACTCACTTCCGCCATTTCGAGCAGCGCGGGAAAATCTTCATCGTCACGGGTATCCGTTGACGCCACTCCCAATGAAAAACTCAGTTCATAGGTGCTGCTGAGTCGCTGATTAAATTCAGCAAGTTGATGGCTCAGACGCTGGATGACTTCTTTGAGCTGTTTCTCACCGGCATCAATAAGCAATATGGCAAATTCGTCTGCACCAAAACGGGCCAGAAGATCGGACTCTCTGACCACTTTACACAACAAACCGGCGAAAGACTGCAGTGCCTTATCCCCCTCTGCATGACCAAACTCGCGATTGATTTGTGTAAAGTTATCCAGATCCAGCAGCATCAGGCTCACCGGCAGACGCAGTTTACGGCACAACTGCAGAGATTCCTGCGCCTGAATCTCGAACCCGGAACGATCCGGAAAGCCTGTCAGATAATCCTGAGTCGCCCTGACATTGGTATGGATCTCTTTTTCCACCAACAGTCCGATATCCTGTAACAACTGCTGTTTTTCCTCTGCTAATTGGCGAGGCTGGGTATCAATAATACATAGCGTACCGATATGCTGGCCGTCACTGGCTCTGAGGGGGGTGCCCGCATAAAAGCGGATATCAGGCGCGCCGGTTACCAGTTCGTTGCTCGCGAACCTGTCATCCCTTTGCGCATCTTCAATCACCAGCGGTCTGTCAGATAAAATGGTATGGGTACAGAAGGATGAGGCTCGTGATGTTTGCCTGGCATCCAGCCCCTGATGTGATTTAAACCACTGTCGGTTCTTATCCACCAGAGAGACTAATGCAATAGGGACATTAAAAAGACGCTTAGCCAGACGGGTATGGCGATCAAACTGTTCTTCTTCGGCGGTGTCCAGCAGCCTGAGCTTGGTCAGCGCATCGGTACGGCGTAAATCCCACTGTTGCAGATGCCGGACAAACCAATCTGCCACATTGTATGATTCAATCGCCCGTGAAATGAAAAAGCCCTGCGCCTGCTGGCAACCAACCCTGTTGAGAAAATCCAGGGTTTGCTGATCCTCAACGCCCTCTGCCGTCACCTGCAAGTTCAGGCTTTGCCCCAGTTCTGCAATGGAGCGTGTCACGGCCCGGGACTCTTCGGAGATCGGCACCGTCATCACAAAAGACTTGTCAATTTTCATCTCTGAAAAGGGCAATCGCACTAACTGCACCATTGATGAAAACCCGGTACCAAAGTCATCAATAGACAGTTTGAAACCCTGCATTCGCAGACGGGTCAGAATATCCAGCGAATAAGATGGCTCTTCCATGGTGCTGGTCTCTGTAAGCTCAAAAATAATCCTGTTTGGCGATATGTCTGCCTGTTCACAGTCTGTGACCAGATTGTCGAACATTGTCCTGTTACCCAGTGAGCGTGCCGATATATTCACAGAAACCGTCAGCTCATTCAGCTTTGTGACTGCGCCAGGTAATGCCCCCCGCTGATAAACCTGCTCCGGCAGATCTTTGAGCCACTGCAAGGCACTGGTAAATACCTGCTCGGTCAGCGTGTCGATCAACTCATGTTGCTCGGCAAGAGGAATAAAGGTATCCGGAGGGATATTCCCCAGCCCCGGCATTTGCAGTCGGGCCAGCGCTTCAAAACCTGATACCAGCCCGCTCTGACAGTTAACCTTAGGCTGGTAGGCAACCCGTATTTGCCGGTCACTCAATGCCTGTCTCAAATCTGCAAGTTCAAACCGCCTGACACTCACTTTCTCAGAAAGATGACTTTTAATCCTGATACCCACCTTTGGGCAACGGTCTAACAGGCTGCGGAACATTTTTGGTGAGAAGGGCTTAGCAAGTGTGCCGACGATATTCAGCCCTTTGTCCTGAGCCGAACGGCTGGCGGCATCCAGTACCCGGCTGCCAACCCCGCTGGTAATAATAATACCGGCCTGACACCCCAGTTTGCCCAGCTCTGCCAGCACCTCCACGCCGTCCATCTGAGGCATGATCAGGTCCAGTGCAATAGCATCGGGGCTCCAGCTAAAGAAGAGATCAAAAAAGCGCTCTGGTGTTGTACAAAGCTCCACATTGAAATCGCAAAACTGAGCGATAGAGGTAATTGTTTGCCCAATAAGCGGATCGTCATCCAATACCAACAGCTTTTTGTCAGACATCTGCCTGCCCCTGCCCTGTTGAGCCTGACAAAGCCATTGCGACTTCTTCCAGCAACTTGTCTCGGCGGTAGGGTTTATGCAGTATCGGTTCTTCCATCTGCTCAGGGTTATTGTCAAAAGCTCCGTCAGCATAGCCTGTTGTTAACAACACACCTACTAGCGGACGAAGCGCTTTAGCGTGCTGCGCAAGCTCCCGGCCATTCATGCCGCCGGGCATCACCACATCGGTAAACAACAAGTCAACCTGAGGATTCTGCTCCAGCAATGTTAATGCTTGCGGGCCATTCTCAGCGGTAATCACCTGATATCCGGCCAGCCTAAGTTGGGCAGAGGCGAATTCCCTGACCAGTTGGTCGTCTTCTGCCAACAGAATCACTCCTTCAGTTTTGGGGCTGTCAGGCCTTAAGGCTTCTGCTTCCGGTTCATCGCGCTCTTCTTCCCTGCTGCGGGGCAAATACATCATAATTTTAGTGCCCTTTTCTGACTCTGATTCAACCGCCACATGGCCACCAGACTGCTTGGTAAAACCAAACACCATACTTAGCCCCAGTCCGGTGCCTTTACCCGCCCCTTTAGTGGTAAAAAAGGGTTCAAAAACCTGTTCCAATATACAGGGATCAATACCAACGCCGGTGTCTGCAACTTCCAGCATGACATAATCCCCTGCTGGCAGTTCATGGTATTTTGAGTTATCGAGGTTGCTGAACTGCAGATTGGTGGTCTTTAAGGTCAGCGTGCCGCCATCAGGCATGGCGTCACGGGCATTGATAACCAGATTAAGCAGTGCTCCTTCCAGTTGCCCCGGGTCAATAAGTGCAGGCCATAATTTATCGTCGAGATCGAAGCGGATATTGATGTGTTCACCCAATGTCCGGCTGATGAGCAATTTAGATTCAAGCAACAAACGATTTATATTGGTGGGCTCGGGCGTCAGTGTCTGTTTGCGCCCAAAAGCCAGCAGTTGCTGTGTCAGGCGACTCCCCTTCAACGATGCTTTTTGTATCAGTTCCGCTAAAGCCAGCAACTCAGGCTGACCATCCAGGACTTCCTGCAACAGATCGGCATTGCCCTGGATCACGGTCAGAAGATTATTAAAATCATGGGCCAGCCCTCCGGTAAGCTGGCCAACAGCTTCCATCCGCTGAGCGTGCTGCAGTTGCAAGGCCATATTGCGCTGCTCGGTAATGTCTCTGAGCATTAAATTAAATCTGTCACCGCTGGGATACAGACTGATACTCAGCCATTTTCCCATGTCATCAAAGTAATGCTCAAAACGAACCGGCTGGTCCATGGTTTCTGCTTCCAGCATATGGGCCTTGGCTTGTGTACCGTTCAATGAAGCGCAGACATTCCAGAGTACTCTGCCATTCATCTCTGCGCTTTGCTGTCCAAGAAGTGTTTCAGCTTCTTTGTTGATATAGGTAACCTGCCAGTTGTGGGTGAGGATCAGAAATCCATCGGGCAACTGATCCAGGGTCTGCTCAAAACGAGTGGCAAGATCCTGAATATTCTGCTGAATCTTTTTCTGAGCCTGAATATCAACCGCACTGCCAAACCATTTAATGGTCTTTCCTGAGGCATCTTTACTGGCGACACTGCGTGAAAGGTACCAGTGATATTCTCCGGATTTATAGCGGATCCTGAACTCATCCTGATATTGCGCGGCATTTTCAGCCACAGCCTGTTGCCATTTCTCTTCTGTTCTCTTCACATCATCAGGATGCACCAGTTGTATCCAGCCATCACCATAAAGCAGTTCATCCATACTGACTCCGGTGAGTTCAGTGACATCCTTACTGAAAAAATCTATTTGTCCTTTGCTATTGGCAGTCCAGACAATCATCGGCATGGCATCGGCCAGTTGCCTGAAGCGCATCTCGCTGGCCAGCAAATCCAGTTCCACATCTTTGTAGCGGCTGATATCCTGCACAGCCCCGTAGATATAGGCTGTGGCCCCCTGTGCTGCCAGCAGTTTCTGACCTGCCAGCCTTACCCATCTGGGTTCCTTGTCACTGCTAAGTATCCTGAGTTCAAGATCGAAGGGTTTGCCATGTTCCATGCATGCGCGGATAGCGTCATTGACCCTGGGTCTGTCCTGGCCATGAAAAAAATTGATCGCCTCTTCCAGAGAAGGACTGTGACCCTTAGGCAAGTTGAGAATTTCGGCTACTTCATCGGACCAGACAACCTGATGACTCTCCAGCGACAATGACCAGCCACCAAACAGAGCGACTTCACCGGCTATATTGAGCAACCTGAGATGGTCCCGCAGTTGATTACGGGAGCGCTGTATAGACTGTCTGACGTTCTGCATATGGGCGATATAACGCACAACCCGGATACTCTGCCAGCCGATAAAGGCCAGGGTGATTACCGCCAGCAGACGATTGGCCCAGATATATCCGATGCCGAAACTCTCCGGAGCCGGGGGGGAAATAAAAGTACCGGCCAGAGTCAGTGCAATCCCCAACGCTGCAGAATAAACAACGAATTTAGGGTTGAGCATCGTCACCGTCAGCAGTATCAACGGCGCATACAGCATCCCATGGGCAAAACCCAGTTGGGTATAGCTGTCCGCCGCAAAAACCACCAACATCAGCAGCAATATAAGCAGATGCCAGACCGGTGAGGCAAACAGCCCCGACCAATGAGAACGAGGTAACCAGGCAGCGGTTAATCTAGAGCCCATATCGCGCTCCCCTTACTGACAGTACATGGGATGGCGCGCATGAGACAGCCAAAACCAGGGTGATTCTCCCGATTATGAACATCTGCCTTACTCGTCCTTTCACACATTATCCTCTGACATTGAGCCATCTCGCCCGCGACCAATCCTTCGTTTGCTGCTGGTCTACAACAACCCCTTTCATCACAGTGCTCATTGATCACCCTGACAATGGATATCTGAGGCTGGACGGAATACCTTTTGATGCCGGCGACAACTCAATAATGATCAACTTGTTCAAACTGTCTGGAATGGACCAAATTATCGGTTCAATACCCGGATTGAATTGACTAAGGGTACTGTATAGCGCGGGACAATAGGCGCCAGCCGGTAAGAAAACAGGAATGTCTGGATATACCTGAGTATAAAAACCCATTCCTCTTCTGATATAAATGGATATGATTACTATAGCCCTTATAGAGGGGCGCAGATATACAGCAGGCGTTAATAAATGGCGGCAGAAACCGCTGGCAACAAATTGTAACACTTACCCTGATAGCAAGGTTTGCAGCAAGACATTAACAACGGTTAAACAAGCCACTTCCATCGGTCAGACCAGAGATCTTTACAAAGAGAAAAGTGGCTCGCTTTTATTGCGAATAGTCCTCAGAAAAGATCCGGATTCATCACTGAGAGGAGTTTATGGGCATCCATCTGGGTAAATTTGAGAATATCCTGTACATCGGCAGATTCAAGTTTCAGTTTTTTCAGCGCCACTGGCGAAAGCAGGTTATCCAGTTTATACCGAGCATCAAGCATATGCAGTGCCAGTCTGACGCAAAGATGACCAATGGCCAGATCTTTGCCACAGGCGGTTTTAACCTCATCGTGCATATGCTCAATGATATAGCTGAACTGATTGGGCAACTGCCATTGTTGCAGGATCATGGCCGAACACTGGGTGTAGGTAAAGCCAAGCAGGCGTTGCTGGCGCTGCCAGGGCAGTTCTTTCTTGTCATATTTGGCACATTCAGCCACCAGTTCAGGTTCCTGGGCTGCTAACACCAGTTCGCTGAGCTGGTGTAATAATCCCGCCACAAAATACTCATCACTGCCTCTGGCCTTACTGACCCGGGCCAATTGTTTAGCAGCAAGACCGGCAAACACACTCTGTTTCCAGAAGCGGCGAACATCCACCGCGTCATTGGCAAAGTGACGGAAAGCAGAACTGGCGGTTTCAGCCAGAGCCAGGTTGTACAGGGCCTCGCCCCCGATGACATTGACGGCCTTGGTGATAGAATTAACCTGCGCAGGAAAGCGGAATAATGCACTATTAGCCAGTTTTAATAACTTCGAGCTTAAGGAAGGGTCCAAAGCGATGACATCGGCAATATCGGCAGCATCGGCACTGGGATCATCAAGCAGACTGCGTATTTTCGAGCAGCTTTGTGGTAAAGCGAATGACTGCCCCGCATACCTGGCTACTTCTTGTGCACTGCGCATTATTCTTCCCCTCCCAAAAACAACCTTCTCTGCTGCATTTCTGCCTGCTCATTTTTTGGCTGTGCAGCCAGTTCTGCCTTGCGCTTACGTCTGTTGCAGGCTTTGATAATTCGCCTTTTTACTTCTGCATCCAGTTGATGCCAGTAAAGCCGTTCATCTCTGGAACGATAGCAACCCAGACAATACCCGGTCTTACCTGACTGGCAGACGCCAATACAGGGGCTGGGAATATCGAAAAACTCAAGTTGCTGCATCCGGATTCATCTGATTGCCAAAAGCCATGTCATTATACGACCTGACAGCGATAAGACATACCCTGTGAGAACAATTGGAATAAACCGGTTGATCCATATCAACCCCCTGATGACGAACAGAGCGCTATACTGCGTTATCAATATGTTAGTTACAGTATGGATTTATGATTATAAAAGCCAATGAAAAAGCGTAATACCCTCAAGGCCACAGATATGGGTATCAATACCCATCACGAGCCGGTCATCTACATGCGTGAAGACTGTGAAATCTGCCAATCGGAGGGTTTCAGCGCCAACTCCAGGTTGCTGCTTGAGTGCGACGGACAGTCGATTATCGCCACCCTTAACATTGTTGATAACCCGGTATTAGCCAAAGGCTATGCCGGATTATCAAAAATCGCCATGCAACGGCTAATGGTTAAAAAAGGAGACATCCTTGATATCAGCCAGGCCCCGGTGGTGTCATCATTAGCAGCGGTCAGGAAAAAGATCTTCGGTAACAGGCTCAGCCCACAGGATCTGCAGGCCATCATCATGGATATTGGTAATCATCGCTACAGCGATATAGAAATTGCCAGCTTTCTGAGTGTCTGTGCCGGCAGCCGCCTGAATATGGACGAGATAACAGGTCTGACCCTGGCCATGGTTAATTCAGGCAAACGCCTGCTCTGGCCGGATCATAAAGAGGTTTTCGATAAACATTGTATCGGAGGCCTGCCGGGTAACCGCACCACCCCTATAGTGGTATCTGTGGTCAGTGCTGGCGGACTGATTATTCCAAAAACATCCTCGCGTGCTATTACCTCTCCAGCCGGTACTGCCGACACCATGGAAACCCTTGCCAATGTAAATTTATCTTTGTCAGATATGCGACGCGTGGTGGCAGAGACAGGCGCCTGTCTCGCCTGGGGCGGTGCGGTTAATTTAAGCCCCACCGATGATTTACTGATCCGTATTGAACGAGCCCTGGATCTGGATGGCGAAGGCCAACTGATTGCCTCGGTGCTGTCAAAAAAGATCGCCGCCGGCTCCACCCATGTGGTTATCGATGTGCCGGTGGGGGAAACAGCTAAAGTCCGCACTCACACCGATGCCGAGCGCCTGATCAGTCTGTTTACCCGCATAGGGCAGGCCTGCGGTCTGACCGTGCGCTGTGTGTTAACCGATGGCAGTCAGCCCATAGGCCGGGGCATCGGCCCTGCACTGGAAGCCACAGACGTACTCGCCGTATTACAGAACGAGACCGATGCACCGCAGGATCTGCGTAACAGGGCCTTATTGTTATCAGCCCATCTGTTTGATCTGGCGCAGCAGTGCGGGCTCGAACAGGGGCTGAGAAAAGCCACTGAGCTGCTCGATAACGGTAATGCCTGGCAGCAATTTCAGCGTATTATCAATACGCAGGGAGAGCTGAAAAAGCCTGTAGCCGCGAAATACCGTCAAACAGAAAAGGCCCCGCGTAACGGCATGATTAATGCTATTGATAACCGCCAACTGGCCAGGCTGGCTAAACTGGCCGGCGCACCATCAAGCCCGGCGGCCGGTTTATACCTGCATACCAGGGTCGGGCAACTGGTTACCACCGACAGCCCGCTGTTTACCCTGCACAGCAACTCACGGGGCGAACTAGACTATGCCATGGCCTATTATCAACAGGCGGATATTTTCAGTATTAAGGAAACCCAATGATGTCATCAGCTCCTGTTTTATTCAGTCTCCCGTCGCACCCACTGGGAGGGGCTCTTTCTGAAGCCTTGCACGGCGAAACCGGCAAACTGGAAACCCGGTTATTCCCCGACGGCGAGAGTTATCTGCGGGTTTGTACCGAAGTGACACAACGGGACTGCATTGTGCTGGCCGATTTATGTCAGCCAAACGATAAATATCTGCCGCTGATATTTCTGACAGAAACATTAAGAGAAATGGGCTGCCGCTCTGTTGGCGTGGTGGTTCCCTATCTCAGCTATATGCGCCAGGATAAGCGTTTTAAACCCGGTGAAGCGGTTACCTCCGGAATCTTTGCCAGTGCCTTATCGGCACATACCGACTGGCTGGTGACCGTTGATCCCCATCTGCACCGTTATCACTCACTGGATCAGATTTACACTGTGCCCTCTGTGGTCGTGCAAGGGGCTCCGGCACTGGCTGACTGGCTAAAGCCACAATCTTCATTATTACTGGTGGGCCCCGATGAGGAGAGTGAGCAATGGGTTGAGGCCATTGCCAAACGCAGCAATCACCCTTATGTGATAGGCAGTAAGCAACGTTTCGGTGATCGGGATGTCAGCATCAGCCTGCCGGATCTGCAGCAGCACAGGCATAAGACTGCGGTGATTATTGATGATGTCATTTCCAGCGGCCAGACCATAATGCAAACCATCAAAGCCTTGCAGCAGCAAGGGTTCAGCAAGATTGAAGGGGCCGCTGTGCATGGCATCTTCTCCAGTCAGTCCGACCAGCTGCTGAAACAAGCCGGTCTTAGCAGGCTGGTCACCTGTAACACTATCCCTCATTCTTCCAATGGCGTGGATATCACGCCATTGTTGGTGCCCGCCATTCAAAGCTGCCTCTGAGCATATTGCCACCATTACTGATGGCAACATCAACATCAGTTGTTGCCATCAGCCACTAAGCGGCGCTCACTTAAATAAAACAACACCGGGATCACCAGCAAGGACACCAGTGGTGCCAGTATCATGCCGCCCAGCATAGGCGCGGCAATGCGCTGCATCACCTCATGGCCGGTGCCTGTGGTCAGCATGATGGGCAGCAGGCTGGCGATCACCGTCAGCACTGTCATGGCCTTAGGCCGGATCCGCTGCACCGCCCCCTCAATAATGGCCTCGTACAGACCACTTAAGGATTTCTGTTGCTGTTCCTGCCAGGCGTGATTCAGATACAGGTACATAATCACCCCGAATTCCGCCACCACACCGGCCAGGGCGATCATTCCCACCACCACCGCAACAGAGAGATTAAACTGCAGATACCAGAGTAACCACAGACTGCCGGTCAGCGCCATCGGCAGGGTCAGCATCACCACCAGGCTCTGCTTCCAGCTGGACAGAGTGATAAACAGCAGGATCAGAACGATCAGCAAGGTCAGCGGAATCAGTTTCGCCAGACTGGTCTCCACCCTTTGCAGTGATTCATACTGACCGGACCAGGATACCGTGTAGCGCGGCGGTAACTGCAACTCTTTATCCAGCAGCGCTCTGGCCTGTTGCAGGTATTCGCCGATGGACACATCCTGAATATCGATAAAGGTCCAGCCAACCGGCCGCGCGTTTTCGCTTTTGATCATCGCAGGGCCCTCCACTATCTCCAGTGCCGCCAGTTTCGACAGCGGAATATAGGCACCCTCCTGCGTGCTGACAGGAAGCTCTCTGAGCTTGTCCAGGTCATCACGCCAGTGCCTGGCAAAGCGCAGGTTGATGGGATAGCGCTCGTTGCCTTTGACCACCTGATCCACTTCCATACCGCCGATGGCATAGCGCACCAGATCATGCAGTTTACTGACACTCATGCCGTACTCTGCCAGGGCATTCAGATCAGGCTCCAGCTCCAGATAACGGCCACCGGCAACCCGTTCAGAATAGACCGATGCGGTGGCTGGCAATTGGTTTAACAGCTTCTCAACCTGCTGACCGATCTGTTCGATCTGCGCCATATCCGGGCCGGATATTTTCAGACCCAGTGGGGTCTTAATACCGGTGGAGAGCATATCAATGCGCGTCTTAATCGGCTGTACCCAGGCATTCGTCAGACCCGGGAACTGAACCTTATTTTGTAATTCCTGCTTCAGCTTTTCCAGCGTCATCCCCTCGCGCCACTGATCCCTGGGTTTAAGCTGGATCGTGGTTTCAAGCATGGTCAGCGGCGCCGGGTCGGTGGCGGTCTCTGCTCTGCCCACTTTGCCGAATACCGTTTTCACTTCCGGAAGTTGTTTGATCAACCTGTCTGTCTGCTGCAAAAGCTGAGCGGCTTTACCGGCACTCACCCCCGGCAGCGTGGTAGGCATATAGAGTAAATCACCCTCATCGATCTGCGGCATAAACTCTTTGCCCAGATGTGTCAGCGGATAATAACCGGAGGCCGTCAGCAGCACAGCAAGTAACAGGGTCAGTTTGGGAAAGGCCAGCGCCCCACGTAAAACCGGTCGGTACAGTGCAATCAGTGAGCGGGACAGCAGATTGCGGTGCTCAGGGACGATATTACCCCGTACCCAGTAGCCGAGCAGCACAGGTACCAGCGTGACCGCCAGCAAGGCCGAGGCGGCCATGGCGAATGATTTGGTCAGTGCCAGCGGGGTAAACAACCGGCCTTCCTGCCCTTGCAGAGCAAATACCGGGAAGAAACTGACCGTGATAATCAACAGGGTCAGAAACAACGCCGGGCCCACCTGTTGTGACGCCTGGATCACCAGTTGCCAGTGCTCCGGTTTATCCGGTTTGCGGCCGTGTTTTTCGGTAAATTTCTCCAGAGTCTTATGCAGGTTTTCGATCATCACAATGGCGGCATCCACCAGCGCACCGATGGCAATGGCAATGCCCCCAAGGCTCATGATATTGGCGCTGATACCCAGCATTTTCATCAGCAAGAACGCCATCAGCAAAGCCAGTGGCAGCACAATGATGGCTACCAGCGTCGAGCCCAGGTGCCATAAAAATACCAGTAACACCACCGATACAATGGCCATCTCCATGATCAGCTTGTCAGACAGGTTGTCTACCGAACGCTGGATAAAATCAGAGCGGTCATAGGTGGTCACTACCTCCACGCCTTCTGGCAGGGACGAAGAAAGCTGTTTCAGCTTGTCTTTGACTTTAGCAATCACCTCGCGGGCATTTTCGCCACTGCGCATCACCACAATGCCGCCGACTACCTCACCCTCACCATCGAGTTCGGCGATCCCCCGGCGCAGTGAGGGCCCCAGCCGAATCTCGGCCACATCCTTAAGTTGCAGCGGAATACGGGCGTTGTTTCGCTTGCCTAAAGGAATGTTTTCAAAATCCTCTAATTCGGTCAGATAGCCTTTGGCCCTGAGCATATATTCGGCTTCGGCCATCTCAATACTGGCGCCACCGGCCTCAGCGTTATTGCTACGTATGGCTTCAAGCACATCATTCACAGACAGCTGATAGCTGGCCAGCCTGAGCGGGTCCAGCACTATCTGGTAGGTCTGAGTCATGCCGCCTACCGTGGCCACTTCTGACACCCCGGCCACCGACTGCAGTTCCTGTTTTAAAAACCAGTCCTGCAGGCTCTTCAGTTGGGCCAGATTCAGACTATTACTGCTGTCTTTAAGGGCATACTGATACACCCAGCCCACACCGGAGGCATCTGGCCCCAATTGTGGCTGCACCGATGGGGGAAGCTGAGAAGCGGCCTGATTCAGGTACTCCAGTACCCGGGAGCGGGCCCAATAGATATCCGTACCGTCTTCAAAGATGAGATACAGATAAGAATCGCCGTAAAAGGAAAAACCGCGCACGGTTTTGGCCCCCGGCACCGCCATCATAATATTGGCCAGCGGATATGTGACCTGCTGTTCCACTAATTGCGGACTCTGACCGGGGTAAGGGGTCTTAATGATCACCTGTACATCGGACAGATCGGGGATCGCATCCACATTCAGGCTGCGCATGGCCTGCCAACCGGCAACCGCCAGTGCGGCCATCATCAGCAATACCAGTGCGCGCTGACGCACACAAAAAGCAATAAGCCTGGCTAACATATTGCCTCCTTAATGACCGGCATGAGGGTCGGCATCAATGCGACCCAGTCCACCAGCGAGACTGGCTTCGGAGTCCAGCAGGAACTGCCCGGAGGTGACCACCTGCTCACCTTCTGACAGTCCATGCAGAATTTCGGTTTTACCCTGGGCCTGCATACCGGTTTCTACCCTGCGCACCACAAACTCGTTATCATCGGTCTGCACCACCACCCGATCTGAATCTGCGCCGCGAATCACCGCCGATGAACTGACCACCAGCACATCTCTTAGTGGCCCGCCAAAAATCTCAACCCTGGCGGTCATTCCGGCCTTGATCCGTTTAAGGGGGTTATCCAGTTTCAGTCTGACTTTCAGGCTGCGGGTAACGGGATCCAGTTGTGGGTAGATATAATCGATGGTGGCCTCGGCATCATGTATGCCGATGCCGGAAAAGTGAATACTGGCAGGACGACCTTCTTCGAGCCAGTCAAACTGGTTCTCAAACACATCGGCAATCACCCACAGCTTGGTCAGATCGGCAATGGCGATCATTTCCATATCCGGGGTCACGTACATGCCATGGCGCACATTAAGTTCGGTGATCACGCCGGAGCGCTGGGCGTAAAAGGGCACGGTATACAGTGACTGCCTTGTTTTCTCGAGCTGCCTGATTACCTCATCATCAATACCGAGCAATTTCAGTCGCAGGCGCCCCTGTTGCAACATGCGCTGCTGACTCTGACCACCTCCATTATTCAGCACCTGCAGGTAATCATCCTGTGCCACCACCAGCTCAGGGGAGTACAAAGTAAATAACAGCTCGCCCTTTTCGACCGGCTCACCTACCGCATGAGGGGTCAGTGATTCCAGCCAGCCGGATACCCTGGGATGAATATGGCTGATATCAGCTTCATCGAAGGTGGCCGTGCCCAGGGTCTGGATATATTTCCATAAATCATCCCGACTAACGGACTCTGTCACCAGTGACATGGCCTGCTGCATCTCACCACTGACGCTAACCACCGGGTTATCACCGTCTGCTGCCGCGGAGCGGGTAACCGGCTCAAGATCCATACCACAAATGGGGCAACTGCCCGGGTGATCTTTAATGATATGACTGTGCATAGGGCAGACGTAAACCACCTGCCCGGTAACAGGGTCCTGTGTGGCAGTTTGCTCAGACTGAGCCGCAACCAACGGAACAGATTGTATTGTTAAGGCCAACACCCACAATAGTGCTGCGATGATAGATTTCATTTTTTACTCCTGAAAGAAAAACCACTGGAAAAGGGATTTACTTTCAGTGTCTGGGTGGCCGGAATGGTCCCGATGGAGTGGAATTTAATGGCAGATAGCCGGAGGGCTCATAACCTGATGAAGGGATTGATGGGAAAACCACGAACCCGGAGTGCAAAACGGCGGCACAGCTGATAGCACACTGACAACCGCTGTTATCACAACAACCAGTTTGTTTGTCAGAAGCATCGTCGTTATCACAGCAATCATGGGCCATCATCATGCTCTGACTATCGTCCACAGGCATAGCCTGACTGACCGGGGCGAACACACCCGATATCATAATCAGAGCAAGCAAATAGACCAATAGTTTCAACGGACCCGGTGCCTCAATTTACGCCAGTTAGGTTTAACCAGACTGTGATACAGCAATATAAACCCGCTCAGAGTAAACAACCAGGCCGCAATTGCCAAGCTAATCAGCAAAGGATTATTAAAATCAGTGCGATCTTCAAAGTCGAGTATATGCAGCATCCAGAAAAAATCGAATATCCGCCACAGATCCGAGCGCACTCTGAGCACGCCTGCTGAATAGGGCTGCAGGTAAAAGCTGGTGTTAATCCAGTCATCAAAATCCACCCGGTACAGCGGTCCTTGTAGCCCTCTTACCTCACCAGGTAACTGCTCCAGCAAGGTGACCGATTTCACTGCGCCCTGTCCCAGATACTGTTGTTGTGCACCTTCTTTGGCCTGCTCTTCAGTGATCATTGGCAATGGCTGACCGGTGCCCGGATGCAGAAAGTGCGTATTCCCTTCAAAATCACTCGCCTGCAAAGCCAGTTGATCCGGACGTTGTACCCATTGCCAGGCCCGCCACCGGGAAAAATCCAGGCTCACACTTTGGGGCTGCTCGCTTAAAGCTCCTTGTTGGCGTTCAATCAGATGATTGCCACGCACCAACTCCAGCGGAATGACACTCATCACTACACCACCGCTGATCCACAGCAATACCTGTACACCCAGAATAAGTCCTGCCCATTTATGCCATTTGCGCCAGAATTTCATCGCCTACCATCCGCCATTACATCGCAGTTTTTTCAGATCACCCTTGTCAATTAAGGACTAAAGGGGTATAAATCCCGATTATCTTTACGTTTAATTTACCTAAAGTCGATACTGATCCTGATTTTTGTTCAGGGTTGCTCTGTAAAACACACCAGAGACTGGCTTTAAACTGGTTATTGAAGGAAATCCAAGTATGAAGAAAAAGCACGGTTCAGAGTCAGAAGACGCAAGCATAGATATGACCCCGATGCTCGACATCGTATTCATCATGTTGATCTTCTTTATCGTGACCACCTCCTTCGTGAAGGAAAAGGGGCTTATCGTTAATCGTCCGGATGATCAGCAGCAAACCAATAAGCCAAGCAAGAACGTTTCTATCCGCATTGATGAGAACGGTTTTATCTATATGAATAACCGTCAAATTGATATTAAGCGTGTGGAAGCTAACGTGCAGACCTTTCTGGCCGAGAATAACACCGACTCTGCGGTAGTTCAGGCTGCAGAAAAAACCAAGCATGGTGTCGTGGTCGAAGTGTTGAATCAGATCACCAGAGCAGGCGTACCCAAACTTTCTGTAGTAGTAAAAAACTAGCACAACGCCATAAAGAACATCGATAGCCCGGGCACAGCCCGGGCTTTTTTATGCCTTTTCTAATTCTAACGCACTAGCAAAGCAAATAACCTAGCTGTCCCTGCAGATATGACACACCGTCCCTGGTGTGCCAGTTACCTTTGCATTGGCTCGAAGGGACGAGAGACATAAAAGACAGGGAGGTCGATGTCTCGTTTAGTAACTTACAATAGTCAGATATATTTAACTGACATGCATTAGTCATTGCCCAGGCTTTTTTATATGCGCATAAAAAATGCCAGTCAGTATTACCTGACTGGCATTAATAGTCTGCTCTGCTAAATCAGAGTTTGATTTACTTTTTCTTGGCCTTAGGGTTAGGCATATCAGTAATGCTGCCTTCGTAAATCTCAGAAGCCAGACCAATAGACTCATTCAATGTGGGGTGAGCATGAATGGTCAGCGCCACATCTTCGGCATCGGCACCCATTTCGATTGCCAGACCGATTTCACCCAGCATTTCACCAGCGTTAATGCCTATGATGGCTCCGCCAACTACACGACCGGTGTCTTTCTCAAAGATCATTTTGGTCATGCCCTCTGTGCGGCTCGACGCGATGGCACGGCCGGAAGCTGCCCAGGGGAAGGTGGCGGTTTCAACGTCCACGCCTTTTTCTTTGGCTTCTTTTTCGGTCAGTCCCACCCAGGCAATTTCCGGGTCGGTGTAGGCCACCGAAGGAATACCACGGGGATCAAAGTAATGCTTCTGACCGGCAATCACCTCGGCAGCTACATGGCCTTCATGCACCGCTTTGTGCGCCAGCATGGGCTGGCCGACCAGGTCGCCGATGGCATAAATATGCTCCACATTGGTCTTCATCTGTTTATCAACGCTGATAAAGCCTTTGTCATCGACCTTAACACCGGCTTTATCGGCATCGACCACACCACCATTAGGCTTACGGCCTACAGCTACCAATACTTTGTCGTAGCGTACCGGCTCATCAGGCGCCTGTTTGCCTTCAAAGGTGACATACAGGCCGTCTTTTTTGGCTTCTACATTGGTGACCTTGGTTTCCAGCATCACATTAAACTTGTCTTTGACGTATTTCTGGTAAATCTTGATCACATCTTTGTCTGCCGCCGGAATCAGCTGATCAAGAAACTCCACCACGTCAACCTGTGAGCCAAGGGCTTTATACACGGTGCCCATTTCCAGGCCGATAATACCGCCGCCCAGTACCAGCATCTTCTCAGGAATATCTTTCATTTCCAGCGCGCCGGTAGAATCGATAACTCTGTCATCATCTTTAGGAATAAAGGGCAGAGAAACCGGCTCTGAGCCCGCAGCAATAATGGCGTTATCAAACTTGATGGTGGTCTTGCCGTCTTTTCCATCCACTTCCAGGGTGTTGGCACCGGTAAACTTGCCATAGCCCTGAATGTGCTTAACTTTACGCATCTTTGACATGCCCGCCAGTCCTTTGGTCAACTGGCCAACAACGCTGTCTTTCCAGCTGCGGACTTTGTCCAGATCGATTTTCGGCTCACCGAAACTGACCCCATGATCGGCCATTTCTCTGGCGTCATCGATGACTTTGGCCACATGCAGCAAGGCCTTGGAAGGAATACAACCGACATTCAGACAAACGCCACCAAGGGTATCCCGGGCGTCAACGATGACGGTTTCAATGCCTAAATCCGCAGCGCGAAAAGCGGCGGAATACCCACCTGGTCCGGCTCCCAGCACCACCAGTTGTGTTTTAATTTCGCTCATTTGTGACCTCTATCATTCAGGGGTAAAAATTCGTTGTTTTGTTTTAGGATACAGACGGGCGAATTCTACCTAGCCCGCCGGGCAGAAGCAAAAAAACGACCGTAACCATTATATGCGTCTGTGGTTTATCCTCTCCCGCAATCCGTTTCACTCCTTGACGGGCTACGTAATCCCTATGGAAGAGGTAGCCCGGATGCAGCGAAGCGAAATCCGGGATCAGCATTATTTCTCGTGTCTACAACAGCATCTCTCTGATATCGCCCATTACACGGCTCAGATGCACCGCAAAGCGCGCTGCCACGGCACCGTCGATCACCCGGTGATCATAAGACAGCGACAAGGGCAACATTAGACGAGGCTCAAAGTCTTTACCATTCCACTTTGGTTTCATCTCGCTCTTGGATACACCAAGTATGGCTACATCCGGAGCATTGACGATAGGCGTAAAGGCGGTACCGCCTATGCCACCCAGGCTGGAGATAGTAAAACAGCTACCCTGCATATCGGCCGCCTTAAGCTTACCGTCGCGGGCCTTGCCGCTGATTTCCATCAACTCTTCAGACAGCTCATAAATGCCTTTCTTATCCACGTCCCGTACTACCGGTACAACAAGCCCCCCCGGGGTGTCTACGGCAATACCAATGTGGTAATACTTCTTCTGAATCAGGCTTTCACCGGACTCAGACAACGACGTATTAAATACCGGGTAGGCTTTCAGGGCATCGGCGGCGGCTTTCATAATAAACACCAGCGGCGTGATCTTGACCCCGAGTTTTTTCTTCTCAGCGATTTGATTCTGCTGTTTGCGGAACGCTTCCACCTCGGTGATATCCGCCTCTTCAAACTGGGTAACATGAGGGATGGTCACCCAGTTACGATGCAGATTGGGCCCGGAGATCTTCTGGATCCGGGTCAGTGGTACTTCTTCCACCTCACCAAATTTAGAGAAATCCACTTTAGGCGGTGCCAGTACCTGCAATCCGCCACTGCCACTACCGACAGAAGAGCCCGGCGTCATCTTCGGCCGCGACAGCTCATATTTCACATAAGACTGCACATCTTCCTTAACAATCCGTCCTTTGCGGCCGCTGCCGCTAACCTGACTCAGATCCACACCAAATTCCCGGGCCACTCGGCGCACCGCGGGCGAGGCATGTACTGTACCTGTTTTCGGCTTATCTCCGGCTGAAGGATGATGCGGCACCGGCGGTGGTTTTGGTGCGCCGGAAGAGGAGCTCTTCGGTGCAGATTCTGTTGCTTCAGAGCTGGCCGGTTCTTTCTCTTTGCTTTCAGTCTGTTCAGACTCTGGCTCTTCAGCAGTGGCATCATCACCGGCTTGCTGAGTTTCAATCAGGGCAATCAGTGTGCCCTGGCTGACCTTATCGCCGTTTGATACTTTAAGCTCTTTGACCACACCAGCAAAAGGCGCAGGCACATCCATAGTGGCCTTGTCGGTTTCCAGGGTAATCAGGCCGGTTTCTGCTTCTACCTCATCGCCCACAGCCACCAGCACATCGATAACATCCACTTCGCCGTCGTCACCGATATCCGGCACCTGCACTTCCTTGACGACTTTTTCGCCGCCGGAGGATTTTGGCTTGTCTTGCTTCTCAGCTTTTTCAGACTTATTGGCTTCGGTCTCGTTATCCTGGCTTTCCTCTGCTGAAGATTCAGAAGACGGTTGTTCTTCGTCAGTCTCTTTCTCATCGGCATCATCGGCGCTGCTGTCGCCATCACTGGCTTCAACTTTCAGAATAAGCTTATCCTGAGCCACCTTGTCACCCACCTGGACCAGGATTTCTGAGACTTTTCCGGAGAATGGCGCCGGAATATCCATGCTCGCCTTATCGCTCTCAACGGTGATCAGCGATTGCTCTGCTTCGATTTCATCACCGACCTCAACACAGAGCTCAATGACTTCAACTTCTTCCCCGCCTACATCGGGGACCAGTACATCTTTAATATTTGACATTCTGATTCTCTCCTCGCCGATCAGGCGTATAGCGGGTTGAGCTTATCGACATCGATAGAAAACATCTTAATGGCCTCAGCCACCCGTTTTTTATCGATGGCGCCGGATTTCGCCAGTTCATGCAAGCTGGCCACTACAATATAGCCGGCATCTACCTCGAAGTGACGGCGCAGATTCGCCCGACTGTCTGAACGGCCAAAGCCATCAGTACCCAGCACTTTATAGGGGCCGGGAACAAAGGCGCGAACCTGATCAGCATAGGATTTAATATAATCCGTGGCGGCGATAACAGGTCCGTCAACACCTTCACTCAGAACTTGTGTGATAAAGGGCACCTGTTCTTCTTTACCCGGATTGAGCATATTGTGACGCTCACAGTCCAGGCCATCACGGGCCAGCTCATTGAAAGAGGTCACGCTGTAAACTTCAGAGCTGATACCAAACTTGTCTTTAAGCAGTTTTGCCGCTTCACGAACCTGCAACAGGATAGTGCCTGAGCCCAGCAGCTTGACGCTTTGCTTGGTCTTAGTGGCCTTAACCTGATCCAGTTTGTAAATGCCCCTGATGATGCCTTCTTCAATACCTTTTGGCATTTGCGGCTGTACGTAGTTCTCGTTCATTACGGTGAGGTAATAGAACACATTCTCCTGCTCTTCGAACATCCGGCGCATGCCGTCCTGTACAATCACCGCGATTTCATAACCATAAGTGGGATCGTAGCTGACACAGTTAGGAATCAGCCCCGCCTGGCTGTGGCTGTGGCCATCCTGATGCTGCAGGCCCTCACCGTTGAGGGTGGTACGCCCTGCGGTACCGCCGACCAGAAAGCCCCGGCACTGACTATCGCCAGCGGCCCAGGCCAGATCGCCCACACGCTGAAAACCAAACATGGAGTAGTAGATATACACCGGTATCATCGGCAGATCATTGTTGGAATAAGAGGTTCCCGCAGCCAGCCATGAGGCCATGGCACCGAGTTCATTGATCCCTTCCTGCAACACCTGGCCTTTTTTGTCTTCACGGTAATAGGCCACCTGGTCGGCATCCTGTGGCTCATATTTCTGTCCGTGATGGGAATAGATCCCCACCTGGCGGAACAACCCTTCCATACCAAAGGTGCGAGCCTCATCTGGAATAATGGGTACCACGCGCTGGCCTACCTGCTTATCTTTAAGCATGGCGGTCAATACCCGCACAAAGGCCATTGTGGTGGAGATTTCCCGTTCACCAGAGCCCTTGGTGACCGCTTCAAAAGCCTTCATAGCCGGAGCCGGCAAGTTTTCAGTGGCCTTGGGGCGGCGCACAGGCATATAGCCTTTGAGGGCTTCGCGGCGTTCACGCAGGTACTTCATTTCCGAGCTGTCTTTATCAAAACGGAAATAAGGCAGCTCTTCCAGTTTGTCGTCACTGACAGGAATATTAAATCTGTCGCGGTATTGTTTTACCGCAGTCATATCCATTTTCTTGACCTGGTGGGCAATATTCTTACCTTCACCGGCGGCGCCCATACCATAGCCTTTTACGGTTTTGGCAAGAATGACCTGCGGGCGACCTTTGGTCTCAACCGCACGCTTATAGGCGGCATACACCTTAACCGGATCATGACCGCCACGGTTCAGGCGCCAGATGTCTTCATCGGACATATTGGCAACCATTTCTTTGAGTTCCGGGTACTTACCAAAGAAATTATCGCGGGTGTATTTGCCGCCCTTGGCTTTATAGTTCTGATACTCACCGTCCACGGTTTCATTCATCAGATCGATCAGCTTGCCTTTGGTATCGCGGGCCAGCAGTGGATCCCAGTAACGCCCCCAGATCACCTTAAACACTTCCCAGCCAGCGCCGCGGAAGGTACCTTCCAGTTCCTGGATAATCTTACCGTTACCCCTTACCGGGCCGTCCAGACGTTGCAGATTACAGTTGATCACAAAGGTCAGGTTATCCAGGCTTTCACGGGCGGCCAGACCAATAGCGCCGAGGCTTTCCGGCTCATCACATTCACCGTCACCGAGGAAACACCAGACCCGCTGATTGGAGCAATCTTTTATGCCTCGGTCTGTCAGGTACTTAAGAAAACGAGCAGTATAGATGGCCTGAATTGGCCCTAAGCCCATAGACACAGTAGGGAACTGCCAGAATTCCGGCATCAGCTTGGGATGTGGATACGAAGACAGGCCTTTGCCGTCTACTTCCTGACGAAATCCATCCAACTGATTTTCTGACAGACGGCCCTCAATGTAAGCCCGAGAGTATATGCCCGGAGACACATGGCCCTGGATATACAGAAAATCACCACCATCCTGCTCATTCGGCGCGCGGAAAAAATGATTGAAGCCCACATCGTAAAGCATGGCAGAAGAAGCAAAGCTGGAGATATGACCGCCCAGCTCAAGATTCTTTTTCGACGCCCGCAGCACCATCATCAGGGCGTTCCAGCGAATAGCACTGCGGATCCGGGCCTCAATGCTCTGATCCCCTGGCATAGTCGGCTCCTGACCGGCAGGAATAGTATTCACGTAGGCCGTAGTGGCGGTATAAGGTAAGTGGGCACCGTTACGACGAGCCTTCTCGATCAGGGATTCAAGCAGGAAATGGGCACGATCCGTACCTTCTGTTTCCAGTACCGCCTCGAGTGACTCGAGCCATTCTTGTGTTTCCTGTGGATCCACGTCTGGCTTCATCTGTTCTGCCATAGCGCTTTCCTTTATCTGGTTAGTGAATTCTGACTACGGATGCCTGTTTATCAGGGCTCCGCTACTGTTCTGTTTCTGTTTCATGATTACTGTGGCAATTCAATACGACGCAGCGAACGCTGCAAATTGCTGTTTTGCCGGTTTATGTTGAGC
The DNA here is from genome assembly GCF_001466725.1 of Lacimicrobium alkaliphilum. NCBI lineage: Bacteria > Pseudomonadati > Pseudomonadota > Gammaproteobacteria > Alteromonadales > Alteromonadaceae > Lacimicrobium > Lacimicrobium alkaliphilum. Next base: position 3,567,459 of record NZ_CP013650.1, read on the forward strand.
AAGGTTTCTTCAATAAAAGCCAGATGCTCGTTACTGGCCAGTCTGGCCTGTTCCGGATCACTGGCCACTATCGCATCCAGTATTCTTACCCTTTGCCTGTTCATCTGTTCACTGACATCCGGGTCAGCACATAAGACTTCAAGGTTTCGTCGAATGTTATCTTCCAATAAAGGTAACAAACCACGGAAAATATGCAGCATTACCATATTGTGTGAGGCCTGGATCATTTGCTGGTAAAAACTGCTTAAGGCCTTCGCCTGCGCCGCCTGATTCTCCGGCTCCTGCTGTTGCAGTTTCTGTACGGCTTTGTACGCCTGCTGAATCTCCTGCTTCTGCGACTCTGTGCCTCTGAGTGCTGCGTAATAGGCCGCCATTCCTTCAAGGGCCAGACGAAACTCAAGCAGATCAAACTGAGATTCAGGCCGCGAGGCAATCAGTTCCAGCAAAGGCGCATTTTCTAAAAGCGCCAGCTCCGATTGCACAAAGGTGCCACCTCCCTGCCTTCTGTAGACCAGACCTTTGGCTTCCAGCTTTTGAATCGCTTCGCGCAGAGACGGCCTTGATACCGCAAACTTCTCAGCCAGTTCACGCTCTGCGGGCAATCGTTGCCCGGCAGTCAGATTACCGTCGAGGATCATGGACTCAATTTGTTCCATAATCACATCGGACAACTTTTTAGCGCGAATTCGTTGCATTGACTGAACCTGAAGCCGAAAAAATCAAAATGGTAATACCAATTAACCTATTAGCTTAGTGCAAAATAATTCAAAGGTAAAATAAAGATTCAGTATAGAAAACAGCAACCACATTCCATCAACGCAGTGACCGAAGCTGCGAAGCGTCTCCGGAGCTGGTCAGACCAAATGCAGAAAAGCTGACTAATTATTCACGAGCCAGACATCAGCAGGGGAGAATACGGAGTCAGCACCCCGGGTATCAGCGCACCACCCCGGCCAGGGTCAGTACCGCAACAACGACCAACAACGCCATCATATTGCGTTTCACCAGCCTGACCATAGTGCAGGGCTCTTCTGTACATTCAATTCCCTCTGGTTCAACGTATTCGGCGGCCTGCGCCACTTCTGTAACTATTTTACGGGCCGGTGCATCGCCGCGCCCCAGGTATTCGAGCCAGATGTTCAGGCCTCTCGAAAAATGCCCCACCACCAGCAGACCCAGGGTATGAACACGGGCCGGCACCCAGTCAATAATCTCCATCACTTTTTGCCATTGAGATTGCTGAGCATGTTCGCGCTCAAGCAGATATCTGAGTACAGATGAAGATAAAACGTAAAGCAATGCACCCGCTGCACCAAACACCACAAACCAGATGGCCACAGCCGCGTAATGACGATAATTCACCCACACCAGACACTGCCCGAAGGTGTTGCCCGAATCACAGGGGTAACCCAGTTGCTCTGCATATAATACCGACGCTTCGGTGTCGCCCCGGGATGCTGCCTGCAAATAGCCTTTGTAACTCTGGCGCAGGCCCGGACAACCTATACAAACCATCAGTACCGCGGTATCGACGATAAAGGTAATAAAAAATGCATCCAGCTGGTAAAGAGCAAACCACAGCACCAGCGCAGGGATCAGTACAATGGCCAACAACAGTTGCAGAGAGATTTCCGCTGTAAGGATGTCTCGTTTCTCCAGCCACTTCGTATAACGGCTGATATAATAATCCGACTGCCAGTAAGACGTTTTACTGGTTGCTCTTTCAATGGCCAGCACCAGCAATAAACTGATCAGTGTCATAATATTTCCCTTAATTGCTTTCTGAAACCGGGCCAGTCAAAAGCCGGGCCGGGATCGGTTTTCCTGCCGGGTGCAATATCACAGTGGCCGATAATGCGCCCCAAAGTAATCTGAGGATAAGTCTGCATGATATCACCCGTCAATGTCAGTAAGGATCTGTACTGGTCGGTGCTGTATGGCTGTGTATCGGTGCCCTCAAGCTCTATACCTATGCTGAAGTCATTACAGGCGCTGCGCCCCTGAAAACAGGATAGCCCCGCATGCCATGCCCGCATACCGGTTGGTACATACTGAATCAGACTGCCGTCGCGGCGAATCAGAAAATGGCTGGAAACCTTAAGCCCCTCCAGCCCCCTGAAATAAGGATGAGCTGCACAATCCAGCGTACCGGTAAAAAGCTGATTGATATAAGGACCGCCAAACTCACCCGGCGGCAGGGAAATATTATGTATTACCAGCAGGCTCACTTCCCCATCCGGGCGCTGATCACAATGGAGTGAGGGGTGTTTCAGGGCTGAGCTATGCCAGCCGGGTGCATCAAACATACAATAGATGAACTTAATCAGTGATTTTGGATACTATATCAGCAGACATTCCTTTTTCAGATGGAAATCCCATGCCAGAGCCGACAAAAGACCCAACCAATCAGAAACTCGGTCGCTGGATGTGGGTAATGGCCTGGCTGTGCGCCCTGGTGCTGTTAACCCTGTTTTTCGACAAACAGCTTGCCAGGCAGTTTAACCCCAATCCCGAACCGATCAGTTATCAACAAGGCCAGGCCACTGAGGTTAAACTTAAACGCAACCGACAGGGCCATTACGTAGCCAGTGGCTTAATCAACCGCCAGCCTGTGGTGTTTTTGCTGGATACCGGTGCCACACAGGTGTCGGTGCCTATGCATCTGGCCGAGCGCCTGAATTTACAACCAGGTGCAGTGCAAAGGGTGATGACCGCTAACGGCAGTGTTAATGTGGCGAAAACCCGTATTGATACCTTGCAACTGGGGGATCTGACCTTGCGGGATCTGGATGCCAACCTGAATCCGGGAATGCAATCCGATGCCATATTGCTGGGCATGAGTGCACTGAAACAACTGGATTTTCGCCAATCCGGAGAATGGCTATATCTGACACCTGCCACTACCTATTAAAGCTCAACCTCAGCAGGCCAATCTGCCTCCGCTTAGGGTATACTCTGCCATCTATTGAGACTCAGCAAAATCGGTGGATAATCTATGCTGCAACTGGAACAAGAAATAAAGCGCGCCGTCGCCGCTGCGCTGGATGAAGATCTGGGCTATCAGACTGCGCTGCAGGGGGATATTACCGCTAACCTCATCCCTGAAACCCATAGGGTTAAGGCCAGGGTCATCTGCAGGCAGGATGCTGTGATTGCCGGTCAGGCCTGGGTTGATGAAGTGTTCCGTCAGTTAGGCGATAAGGTCCAGGTCAACTGGCAGGTAAAAGATGGTGACCGCGTCAAGGCAAACGCCACATTATTTGAATTGTGTGGGCCTGCCCGCACCCTGCTGACCGGTGAGCGCACCGCGCTGAATTTTTTGCAGACGCTTTCAGCCACGGCGACCACAGTGGCCGATTATGCCAAAGTGCTAAGCGGTACGAACACCAAAATACTGGATACCCGTAAAACCCTGCCCGGAATGCGCGCCGCACAAAAATACGCAGTGCGCTGTGGCGGTGGCGTCAATCATCGTATGGGTTTGTTCGACGCCTTTTTGATTAAAGAAAACCATATTCTTGCCTGTGGCTCTATTACCAAGGCTGTGGCCACCGCCCGTAAACAGCATCCCGACAAACAGGTGGAAGTGGAAGTAGAGAACCTTAATGAACTGGAGCAAGGTCTTGCCGCTGGTGCCGATATTCTGATGCTGGATAACTTTACCCTGGCGGATATCAAAGAAGCGGTTATACGTAACAAGGGCCAGGCGAAACTGGAAGTCTCCGGTAATGTGACCCTCGACACCCTGCCAGAACTGGCGCAAACCGGGGTGGACTATATCTCCTGTGGGGCATTGACCAAGGATATCCGCGCTATCGATCTGTCACTGCGTATTATCAACGACAACTGATGGGTGGCAGTGAGAGGCTGAGCGGACAGGTCTGGAATCAAGACTCAGGTATTAAACCCAATACTTGTCCCAAAGCAAAAGGGGCCTATACTGACTCTGGAGAAACAAATCAGGTCAGTACATTTTGTCATCTGGCTTGACTATGGTTCCTGTCAGCAAACTTTAAAGCATCAATAAAGATGCACTGGAGATAAACGATGAAAACTCAGATGACTAACAACAAGGGTTTTACCCTGATTGAATTGATGATTGTAGTGGCCATTATCGGTATTTTGGCTGCTATTGCTCTGCCCGCATATCAGAATTATACCGAGAAAGCCCGCTTTGCAGAAGTAACAAATGCGACTCAGGCCGCCAAATCAGCGGTAGAGATTTGCTTCCAAATGGGCAACCCTCTGGCTGATTGTAACGGTGGCGCCAATGGTATCCCAGCCGACATTGCTGCTGGTGCTGGTATTCCTGGCGTATCAACAGCAGCCGGTGTAGTTACAGGTGTAAAACCGACTGATTCAAATATTACTGGTACCGGCTCTTACGAGTTAACACCTAATCCCACTGGTAACGGTAATCTGCGTTGGGACATCGTATGTGACCCAGCTACTTTATGCTAAAACTTAATTAGCATAGTAATAAAAGCCCAGTCTATGCTGGGCTTTTTTGTCTGAGCTTAGGCAACAGGTTTAACTAGCGGAAATCGAATTATGGCAAAAGCAAAATCGCTGGATATTTTTGTCTGGCAGGGTAAAAACCGTAAAGGTCAGCAGGTAAAAGGCGAGATCAGCGCCAAGTCTATGACCGAGGCCCGCAATCTGCTAAGACGACAGGGGGTTTCCGCCACTAAGGTAAAAAAATTTTCCAAACCCTTATTTGGTAAAGGTTCGGCCAAAATCAATGCCGAAGATATCTGTATCGTTTCCCGTCAGATTGCCACCATGCTCGGCGCCGGTGTCACTCTGATCCAGACCATAGATATGATCGCCGAAGGCCACTCAAAGGCCAGTATGCGCAAGATGCTGACCGATATCGGCAATGAGGTCAAAGCCGGGAATCCGCTCTCTTATGCCCTGCGCAAACACCCGGATCATTTTGAGGATCTCTACTGCGACCTGGTGGAAACCGGTGAGCAGTCCGGTGCCCTGGAAACCATTTATGATCGTATCGCCACCTATAAAGAAAAAGCCGAGGCATTAAAATCCAAGATTAAAAAGGCCATGTTCTACCCTATCGCAGTCATTGTGGTGGCCTTTATCGTCACCACCGTACTATTGATATTTGTGGTACCCCAATTCGAGGAGATCTTCAGCAGCTTTGGCGCCGAGCTGCCGGCCTTTACTCAGTTTGTATTAGGTATCTCCCGTTTTGTACAGAACAACGGGTTGTATATTGCCGCCGCCATGTTTGTGGGCGCCATACTCTTTGCCCGGGCCTATAAAAAATCGCGGCCACTGAGAGATAAGATTGACAAGAAAATCCTTAAGGTTCCGGTTATCGGCGAGATCCTGAAAAAAGCCTCCATTGCCCGCTTTACCCGCACCCTGGCTACCACTTTTGCTGCCGGTGTGCCTTTGATTGGTGCGCTGGAGTCCGCCGCCGGTGCGGCCGGTAATGCGGTATTCAGAGATGCTATATTGCATATCCGCAAGGAAGTGGCCGGTGGTATGCCGATGAACGTGGCCATGCGTGCCACTGCGGTATTCCCGGATATGGTGACGCAGATGATTGCCATCGGCGAAGAATCCGGCGCCGTCGACGAGATGCTAAGCAAAATTGCCACTATCTATGAGCGTGAAGTGGACGATATGGTAGATGGCCTCACCAGCCTGCTCGAACCCATGATTATGGCAGTGCTCGGGGTGGTTATCGGTGGCCTGATCGTGGCCATGTACCTGCCTATCTTCCAGATGGGTAATGTGGTTTAATCTCCTGCACTTTTATCTGTAAGAGAATAAAAATGCTAAGAAAATTAATGGTCTTACTTGTATTAGCGGGTACGAGCGTGGGTCTGCAGGCCAATATAGTACAACCGGCACCGCTGGTGTCTATCCCAACCCAGGATGCGTTTTTTGACAAGCTTAAGGCCCATTGCGGTAAGGCCTATGCCGGTAAAGTTACCGTAGACACGCCATCACAGCCGGGCTTTGAAGGCCCGCTGATCATGCACGTGCGCAACTGTGAGGCGCACCAGTTACACATTCCTTTTCATGTGGGAGACGATCATTCCCGTACCTGGATTTTAACCAAAACCGGCTCTGGCATCAGTCTCAAGCACGACCATCGTAAGCAGGACGGCAGCCATGATACTTCGACCATGTACGGCGGACATACCACAGATGCCGGCTGGGACAATGTGCAGTCTTTTCCTGCCGATCAGTATTCCAAAGAGCTTTTTGTCACACAGGGTATACCCCAGTCCAACACCAATATCTGGCAGATGTATATTTATCCTGAGCGTTTTACCTACCGGCTTATCCGCGAAGGGCGTGAGTTCCGGGTTGACTTTGATCTGAGCAAACCTGTTGATTTGCCGCCGGTGCCCTGGGGCTACGAATAAGCGACCAACACAGGCTGATAATATGAACGATATGATGCTGTTGCTGGGCGATTCTCCCGCTGTTCTGATCGGTTTCACCCTGGTGCTGGGGTTGATGGTGGGCAGTTTTTTAAATGTGGTGATCCACAGACTGCCGATTATGATGGAGCGCAGCTGGAAGCAGGAATATCAAAGCTATTTTGATCCTGAAAAAAGTCCTGAACAAAGCCGTTTTAACCTGATTAAACCGGATTCACAATGTCCGGTATGCCAGCATAAGATAAGGGCCTGGGAAAATATCCCGCTGCTGAGCTGGATATGGCTTAAGGGTAAGTGCAGCCAGTGTAAAACGCCCATTTCTGCCCGTTATCCCCTGGTGGAATTACTGACTGGCCTTATCAGCGGCTTACTGGCATGGCATTTTGGCTTTGGCTGGCCTTTGCTGGCAGCACTGATATTCAGCTGGCTGCTTATAGCCATGACCTTTATCGATCTGGATCGCATGTTATTGCCGGATCAACTGACCCTGCCTCTGCTTTGGCTGGGGCTGCTATTAAGTACTCAGCATGTTTTTGTGTCCCCCGTTGAGGCGATTATCGGTGCTGCCGCCGGTTACCTGAGTCTGTGGTCGGTTTACTGGGGGTTTAAATTACTTACCGGTAAGGAGGGCATGGGCTATGGCGATTTTAAATTACTGGCGGCGCTGGGTGCCTGGGTGGGCTGGCAATATCTGCCAATGATTATTCTGTTGTCCTCTTTTGTCGGCGCGATTCTGGGTCTCATCCTGTTATCCGTGCAGGGCAAAGACAAAGGTCAGGCCATCCCCTTTGGTCCTTATCTGGCCGTGGCCGGATGGGTGACTTTCCTGTATGGAGAACAACTAAGCGACATATACTGGTCCTGGATGCTGGCATGAGCCACTTGTTGGTTGGGCTGACCGGCGGTATTGGCAGCGGCAAAACTCAGGTTTCCGACCTGTTTGCTGCACTGGGCGTCAGCGTGATTGACGCCGATATCCTCGCCCGTGAACTGGTAGCGCCCGGTATGCCGGCTTTAAAGGCGATCAGGCAAAAATTCGGCGACGCTGTGCTGGATAACAATGGGGAGCTTAATCGCCGCCAACTCAGAGAGAGGGTATTTTCTGATCCTGAGCAAAAAGCCTGGCTGGATAATCTGCTGCACCCGCTTATTCGCCACGAATTGATCAAACAAGCCAGAGAAGCCCCTTCTGAGTATGCTATCCTTGCCGTACCCTTGTTGGTTGAAAACCAACTGAATAAGCTGACAGACAGAACGCTGGTGATAGATGTAGAGCCACAAAGGCAGCTTGAAAGGGTTGTAAGCCGTGATCGGGTCAGTGAACAGCAGGTACGCAATATCATCAGTCATCAGGCCAGCCGCGAAGATCGCCTGGCTGTCGCTGACGATGTGATCGACAACAATGGTGAGATTAGCCAGTTAGCGCCTCAGGTGCAGAAATTACACGAAAAATACCTGAAACTGGCTAAAATCAATCTAAAAGCTTGAATTACTAAAGCTTTTACGTTGTAGTTCCTCTAATGGCATCAATGAGGTAATCGAATGAACCAGGCTGTTTTTGAATTTCCGCTCAACGAAAAGGTGCGCACCTATCTGCGTCTTGAGCAGCTATTCAGACAGCTTAGCCAGGCTGATAGCGCTCAGGAAGACTGGCAGTACGTTAAGTTTATTGAATCTCTGTTTACCCTGCTGGATCTGGCCGAACGTGTTGATGTACGCAATGATTTGCTGAAAGACATTGATTTACATGAGAAAAATCTCGATCACTGGGCGCAGCACCCGAATATCGATATGAACGCATTAAAACAGGCCAAAGACAACGTTGCAGGTCTGCGTGATGCATTAAAAAATGCCAAGAAGTTTGGTTCTGCACTCAAAGAAGAAAAGTTTCTGATGTCCATCCGCCAACGCTTTTTTATTCCCGGTGGCGCCTGCAGTTTTGATTTACCCAACCTGCATTATTGGCTGCGTCAGTCACAGCAGTATAAACAACAGATTTTACAGGGCTGGCTGAGTGAGTTTTCACTGATGAAGCGGGCCATTGAGCTGACCCTGTCATTCTTGCGCGAGCGTGGTCGCTTTGAGCAGGTAGAAGCTGAAAAAGGTTTCTATCAGGGTGTTGCCGATGATAAAAACGAAATGATTCGTGTCTATTGCCAGACCGATCAGGGTTACTTTCCTACCCTCAGCGGCAATAAATACCGCTATGCCATACGTTTTATGTTTTTCAATCCCGAAGAAGCCGGTCAGGTGGCCATGGAATCCATGGTCAGTTTTAAGCTGGCCTGTTGCTGATTTAATCCCGGATCGATAGAAGCCAATGAAAGTAAATTGTCCAACTTGTGAAAAAGCCGTGGAGTGGGGAGAAATGAGTCCCTACCGGCCCTTTTGCAGTAAAAAATGCCAGCTCATCGACCTTGGCGAATGGGCCAACGAAGAAAAGGCCATTCCGGTCAAAAGCCCACAGGACCAGGCCGCCGCCAATATGGATATTGAAGATATCGAGGCCATGCTGAGCGAGCAGGAACAAGACTTTTTTAAGCCCTCCTGAGCTCCCGCCTCTGCAGGAAAAGCCTTTTTACCACAGAGGCATAGAGAAGAGCAGTACCATGTAGGATCCAATTTATTGGACTAACTCAGGATATTTGTCGAATAAATTCGACACTACAATTCCGCGTCTAAGCGAAATTAAACAAACTAAAGCCCGGGATCTCGCAGAGGCGCGGAGGTCGCAAAGAAAAGCATAAGCCGGCTCTGTCTTTTTTTCGTGAGTTTAGTGTTCTTCGTGGTTGAAGCTTTTCACCACGGAGCCATAGGCGACAGGGCCTTATAGCCCCAACTCCGTGTCCCTCTGCGTCTTTGCGCCTCTGCGAGATGAAATTGATTCGGGAAGTATGGAAAACACGAAAAAGATACTTCTCACCGCGGGGACGCAGAGTTCAACAGATTAAATCCTTGCTAACACCTCCGTGTTCTCTGCGACTCTGCGGTAAAACTGCTTTTTGTTGATGTTTTGCGTGTGAGGCGAGAGTATCCCGGATTCCGCTTCGCTTCATCCAGGCTACATGACTTATGATCCGCAGAGGGTCATTCCCGCATGGTGTTAGCGGGAATCCAGTGCCTTTCTGTGAGCAATTGATTTTTTCAGTTTTCAACACCTCTGCGAAATCCAACAAAGAAAAGCCCGGGATCTCGCAGAGGCGCGGAGGTCGCAAAGGAAAGCATAAACCGGCTCTGTCTTTTTTTCGTGAGTTTAGTGTTCTTCGTGGTTGAAGCTTTTTTCTCACCAAAGGCAGGAACGTATATTTTTTTACCGAGGAGCCATTGAGGCGACAGGGCCCTATAGGGCCAACTCCGTGTCCCTCTGCGTCTTTGCGCCTCTGCGAGATGAAATTGATTCGGGAAGTATGGAAAACACGAAAAAGATACTTCTCACCGCGGGGACGCAGAGTTCAACAGATTAAATCCTTGCTAACACCTCCGTGTCCTTTGTGACTCTGTGGTGAATATTTCTTCTTGTGTGGCTGGGTGGGTGGTCAGGGCTTTTCCACAAAGTTGCGGATTTGCTCAATAATCCCCGCACCATCAATTTTCAGTTCTGCATACATCTGCTGCTGAGTGCCCTGCATAATAAACTGATCCGGCAGACCCAGGCAGAGCAACTGATTGTCCTGCTTCTGCCGGTGCAGAGATTCACCCACAGCACTGCCTGCCCCTCCCATAACAGCGCCGTCTTCCAGAGTCACCAGGGTAGTGTGATCTTTAGCTATCTGATGCAACAACTCTTCATCAAGGGGCTTAACAAATTTCATATCCACCAGGGTAGCGTCGATCTCTTCGGCCGCTTCCCTGGCACCGGGCAGTAAGGTGCCAAAATTAAGGATGGCGATATTGCTGCCCTTACGGACTATCTCGCCCTTGCCCAGTGGCAACGCGGTCATATCCTGCTGAACCTCGGCACCACAGCCCTGCCCGCGCGGATAGCGCACCGCAGCAGGCTGATTGAGTTGATAGCCTGTGTACAGCATTTGCCTGCACTGGTTCTCGTCGCTGGGGGTCATAATGACCATATTCGGCACACAGCGCATAAAAGGGATATCAAAGGCACCCTGATGTGTGGGGCCGTCTGCGCCGACTATTCCTGCGCGGTCAATGGCCAGCAACACTGGCAGGTTCTGCAGGGCGATATCATGGATAAGCTGGTCATAAGCCCGCTGCAAAAAGGTGGAGTAAATCGCCACCACGGGCTTGAGACCATCTTTGGCCAGACCTGCGGCAAAGGTCAGGGCATGTTGCTCAGCGATGGCCACATCGAAATATTGCGCAGGAAAGCGCTGGGAAAACTCTACCATCCCGGAGCCTTCACGCATGGCTGGCGTAATCGCCATAAGCTTTTTATCCTGCCCAGCCATATCACACAGCCAGTTACCGAATATTTTTGAAAAGGTCGGGCCGGATGCCTTGGCCTTCGGAAGGGTTTTTTCACTGGGGTCGAATTTCGGCACCGCGTGGTAATTTATCGGATCCTGTTCTGCACTCTCGTACCCTTTGCCCTTCTTAGTGACGATATGCAACAAATTTGGGCCGCTGAGTTTGCGCATGTTGCGCAGGGTGTCCACCAGACCATTCACATCATGGCCATCTATAGGGCCGATATAGTTGATCCCCAGTTCTTCAAAGATGGTACCAGGCACCACCATGCCCTTAATATGCTCCTCGGCACGGCTGGCAAACTCCTTGATCGGTGGCACATTGCTGAGCAGCTTTTTGCCTCCATCACGAATAGAGTTGAAGAAGCGTCCGGTAAGCAAACGGGCCAGATGGCTGTTCAGTGCACCGACATTTTCAGAAATAGACATTTCATTGTCATTAAGTACCAGCAACAGATCCTTGTCCATGTCACCGGCATGATTCATGGCCTCAAAGGCCATTCCCGCGGTTAGTGCACCATCGCCGATTACGGCAACAATTTTTCGATCTTTGCCCTCTTTCTCTGCCGCCACCGCCATCCCCAGGGCGGCACTGATAGAAGTAGAAGAGTGGCCCACTGCGAAGGTGTCATATTCACTTTCGGGTGGCCATGGAAAAGGGTGAAGACCATCCTTCTGGCGAATGCTGGACATCCGCTCTCGCCGACCGGTAACAATTTTATGGGGATAGGCCTGATGGCCCACATCCCAGATCAGGCGATCAAAAGGGGTGTTATACACATAATGTAAAGCCACGGTCAGCTCAACCGTACCCAGGCCAGAGGCAAAGTGACCACTGCTCTGACTGACACTGGCAAGCAGATACTGACGCAATTCATTGGCAAACTGACGTAATTTTTCCTGCGGTAATTTTCGCAACTGTGCAGGATCATCTGCCAGCGACAGCGTCGGGTAATGAGCTAAATCCAGAGTCATGTGGTTTTTCTAATGGTTACGATGAATGATGTAGTCCGCAAAGGACGCCAGTGAAGAGGTATTGTAGGGCAAAGCGTCTAAGGCTTGAAGTGCTTCTTGATAAAGACGCTCTGTCAGGGATTTAGCCCCTTCCAGTCCCAGTAACGCCGGGTAGGTACTCTTTTTCATCAATACATCTGAGCCCTGTGGCTTACCCAGGGTTTGGGTATCGGCTGTGATATCCAGAATATCGTCCTGTACCTGAAATGCCAGTCCTATGGCGCCGGCATATTCCGCCAGTCTCGCTACCTGATCAGGCTCGAGCTGAGCCATTGCCGCTGGCATCAATAATGCCGCCTCCAGTAAGGCTCCGGTTTTGCTCCTGTGCAGGGCTTCGAGCTCGGTGACCGACACAGCCTTGTCGGTCGCTGCCAGATCCAGAGCCTGACCACCACACATGCCTCTGTACCCCGATGCTTTAGCCAGAATGCTGATCACAGCAGACCGATAATCTGCCTTTCCCTGCTGTAGTGGCATACTGGCAAGAATTTCGAAAGCCATGGCCTGCAATGCATCCCCGGCCAGGATCGCTGACGCCTCATCAAAAGCCACGTGACAGGTTGGCTTTCCACGGCGCAGTTCGTCATTGTCCATGGCCGGCAAATCATCATGAATTAAGGAATAGGTATGGATACATTCCAGCGCCATGGCCGGGGCATCAAGCGCATCGGGCTTGAGTTCCAGCATTCGCCCGCAGGCATAAACCAGCGCCGGACGAACCCTTTTTCCGCCATTCAGCAACGCATAGGCCATGGCGTCTTTCAGCCTTGGGGCCAGCGCGGGTAGCTGCTGTAACTGGTGTTCGAGGCCAGTATTTACCCTTTGCTGGTATTGCTCAAACTCCTCGTGCCAGCCTGAATGCGTCACTTGGGCGGCTCTTCTGAGAAAGGTACCAGCTCAGATTGCCCCTGTTGTTGAAGTAACTGCTGAACTTTCTGTTCGGCCTGACGCAGACGGTTCTGACTGAGCCTGGTGAGTTCCACGCCCCGCTCAAATTGCTGCAAAGCCTGTTCCAGGGGCAGCTCGCCCTGCTCCATCTGCTCAACGATCTGCTCCAACTCTTTCAGAGCTTCTTCAAAGCTCAGATTTTCACTTTTTTTGCGGCTTGTCATAGGAAGAAGTTACTGTCATTACTGTGCTAAAAGGATTCCGCTCAAACGGGCCTGAGACGAGTCTGGCACCTTACCCGAGGGGATATGAAGGGTCAAACACTTTGTCATAGACACTAAGCCTGAGTAACGTAAATATGCGGGTTTAAGCGGGAGTTACCGGATACTTTAAGGCTACTCAGGTATAAACGCTTCAGGATTATTTCTGAGTGTCGATAAATTGGTGAAATAACTCAACTACTTATCCTGTCTGCAAAGGACAGAATAAGTGCTTGCCAGGCTTGTTGCCAGGCCATGAAATAAGGCAATATGTAATCTATAGCTGTTGTCTTACAGGTTCTGGAAGATTAGATAACCAGGGTTTTAGGGGAGAAAAGTGTGGATTTAGCAACCCTGATCGGCATGTTAGGGGCCATGGGCTTTATCGTTATGGCCATGGTGCTCGGTGGCGATATCATGATGTTTGTCAACGTGCCCTCCATTCTGATTGTGTTTGGCGGTTCCATTTTTGTGGTCATGAGCTCCTATACCCTGGGTCAGTTCTTCGCTGCCGGGAAAATTGCCGCCAAAGCTTTTATGTTCAGGATTGAATCACCGGAAGAGCTGATTGAGAAGATTGTTGAAATGGCCGATTCAGCCCGTAAAGGTGGCTTTCTGGCCCTTGAAGAAGCGGAAATCAACAACGGGTTTATGCAGAAAGGTGTGGATATGCTGGTGGATGGCCACGATGTAGATGTGGTCAGGGGGACGCTGGCAAAAGATATTTCCATGACCACAGAACGGCATGAATTCGGCGCTTCTATATTCAAAACACTGGGCGATGTGGCCCCCGCTATGGGCATGATCGGTACCCTCATCGGTCTGGTCGCCATGCTTTCGAATATGGATGATCCTAAAGCCATAGGCCCGGCGATGGCGGTCGCCCTGCTGACGACCCTTTACGGTGCCTTCTTCGCTAATGTCATTGCCATTCCTATTGCCAATAAACTGACCAACCGCGCAGAGCAGGAAAAACTCAACCAGAGCGTGGTACTGGATGGAATTCTCGGCATCGCCGATGGTCAGAACCCAAGAGTGATCGAAGGTCTTCTGAAGAACTATCTTGCCGCCAATAAGCGCAATGCCGGTGAACCGGATGAGTAAATAGCATGGCTGAACAACAGCAGGAATGTCCAAAATGTCCACCACCCGGGCTGCCGGCCTGGATGGCGACCTTTGCTGATCTGATGTCATTACTGATGTGCTTTTTCGTGCTATTGCTGGCCTTTTCCGAAATGGATGTTCTTAAGTTCAAACAGATTGCCGGTTCAATGAAGTTTGCCTTCGGTGTACAGAACAAAATTGAAGTCAAAGATATTCCCAAAGGCACCAGTGTGATAGCGATGGAGTTCCGTCCCGGCAAGCCTGACCCCACTCCGATTGAGAATATCCAGCAACAGACCATTGAGATGACCCAACAAATGCTGGAATTTGAAGCCGGTGAGGAAGACTCCGCCGGAGGCCGGCAGAAATTGCGCGGCACTCAGCGAGGCGGAAAATCGCAACAAACGGCACAAGCCACTCCAAGTGCAGCCGCGTCGCAGTCCGCCAGCGAACAGAGCAGCGAACAAATGAAGAAGATTGCCCAGGAACTAGAGCAGCAGATCATGGACGGCGCAATTGAAATGGAATCGCTGGGGCAACAGATAACCATCAGAATAAAAGAGAATGGTGCCTTCTCCGCAGGCTCTGCCTTTTTACAGCCCCAGTTTGTTCCGGTATTACGCAAAGTCGGCAGACTGTTGGTGGATATCCCTGGCACCATCGAAGTGTCCGGCCACAGCGATGATCAACAGATCTCCAACGAGCTTTACCGTTCCAACTGGGATCTCTCTGCCCAGAGGGCCGTTGCGGTCGCTGAAGCCATGCGCGGCGCAGAGGGCTTTGACGAGTCGCGCATGTCGGTGGTAGGGATGGCGGACACCCGTCCGCTTGGAGACAACAACACGGCACAAGGGCGAAGCCAGAACCGACGGGTGGAAATTACCATCAATCAGGGCGAAGCCATGGAGGCAGGGCCGATTTCTATTGTCGAACCCTGATCGTTAATACCCTATCCACCCTGATTGGGTATCCAGATCAGTTTTGCTATAATCCGCGCACTTTACTGTCCGGCCCATCATCGATATGAAGTTTATTCTCAAACTGCACCCCGAAATCACCATAAAAAGTGATTCGGTCAGGCGGCGCTTTACCCGCATTCTGGAATCCAATATCCGCAATCTTTTTAAGCCCTATGATTTCAGGATCGCCTTGTGGAATCGCTGGGACAAGCTGATTCTGGAAGCCAAAACCACTGCTCCTGATGAGCTGGCGCAGGTGCTGGACCAGCTCAAACGCATTCCGGGTATCGAACAATGCCTGCAGGTACAGCAAAGCGACTATCAGGATCTACATGATATCTATCTGCAGGTCAAAGCGGTCTGGGGCGATAAGCTCAGTGGTAAACGCTTTGCGGTAAAGGTTCGCCGCCGCGGTAAACACGAATTCACCTCCATGGATGTCGCCCGCTATGTGGGTGGCGGCCTGAATCAGCATTGCGACACCGCAGGCGTGGATCTGACCAATCCGCAAGTGCTGATAGAACTGGAAGTAGACAAAGATCAACTGCTAATCATCAATGACAGATTCAGGTGCCTTGGCGGTATGCCGCTGCCAACCCAGGAAGATGTGGTTTCACTGATTTCCGGAGGCTTCGACTCTGGCGTATCCAGCTATCAGATGATCCGTCGCGGTGCCCGCACCCATTACTGTTTCTTTAATCTGGGCGGTAGCGAACACGAAATTGCGGTAAAACAGGTGGCCTGCTATTTGTGGCAGCGCTTTGGCGCCTCCCACAAGGTTAAGTTTATCAGCGTTAACTTTGAGCCCGTGGTGGCGCAAATACTCGAGCGTGTTGATAACGGCCTGATGGGGGTGGTGTTAAAACGCCTGATGCTGCAGGCAGCCACCATAGTAGCTGACAACCTGGCGGTATCGACACTGGTTACCGGAGAAGCCATGGGGCAGGTGTCCAGTCAGACACTCTCTAATCTGGCCGTCATCGACCGGGCAACCGACAAACTGGTACTCAGACCCCTTATCTGTATGGATAAATCTGAAATCATTAGCCTGGCCAGAGACATCGGCACCGAGGATCTGAGCAAAAGCATCCCCGAATATTGCGGCGTGATTTCCAATCGCCCCACGGTAAAAGCAGATTTGGAACAAGTCGAGCAGCAACAGGCATTGATCGATCAGGGACTGATAGAGAGCGTTGTGCGAGCCGCAGACGTGCTGGATATTCGTCGTATCGTTAAAGAAGCCGATGAGGAAGTCAGGGAAGTGGAAACCACTCAGTCTCTGCCTGATGATGCAGTGATACTGGATATTCGCAGCCCTGAAGAAGAAGAGCGATCGCCCCTGCATGTTGAAGACTCAGAGGTTAAACGGCTGCCCTTCTACCGCCTTTCCAGCCAGTTTGCCGGCCTTGATCAGCAACGACACTACTACCTTTACTGTGACCGTGGCGTCATGAGCAGAATGCAGGCCTTGCTGCTGCATGAACAAGGCTATACGGATGTTAAGGTCTATCGGCCTAAGGCGTGAAGCAGTTCTGGCTCAATTGATATGGCAATTGCCATCGCTCACAGCGGTCCTGACGCTTTTAGCTTGTCGGGAGTAACCGAATCTAACCTTCAGCTTTGTGTCAGTTGCGGAATTTTAATTTGGATCGATCCTTTTTATTTTTAGGATCGTGATAGTTACTAAGGCTGTGCACTATGCAAGATCTGCCCACGAGTGACTTTGTTTACCTAATGCACTGTAAACTAGTGCGGTTTCTGGTATAAAAGATTTCACAAGTAGAAACTTTAGAGCCTGTGCCTACATGCAAATCAATGAAATTCATGAGTTATCTTTATGGTATCTAGATCAGATTCAAGGGCAGAAAATAGATACGTTGCTTCAAGCGTGTATGAATCGGTTAAAGAATAACGCCACTCCCAAAACTGCTTCCATTCCTGCATTTAACAAAGATAAAGATGCCGTACTGAGTGCTCTTAATAACGTAGACTACACCCCACTAACTAACAATCAGAGAAAATGTTTACGCCAGTTAAATGTAAGTTCAATCGTGTTGGAAGGGGCAACAAAAGAATTCACTTTACTTTTTAACATGCACGTCAATGACACAAATTTTGTAATTTCCACTTTAGACAGATATTTAAAGTCTTTGAAAACGGCGGCACAAGCATTTTCGCAAGCAAAAACTGCTCTCCCTGTTATTGTTCCTAGCGAGTTTATCAGGCCCTTTGAAGTTCCAGAGGGTAAAGTCTTAACTCGCTTAACTTTTCATAATGAAGCTTCAATAAATAATCTAGTTGAATTCAATGATTGGGCAAAGCGTTGGCACTTAATTGCTCGTGGATTTTCTATTGCTATAGACCAACCTGTAGAAGACTTTGAAGTTGTAAATGCTGATAGAGGTTCATTTATTCTGGACTTATTAGCAGGTGCTGCAGCTATGAAGTTAATTTGTGAATCTTTGAAGGCTTTGACTGATTTAGCAGTCTCTTTAACCGACTTAAAAACTAAGCTTGAAAACGTAAAAGATTGTAAAGAGTTATTCCCCAAAGAAGAGTTTGAAACTTTATTGGAAACTGCTGAAAGGCGCTTGGAGAAGAAAGAAGATGAAATAGTTGAGAGTGTAGTTAAGACCCTTCAAGAGAAAGGGTTTGTAAAAAATGACACTGCGATCAATGATTTATCTAGGGCGATAAAGGAAATACATAAATTCAATTCTTTGGGTGGCTCTATGACTTGTCTAGCAAGCAAAGATGATGAGTTTAGTGCGGAAACAGTACAACAACTCAATGAATCGTATAAGTTGTTGCAGGATGGTACAGAAATAAGGCTTTTAGAAGATAAGCAAGCGGACGAAGAGTAGTTGAAAATGAACACAGTCTCTCTTCGAAGGAATAAAAAGGGTCGGGAATAAAAAGGGTCGTATCCAAATAATAATTCCGCACTTTTCACCAGAGCGGCCGGGATGGTATATCGTAAGCTTTGAGTTTCAGGGACGAAACTAAAGAGCGCCCAGGGAAGGGTTCACAGCGTCTTGCGATATGCCATACCGGCAGCTGATGACCAACTGATATAAAGTTACTTTTCCTGACCTCTGCTGCCTGAGTTTATCAGCAGTTTTTCTATAATCGCCTGGTTGGCATCGGGGAAGGGGTAGTCTGGCAATGCGGTTAACGGCGCCCATTGTCCCTGCTGGCCTTCACGGCCATGAGGCTCTCCCGTAAAGTCCTTAACCAGAAATACCTCGAGACGAACAGCTTTATCACCATAGTCGTGCTCTATCTGCATAAAGGGTTCGCTGGCACTAACGGTGATGCCGGTTTCTTCATGCAGCTCACGAGCCAGTGCCTGTTGTGCGGTCTCGCCCTGCTCACATTTACCGCCGGGGAATTCCCACTTTCCGCCCTGATGCAGGTTCTCGTCTCTCAGGGTAATAAAGACCTTGTCCTTTTGAAGGATAACGCCAACGGCGACCCTTACGAGCTTGATTGTCATAGTCAAATCCCAAATATAGCCAGGTCAGCCACCCTCTCGCATTACAGCCGCAGCATACTCTGCTGTGAAAGTATTTGTAGCAGGGATGCTACAACTAATCCTCCGGGGAAGGATGCACGGCGTCTTTCACAGCAGGATATAATGCGGCTTTACGTATAGGGTCTTAGCAACTGAACATCCATAAGTAAAAATAAAGGCCGGATTTACCGGCCTTATACGAAATACACTTTGTTATGAAAGCTTACCGTGGCATTGCTTGTATTTTTTGCCCGAGCCACAAGGACAGGGGTCATTACGTCCTACTTTCTGCCCTTCGCGGAATTGCGTCTGTGGCGTACCGGCCTCACCCTGACTATCACCGGGGTGACGTTCAGTCTGATTTTCCTGGCTCTTACGGCGCTGTTCATCTACGGCTTCCACATCAGACTCGGCTCTGACCTGAACCTTACTCAGTACGCTGATCACCTCGATTTTCAGATTTTCCAGCATTTCCGTAAACAGCTCAAAGGACTCGCGCTTATATTCCTGCTTGGGATTTTTCTGGGCATAACCGCGAAGGTGAATACCCTGACGCAGATGATCCATGGCAGCCAGATGTTCTTTCCAGTGACTGTCCAGGCTCTGCAGCATAATGGCTTTTTCGAACTGGCGCAGTACAGGCGCTCCAACCATTTCTTCTTTAGCTTTGTAAGCCTTGGCGATCGACTCCTGAATACGTTCGCGCAACACCTCTTCATAGAGCTTATCGTCTTCATCCAGCCATTGCTGAATGGGCAGATCGACCAGAAAGTCTGACTTCAGACGCTCTTCCAGCCCTTGCACTTCCCACATTTCAGCCAGTGACTGCGGCGGAATATACTGACTGATCACCGTGTCCACCACATCATCACGAATCGCTTCTATGGTTTCACTGATATCAGACTCATTCAGCAAGTCGTTGCGCTGCTCGTAGATCACCTTACGCTGATCATTGGCAACATCATCAAATTCCAGTAATTGCTTACGAATATCGAAGTTACGGGCCTCAACCTTACGCTGAGCGTTTTCGATGGCCTTGGTCACCCAGGGATGTTCAATGGCTTCGCCCCGCTCCATCCCCAGACGCTTCATCATGTTAGCCATGCGATCGGAGGCAAAGATACGCATCAGCGAGTCTTCCAGTGACAGGTAAAAGCGGGATGAACCAGGATCACCCTGACGACCAGCACGACCACGCAACTGGTTATCAATACGACGGGATTCATGACGCTCGGTGCCGATAATATGCAGGCCACCGGCTTCAATCACTTTATCGTGCTCTTCCCGCCACTCTTTCTCAATACGCTCTACGGTACCGGGTTTGGGATCCTTGATCTTGTCCAGTTCAGCCTGCCAGTTACCACCAAGCACAATGTCTGTACCACGACCCGCCATGTTAGTCGCGATGGTCACAGCACCTGGCCGCCCGGCCTGAGCAATGATATCGGCTTCCTGCTCATGGAACTTGGCATTCAGTACCTTGTGAGGAATCTTGCTCTTTTTAAGCACTGTGGAGAGCAGCTCAGAGTTTTCAATAGAAATGGTACCCACCAATACCGGACGGCCCTTTTTCACACACTCTTTGATATCGTCAATAATAGCTTCGTACTTTTCTTCAGCCGTCAGGTAAATCAAATCTGCACGATCATCGCGGATCATAGGTTTGTTGGTGGGGATAACCACAGTTTCCAGACCGTAGATGGACTGAAATTCAAAGGCCTCGGTATCTGCGGTACCTGTCATTCCCGCCAGTTTGTCATACAGGCGGAAATAATTCTGGAAGGTAATAGAGGCCAGAGTCTGGTTTTCATGTTGGATCTTGACCCCTTCTTTGGCTTCAACGGCCTGGTGCAGGCCTTCAGACCAGCGACGGCCTTCCATGGTCCGGCCGGTGTGCTCATCAACAATGATGATCTCACCTTCCTTGACAATGTAATCGACGTCACGCTGAAACAGCTTATGCGCCCTTAAAGCCGCGTTGACATGGTGCATCAGCGAGATATTCGCGGCCGCATACAGAGATTCGCCTTCAGGCAACAGGCCATTCTTGTGCATGATTTCTTCCACGTGCACCTGGCCGCGCTCAGTCAGATGAATCTGCTTGGCTTTCTCATCGATAGTGAAATCACCGTCACCCTCTTTACCTTCCTCGTCTTCTTTTTCCTGCAATTGCAGTTCAGGAATAATGGCATTAACCCGTTGATACAATTCAGAGCTGTCATCGGCCTGACCGGAGATGATCAGCGGCGTTCTGGCCTCATCGATCAGAATAGAGTCAACCTCGTCCACAACTGCATAATGCAGAGGCCGCTGAACCCGGTCATCGGGACTGAACGCCATATTGTCACGCAGATAATCGAAGCCGAACTCATTATTGGTGCCGTAAGTAATATCCGCCGCATAAGCGGCTTTCTTCTGCTCATGAGACATACCAGGCACATTACAGCCCACCGTAAGACCCAGGAATTCAAATAAGGGACGATTCCACTCGGCGTCCCGGCGGGCCAGATAATCGTTGACTGTAATCACATGCACGCCTTTACCTGTAACGCCATTAAGATAGGCAGGTAAAGTCGCGGTCAGGGTCTTACCCTCACCGGTCCGCATCTCGGATATTTTGCCATCATGAAGCACCATGCCGCCAACCAGCTGTACATCAAAATGACGCATCTTGAACACACGTTTGCTGGCTTCGCGAACCACGGCAAAGGCTTCAGGAAGAATGTCTTCACTGCTTTGCCCCTGACTCAGGCGTTCTTTAAATTCGGTGGTTTTCTGTTTGAGTTGCTCATCGCTGAGCGCCTCGTATTCAGGCTCCATCTGATTGATGACTTCGACCACTTTACGCAGCTTTTTAATTGTTCTGTCGTTACGGCTACCAAATATCTTTGTAAAAATGCTCGAAAACATGGATTTACGGCTTCCAATTATCTAAATTCAATTATCGATTCTGCACTATGGATAGCGTCAAACAACAGTGCAAAACCCCTCATTTTCAGTTAGCCCGCATGCCGAATCTGCCTCACGGACGAGACAAACACCAGGAAACGCCCGGAGCGTTTCAGGACAGCTTTAGCTTCCCCCGCGCAGCGGGTTTGTCTCACGGATGAGACAAACAAAACAATCGGCCTTAAGCCGATTGTGCAAATATCAAACAGGAGTCAGACTCCGGGGATATCAGGTCATTAACCCTTTCGGTATACGAATGGCAATGGATCGATCTGCTTCCCTTTCTTTATTACCTCGTAATGTACATGGGGTCCTGTTGAGCGCCCGGTGGAGCCCATCACAGCAATGACCTGCCCTTTGGTCACCACATCCCCTACCTGTACCTCGATTTCTTTATTATGGGCATAGCGTGTGACAAGGCCATTGCCATGCTCCACTTCCACCAGATTGCCATAACCATAACGCTCACCGGCCCAGGTTACCAGCCCGGCACCGGTGACAACCACCGCATCTCCCTCACTGCCAGCAAAATCCACCCCTTTATGCATGGCCGGCATGCCTGAGAAGGGATCTTTCCTGACTCCATAATAGGAGGACAGCCAGCCAGATTGTATAGGGCGGCCAGCAATCGCGCTCTGCTCTTCTATATGGTGATGCCGTAATACAGATTCAAGCACCTGCAATTGCTTAGTTTTATTGTCCAGTTGCGCCAGCATCTCATCCATACGACGAATAAGGTTATCAGCAGAGGCCAAATCCAGATCGGCCACTTCATGGGTAGGGCCACCGGTTGCGGGCAGATCGGAAAAGTTGAATTCCTGTGCGTTAAGGCTGGATTCCGCCACCAGCTTTTCACCCAGAGCATTGAGTCTGAGCAGCTGGCCCTGCATTTCACCCATTTTGACCAGCATACCGGTCAATTGTTGTTCAGTGGTTTGCTTCAGTTGTTCCACTTCCTGTTTTTGCTGTTGCAGGCCAGTCTGAGTGTAAACAACCCGCTCGGCACCGTCAGACAGGGGATCGGTTGTTCTGGCTGCAATAAAGGTCAGTGCCAGCGTCACCACCAGAGCGGCAAGCATTTGCCGACGACTTAAGCTGAAGCGAAAGCGTGTTTTATTCGTTCTGATTACCAGCGTTAAACTCATTGCTACCCTTGATGTTACGCCCCAACAGCGCCGGAAATTACTTATCGCCCGTCATTCCGGGCCGTTCACATTGTTTTGATTCTAAACTGTGTTGATCCTAAAAAAAAGTTTGTCTGCAGTTTGAGTTCATAACCTTGTGCCTGGATCTATACGACCCGCTCTGTGGCTACTCTCTGTGCAATAACGTAACGCATATAATGTGCCAGAAACAATAATGCCGCTGTAAGCGGCATTATGAATCAGGATATGGGTTATCCGGCCATCACCGGTGAGCCAAACTGAATCGGCAGTTTGTCTTCAGACTCATAGCTGACATATTCCCAGCAATCCCGCTGAGCCAACAATTGATTGAGCAGTTTGTTATTCAGACCATGGCCTGACTTGTATGCACAGAGTTCGCCGATAATAGCGTGACCACCAAGATACAGATCACCGATGGCATCAAGGATCTTATGCTTGAGAAACTCATCTTCGTAGCGCAGACCTTCCTGATTTAAGACTCGGTAATCGTCCAGAGCTACAGCATTTTCCATGCTGCCGCCTAAGGCCAGATCATGGGCGTGCATATATTCCAGATCTTTCATAAAGCCAAAGGTACGGGCCCGGCTGACTTCATCAATATAGGAGGAGGTGTCAAAATCCATCACCATGTGCTGGCGGGTCTGGCTGATCACCGGATGTTCGAAGTCAATTCTGAAATCCACCCTGAAACCATTATGAGGCCTGAGTTCGGCCCACTTTTCACCGTCTTCTACGCGCACGGTTCTGGTTACCCGGATAAACTTCTTGGCAACGTTTTGCTCTTCAATCCCGGCAGACTGCAACAAAAAAACAAAAGGACTGGCGCTGCCATCCATGATAGGCAACTCATTAGCGTCCACTTCGACGATAATGTTATCCACGCCCATACCGGCAAGGGCCGAGGACAAATGCTCTACCGTGGAAATACTGGTACCGTCATCATTACTAAGGCAAGTGCACAACATCGTATCCCCTACCGCATCGGCACGGGCTGGTATATCCACAAAAGGCTCCAGGTCAACGCGACGGAACACGATTCCTGTGTTCGCCGGCGCGGGTCGGAGAGTCATGGTGACCTTGTCACCTTTATGCAGACCTATTCCTGTGACCTGTACAGATTGTTTCAGAGTACGTTGTTTGATCATCTTGCTATAGCTCAATAATTAACCAGCATGCAAAAGGGCGCGTATTTTAGTGGTTTGACCACCATTTGTCAAAAATTCCTGATTGGCTAAGTTACAGAAAACTCTGAACTTATTTGCCAATATGAAATTTGTGTGACAACAAATCACCAAAAAGGTGCACCCTTTAATCCGCCTGCTTGCGTAAAAAGGCCGGAATATCCAGATATTCCAGGTCATTGTTTTGTTCGGCTTTTTCCTCTGATTGGGTCATCGAAGCCGTCTTCTCCTGAGGCTGAGCCGCTTTCTCAGCTGCGCCTGCAGACTGCAGTTTAAAGTCATTGGCTTCATTACCATAACGCCCTGAGCTGCGATTGCTCACCAGCGAAATTTCCGGCTTGCGTTCGGCACCGATGCCGGTGGCCACCAGGGTTACCCGTAATTCGTCTGACATTTCCATATCAATAACGGTTCCCACTACCACGGTGGCATTTTCAGAGGCGAAGGCTTTTATCGCGTTGCCCACGGTTTCAAACTCGTCGATGGCAAAATCAGGGCCAGCGGTAATATTCACCAGAATGCCGCGGGCGCCTGAGAGATCGATGTCTTCCAGCAGCGGACAGGCAATGGCAGCTTCTGCCGCTTCCTCAGCGCGATCTTCACCACGGGCCACGCCATTACCCATCATCGCCATGCCCATCTCGGACATAACGGTTCGTACGTCAGCAAAGTCCACATTGATCAGGCCCGGACGGGTAATCAGTTCGGCGATGCCCTGTACCGCACCACGCAGTACATCATTTGCGGCACTGAATGCCTGTAACAGTGGCGTACCACGGCCCATCACTTTCAGTAGTTTTTCATTAGGGATAGTGATCAGTGAGTCCACATATTTGGACAGCTCATCAATACCCTGCTCAGCAAACTCAATACGTTTACGTCCTTCAAAAGGAAAGGGTTTGGTCACTACCGCAACGGTAAGAATACCCATTTCCTTGGCAATACGGGCCACCTCAGGAGCTGCACCTGTACCTGTACCGCCACCCATGCCTGCGGTAATAAACACCATATCAGCGCCCTGCAGGCACTCCTGAATGGTCTCGCTGTCTTCTTCAGCGGCCTGGCGGCCTATGGCCGGGTTGGCGCCTGCTCCCAGACCCTTGGTCACTCCAGAGCCGATCTGTAAGGTGACATTGGCCTTGGAGCTTCTCAGCACCTGGGCGTCTGTATTGACGGCGATAAACTCAACCCCTTCAATATTATGGGCGAGCATATGCTCGACAGCGTTGCCGCCGCCACCGCCTACACCTATGACTTTTATTACTGCTTCTTCGTTATGACTGTCCATTAATTCAAACATACTCTCTCTCCGGTTTTGTCCTTAACAACACCTGACCCTGTACCGGGCCAGATCCCGCTAAACTTATCATTCAAAAGGTGCTCAGAACTCACCCTTAAACCAACTCTGTACCCTGTGCCAAATGCCCTGCGAGGCCTTTTGTTGGGCCAGTTGTCTGGCCCGCCAATGCTCTTTCCCGTATTGCAATAACCCGATCACTGTGGCGAAGGTGGCATCCTCCACATACTCCGACAAGCCTTTAATATTAAGGGGTTGCCCCACTCTGACCGGCATCTGAAAAATCTCCTCAGCAAACTCAACCGCGCCTTCCATTTTCGCTGTGCCACCAGTGAGCACGATACCGGCAGCGATCTGTTCTTCCAGACCGCTGTTCCGGATCTGTTCATGTACCAGCTCAAACAACTCCTGATAACGCGGCTCAATCACCTCCGCCAGTGTATGTCTGGACATGGCTCTGGGCGGACGTCCGCCAACGCTGGGCACTTCAATGCTCTCTTCCATGCTGACCATGTCTTTGAGGGCACAGGCGTAATTAATTTTGATCTCTTCGGCGTGGCTTAAAGGCGTGCGGAAGATTTTTGCGATATCACTGGTAATCTGGTTACCTGCCACCGGGATAACTGCCGTATGGCGGATGGCACCATCGGTGTAGATCACAATATCGATGGTGCCACCACCGATATCCACCACACAGACACCCAGTTCCTTCTCATCATCGGTAAGCACCGCATAACTGGACGCCAGCGCAGAGAAAATAAGCTGATCATCATTCAGCTCACAGCGCTCCACACATTTGACCAGGTTCTTGGCCATATCATCGGCACAGGTGATGATATGCGCTTCCGCCTCCATTCTGACCCCTGACATACCAACGGGATTCTTGATCCCCTCCTGCACATCAATGGTGAATTCCTGTGGCAACACATGCAATAACCGTCTTTCCGCCGCGATGGGAACAGAGCGGGCTGCATGGATCACATTGTCCACATCTTCCTGGGTCACTTCCTTGTTATTGATCGGCACCATGCCATTTTCATTCTGACACTGCACATGGCGACCGGATATAGACATAAATACCGAGGATACCCGGCAATCGGCCATCAGCTCCATTTCATTGATGGCGCTTTGTACCGACTGCACCACCAGGTTCAGATCATTGACCCCGCCTTTGTCCATGCCCCGGGCCGCATGGGTACCAACACCCACAACGCTGATGCCACCATCATCGAGGATTTCCCCGACCACAGCCTTGACCTGACTGGTGCCAATGTCCAGCCCTACGATTAAATTGCGATCCGTTACCTTAGACACCTGTCGGCTCCATAATTACTGCTTTGATTTTCCGCTTCGATACTAACCACATCATCATTTTCAGCTCTGCTGTTCATCCGGCTCTTTCCAGCCTACGGCAAGACCTGTGTCATAACGCAGGTCAACATATTCGGGCTTACGCTGCCCCTGCATCAGCAGGGGATAGATATCCACAAAACGCTGCAATCTGTCGATAAACTCACTGCGTCCGAGATTCAGTTCCAGCTCATTATTTAACTTCACATGCCAGGCAAACCGCTCTGTCAGAACCAGTTCGCTAATGCTGAAACCACTTTGCTGCAACAAAGCCAGCATCGCTCGATATCCGTCCAGAGCCGCCTCTTCGCTGCCCTGGGGGCCAAACAAGTCGGGCAGTTCAAGGCCTTGAGGCAATCTTGCAACAAAGCTCTCCGCCCGTTCATTCAGCAGCATGTCTTCATTCCAGCGTGCCACTGCAACCTGTTCAACCAGATGTACATGTAAATTATTCGGCCAGTCTTTACGCACCGATGCCCGGTAAACCCAGGGCAGCGCCTCTATATCGGCTCTGGCCTGTCTGACATCCAGCTGGAAAAAACTGCCGGGCTGATTAGTCCTGACAGCTCTGTTCACATCCTGTTCAGAGATATACTTAAAGTCACCGCTTAAGCGGATTTCCTTAACCGGCAGTTTTTGTTCATCCTCCAGCCAGGCATTCAGTTGATAGAACCCATAACCCAGGGCTGCCAGCACTGTGGCCAGAAAGACTAACCCCAGCCACAGGCTGAGTTGTTTTCTCTCCCTCACCACCAGTTGGGTCATCTGCACTCCTTACTGGTTTGCAAAATCGACAGTGATAATTGCCCGAAATCAATTCCGGCTTGCCGGGCCGCCATGGGTACCAGACTCTTCTGTGTCATCCCGGGCACAGTATTGGCTTCAAGCAAATAAAAATTACCCTCAGTATCCTGCATAAAATCAACTCTGCCCCAGCCACTTCCGCCCACAGCTTTAAACGCCTGTTGGGCGAGGTCTGCCAATCTCAGCTCCAGCTCGTCAGACAGTCCGCCGGGACAAAAATACTCGGTGCTGGATGCCTGATACTTGGCTTCATAATCGTAAAAGTCCCGGGGAGTTTGCATTCGAATCGAAGGGAGCGCCTGGCCCTGAAGCAGACTGACGGTAAACTCACGCCCCTGAATATAACGCTCAAGCAAAACTTCATTGTCATATTCAAAGGCCGCAGTCACAGCCTGACGGAGTGCATCGGCAGAGGTGACTTTGGCCATACCAATGCTGGAACCCTCTCGGGCAGGTTTAACCATGACGGTTCCGCCCAACCGCGCAATTATATCTTCACAACCTGCCGCTTCAAAGGTGGATTTTTCTGCCACCACAAAGGCCGATGTTGGCAAATCCAGGCTCTGCCATAGCTGTTTGCTGCGAATTTTATCCATTGCCAATGCGGAACCCAACACCCCTGAGCCGGTATAAGGCAAACCCAGTAATTGCAGCGCGCCCTGCATGCTGCCATCTTCACCACCCCGTCCATGCAGCATGATAAGCACCCTGTCGAACTGCTCGTCGAGCAACACAGAAAGGGGCTGCTCTGCCGGGTCAAAAGCATGAGCATCGACGCCAGCCTTTAACAGCGCCTGTAATACCGCCGTCCCTGATTTCAGAGACACGTCCCGCTCTGCGGAGTTACCACCGAACATCACCGCCACTTTTCCGAATTCAGAGACCTGCATCAGTTGCTCTCCCCGGATGTTTGCATCTGACTGATATTTAACTGCAGCGACTGAAGCCTTTTCGCCAGATTGCCAATGTTGCCTGCTCCCTGGGTCATGACCAGATCATTGTCTTCAATGACATCGGCGAGTACCCCGGGCAATTCTCCTACATCCGCCACGTAAACGGGTTCAATCTGTCCCCGCTGACGAATAGAACGGCACAGTGATTTGCTGTCTACGCCTTCTACAGGCGCTTCACCTGCCGGATAGATTTCCAGCAGCAACAACACATCTACCTGTGACAATACCCGCACAAAGTCTTCATACAGATCCCGGGTGCGGGTATATCGATGAGGCTGATAAGCCATTACCAGACGGCGATCAGGCCAGTTGCTGCGGGCCGTGGCAATCGTGGCCTCGACTTCTGTGGGGTGGTGGCCGTAATCGTCCACCAGAATCGCCTTCCCTTTGCCGGTATCATATTCCCCAAGATATTCGAAGCGCCGTCCAATGCCCTCGAAAGAGGATAACGCCTCGACAATAGCCTGTTGTTCCAGGCCTTCTTCCAGCGCCACAGTGATGGCGGCCAGCGCATTGAGGACATTATGTTTCCCCGGCAGACCCAGCCTGACTTCAAAGTCATGACCGTTGTTAGTCTGCACCCTGAAGAGGCTGTGATTAAAACCATGACGAACATCCGTTGCACGCACATCCCGCTGCTCAGAAAAACCATAGGTCAGTGTCTGTCGGCCGATTCTGGGCAACAAATCCATGACCACAGGATCATCCCCGCACACCACTGCTAATCCATAGAAGGGCAGGTTATGCAAAAAGTCGATGTAGGTATCCAGCATGCGCTGGAAATCGCCCTCGTAGGTACCCATATGATCTGCTTCAATATTGGTCACCACCGACACCATAGGCTGTAAATGCAAAAAGGAGGCATCACTCTCATCGGCTTCGGCAATCAGATAGCGACTACTGCCAAGCCGGGCATTGGTGCCTGCACTGTTAAGCAAACCACCTATCACAAAGGTCGGATCCTTGCCTGCATGAGCGAAGATAGTAGCCAGTAAACTGGTGGTAGTGGTTTTTCCATGGGTACCAGCCACGGCAATTCCATGGCGAAAACGCATTAACTCTGCCAGCATCTCGGCGCGGCGGATAACGGGTATACGTTTTGCTCTGGCGGCCTGAATTTCAGGGTTTTCAGGGTCGATGGCGCTGGACACGACCACCACATCCACGCCCTGAATATTATCCTGCTGATGGCCAATAAAAACCCTGGCACCTTTTTTCTGCAGGCGGGCGGTCATGGCACTGGCCTGCAGATCAGAACCCGATATCTGGTAGCCCTCGTTGAGCAATACCTCTGCAATTCCACCCATACCGGCACCACCGATACCGATAAAATGAATGCATTTAATCCGGCGCATCTCCGGCACTGCATAGGATGCCTGGACTGTCATAACTTCTGCTCCACTATAAACCGACAACATTCTGCTACCTGAGCGGTAGCATCCGGACGAGCAACCTTTTGTGCTGCTATGGCCATGGCTTTCAGGCTGGCCGGATCACTAATTAACTGCTGCAATCTGAGCCTGAATTCTTCACCACTCAGAGTATCCTGAGGGGCCAGTATGGCGGCTCCGGCCTCAACCAGCACCCGGGCATTTTTGCTCTGATGATCATCCACCGCGTGGGGCAGAGGTACAAAAACCGCAGGCAGACCCGCCAGTGCCACCTCTGATACTGTCAGCGCACCAGCCCGACAGATAATCAAATCCGCCCAGGCGAAAGCACCGGCCATATCGGTAATAAATTCCTCTATCTGCCAGTGTTGCTCCCCGTTCATTTTTGACTGATATTGTTGTTCCACTTCCTCACGATTACCCTTGCCGCACTGATGCCGGATATCCAGGCCGGACAAAGTTGCAAAGATGCCGGGCAAGGATTGATTGAGCACCCGGGCGCCCAGACTACCGCCTACAACCAGCACTCTGACTCTGTCTTCCTTAACCAGATTGCGCCGTTCAATTGTGGAAAAGTCGGCCCGCACCGGATTGCCCACCCATTGATATTTATCATCGGGCTGGACACCAAAGGCACCTTCAAAACCCATCAGCACTTTGCTGGCAAGGTGACTGAGCAACTTGTTCGTCATTCCCGGCACCGCGTTCTGTTCATGGATCACCAGCGGCACGCCGCTTAACCAGGCCGCGACTCCGCCGGGACCGCTGGCAAAGCCTCCCATGCCAAGCACCAGATCCGGCTGACATTGACGCAAAGCCTTGCGTGCCTGCCAGACTGCCCTGAGTATCTGAAAGGGCGCGGCCAATAACCGCAACATTCCATTACCCCTGACTCCCTGTACCGACAAATAGGCAATCGGATACCCGGCTCTGGGCACCAAATCAGCTTCCAGCCGCGCGGCCGTGCCGAGCCAATGGATTCGCCAGCCAAGTCCTCTCAGATAGTCCGCTACTGCCAGGCCAGGGAAAATATGCCCGCCGGTACCACCAGCCATGATCATCAGGGTAGGCGTCATTTGCCCCTCCCTTTCTTTCTCTCTTCACTGATCGCCTGCACACCATCCATACGTAATTCAAAATCGATGCGTACCAGGATAGCTACCGCTACACACATCAGAATAAGGCTGTTACCGCCATAGCTGACTAAAGGTAACGTCAACCCTTTTGTCGGAAGAAGCCCTGCGCTGGCCCCGACATTAACGGTGGTCTGAAAGGCAAACCATATGCCGATGGAATGGGCGAGATAGCCTTCGAAAGGTCGCTCCTGTTGTAACGCAAGATTACCCAGTCTGAGTGCTTTAAGTACCAACATCATCAACAGCGCCAATACCGCACAGACACCGACAAAGCCAAGTTCTTCGGCAAGAATCGCCATAATAAAATCAGTATGAGCCTCTGGAAGGTACTCCAGCTTTTGCAAGCTGTTACCCAGTCCCTGACCAAACAAGTCACCCCGGCCATAGGCCATTAAAGACTGGGTCAACTGATAACCACTACCGAAGGGATCGGCCCAGGGGTCCAGAAAGGCCGTGATACGTCTGAGCCGGTATTCTTCAAACATAATCAACGCCACCACCGCGCTGAGGCCACTTAACAGCAAGCCAAAGAACTGCCACAACCTGGCTCCGGCAAGAAAAAGTAACCCGACAGTAGTAGCAAACATCACTACCACAGTGCCTAAATCCGGTTGCATCAGCAAAAGCAGAGCAAGGAAAAACAACACGGCCAGCGGCTTGATAAAGCCTTTCAGGTTCTCTGTGACTTCTTCATAGCGACGCACCAGATAACCAGCCAGATAGCAGAAGAAAAATAACTTGGCTGGTTCTGCAGCCTGTATTGTCAATGGACCAATGGCCAGCCAACGCGTGGCACCATTGACCGTACGACCGGCCACCAGCACAGCAACCAGTAGCAACAGAGATAACAGTAATAAATAGACATTGCTGGCCTGCCACCAGCGCATCGGGATCTGTAGTGTCACCAGTGCAGCAATGACAGCCAATACCAGGTAGATACCGTGGCGAATCGCAAAATGAAACGGATTATCAAATAACCTGGCCGCAGTCGGCATGGATGCTGAGGTGACCACCATCAGTCCGATACTCATCAGCGCCAGTGCAATCAAAAGCAGTCCTAAATCATAAGGCCTCATGCCCCGCGCACTGTGACGAAGCTGGAACAAGCGCTGCAAATGATTAGCCGTTGTTGCTACGGTCATACCAGCGCCTCCACTGCCTGAGCAAAAACCTGTCCCCGATGCTGATAGTTATCAAACATATCCAGACTGGCACAGGCCGGTGACAGCAGCACCATATCACCGGCTTGCGTCAGAGAATCAGCCGCAGCAACAGCTGCCTGCATGCTCGCCACTCTCAGCGCACCGGGTTTCATTGTGGCAATTTGCTCTGCATCCTTACCCAGACATATCAGTTTGTCGACTGCCTGCAATGCTGGTTGCAACTGATTAAAATCAGCTCCTTTACCATCACCACCGGCAATCAGCAGCAACTGCCCTTTGACCTGCGGGCGTAACCCGGCAATGGCCGCTTCTGTGGCACCAATATTGGTTCCTTTGGAATCATTAATCCAAACCACTCCCCGGTGTTCGCGAACTTTTTCACAGCGATGGGGAAGCCCTTTAAAGTTCTGGACTGCTGATCTTATACCTTCTTCACTTGCACCTGCAGCGAATGCCAGTGCGGCGGCAGCCTGAATATTCAGCAGGTTGTGCTGTCCCACCAGTTGACACTGTTCAAAATTCAGCAGCGCCTCACCGTCCCGGGTGATTAACTGACTATGAACCTGATAACCAAAGCCCTCTCTGGCCTCGGATAAACCAAAGCTCAACTGTGACACTTCAGCACCACTGCCTGATTCGGGCAGGGTCAGTGGATCATCCCGGTTAACCACCTGCAAGGCCGCATTTTTGTATATGCGTAACTTAGCCTGGCGGTAAGCCTGCAAATCCGCGTAACGATCGAGATGGTCGGGGCTGATATTTAATACGGTGGCGGCCAGCATTGGCAGAGAGTCCAGAGTCTCCAGCTGGAAACTGGAGAGTTCCAGCACTGCAATGTCATAATCCTGCTCCAGTAACTCCAGCACTGGTGTGCCGATATTACCGCCACAGACAGCCCTGATACCACTGGCTTCAAGCATGGCTGCGGTCAGTTCTGTAACCGTACTCTTACCATTGGAGCCGGTAATGCCAAGCACCGGCCGCTGATTAAAGCGCGCAAAGAGTTCCACATCGCCGATGACTTCGATGCCTGCTTTTAGAGCCTGCTGAATGGCGGGTTCAGCCAGAGAAACGCCGGGGCTGAGTATAATCAGCTGTGCCCGGCACAACAGACTGGCGTCGAAAGCCCCAAGATGTACTTCCACCTTTTCAGGCAATTGGGTGTTGAGCTCAGAGCGGCTGTCAAAAGCCATCACCCCGGCACCGCGGGCACACAGAAAACGCACACAGGCGTGCCCGGTCAGTCCGAGACCGACCACCGCTACCTGTTTATTTTCCAGTACCCTTTGCATTCGTTACTACCTGAGTTTCAGTGTGGCCAGCCCGATCAGCACCAGGATCAGGGAAATAATCCAGAAGCGCACGATGACCCGGGGCTCCGGCCAGCCTTTAAGTTCATAATGATGATGGATAGGCGCCATACGAAAAATCCGTTCACCTCTTAGCTTGTAAGAGCCCACCTGCAAAATCACCGACAGCGCTTCAATCACAAAGACTCCGCCCATTATCAGCAGCACCAGCTCCTGGCGCACCAGCACTGCAAGAATGCCAAGGGCGCCGCCCAATGCCAGAGAGCCCACATCCCCCATAAACACCATGGCCGGATAGGTGTTAAACCATAAGAAGCCTAAACCTGCTCCCACTATGGCAGTGCAGATGATCACCAGTTCACTGGTCAGCGGAATAAAAGGAATATTCAGATAACCGGAAAAATTCACATTACCGGTTACATAAGCAAATACCGCAAAAGCACCGGCCACCAGAATAGTCGGCACAATGGCCAGGCCGTCCAGCCCATCGGTCAGATTGACCGCATTGCTGGTGCCCACCAGCACAAAATAGGTCAGCACAATATATAGCAACCCTAATTGCGGCATCACATCCTTAAAGAAAGGCACGATCAGCGCCGTCTCCGGGGCCTGCTGAGCGTTGCTGTACAAATAGAACGCCACCACCAGGGCAACCAGTGATAACCAGAAGTATTTCCAGCGGGCTATCAGACCCGTGGCGTCCTTGCGTACGACTTTACGATAGTCGTCGACGAAACCAATCAGGCCGTAACTGAGGATCACAAACAACGATACCAGTACATAGCGATTGCTCAGGTCGGCCCACAATAAGGTGCTACAGAGAATGGTGGCGACGATTAATACGCCGCCCATAGTTGGTGTTCCGGATTTGGATAAATGCGACTCCGGTCCGTCATCACGCACTGTCTGACCAATCTGTAGTTTCTGCAACCAGCGAATCATTACCGGGCCCAGCATCACAGACAAAATCAAAGCCGTCAGGGTACTGAGTATCGCCCTGAAGGTCAGATAAGAGAAAACATTAAAACCTGTGTAGAACTGTTGCAGCCAGTCCGTCAACCAGATCAACATGCAATGCGCTCCCGCAGACGTTCAAGCTTTCCCAGCTTGGATGCCTCGATCAACTCTACCATTTGTTCCATGCGGGCACTTCGGGAGCCCTTGATAAGGATGCTGATGTCCCGTTGCTCGCCCTGCAGTTGCTGCTGCAGATATTCCAGCAGCACCGCCTTATCGGTAAAGTGCTTGCCAGCCTGAGCAAACTGATCACTGGCCTGTTGACTGAGGACACCTATGCTGAACAGGTGATCAATGCCTTTTTCTCTGGCGTACTGACCGACTTCTTCATGATAAAACCTGGCCTTTTCGCCCAACTCAGCCATATCCCCCAGTATCAGTACTCTGCGGCCACTGAAGCTGGCCAGCAGATCGATAGCAGCCCGGGTTGAGGCCACGTTGGCATTGTAACTGTCATCAATCAGCCGGACCTGATTGGTCAGCTGGCGGATATTCAACCGGCCTGACACATTGCTCATTTGCAGCAAACCCATTTTTACATCTTCCAGGGTGGCAGCGACCTCTATGGCCAGTGCCGCAGCACAGAGCGCATTAGATACATTGTGCATGCCCGGTACCACCAGAGAGATATCCACTGTTCCCAGCGGCGTGTGCATCTCAAACTGAGCACAGCCATCCATACCCAGGATCACGTCCTCGGCATAGAAATCGCCCTGGTGTTCGGAGAAGGTCTGAATACGCTTGTCATGCAGCTTACCCTGCCAGAATGACATAAACTGACTGTCGGCATTGAGCACAGCCAGTCCTTTTTCGGGTAAGCCTTTAAAAATCTCGCTTTTGGCTCTGGCGACACCGAGCAGGCTGCCAAATCCTTCCAGATGCGCCGCCGCCGCGTTAACAATAGTGGCGGCATCAGGCTTTGTCAGTGAAGTGGTATAGGCAATTTCACCCAAATGATTCGCCCCCATTTCCACCACAGCGAAATCATGCTCGCTGGTAAGGTTGAGTAAGGTCAGGGGTACGCCAATCTCATTATTAAAGTTACCTTTTGTGGCCAGCACTTTGCCTTTTCGGGATAAAATGCAGGCAACCATCTCCTTGACCGTGGTTTTGCCACTGCTGCCGGTGATGCCCACCACTTTGACTTTAGCCAGCTGACGAATAGCCCCGGCCAGTTGCCCCAGCGCCTGACGGGTATCATCTACCAGAATGTAAGGAAGGGAGGTCTCCAGCGGACGGGACAGAATAAGCGCGCTGGCGCCTTTTTGTTCGGCCTGCTGCACAAAACCGTGACCATCAAAATTCGGCCCGGTCAGCGCCACAAACAGATCCCCGGCTTGCAACTGGCGGGTGTCGGTACTGACACCGGCAACAGTCAGATTGTCTCCCTGCAGAGGGCTGTGTAGTTGTTGGGCGATCCATTCGAGTGTCACCGGAATCATGCGCTGTTCCCCTTGATCAATGTGGCTGCAAATTCACGTTCGTTATAATTAATTTTTTGATTGCCTATCATCTGATAGGGTTCGTGGCCCTTGCCGGCGAGCAGAATCAGATCGCCCTCTGTGGCCTGTGCAAACAGCTGGCGTATGGCTTTTTTGCGATCCAGTTCCAGCAACGCTTTTTCAGGTCGCTGCATACCACCGAGAATATCCTCAGCAATCCACTGCGGGTCTTCTGAGCGACTGTTATCATTAGTGACCATCACCACATCGGCACCGGCCTCGGCAACCTGGCCCATCAAAGGGCGTTTGCCTTTGTCGCGGTCACCGCCGCAACCAAACAAACAATAAAGTTTGCCCCTGGCGTGCTGGCGCAGCGCTCCCAGAGCCTGTTCCAGCGCATCCGGTGTATGGGCATAATCCACCACCAGGGCACCATGTCCTGCCTGATGGAAAACCTCCAGACGCCCCGGCACCGGAACCAGTTGTGGTACAGCCGCCAGCACCTTATCCAGCTCGCTGCCCAGTACCAGCTGTGTTGCCATAGCACCCAGCAGGTTGAGTACATTGAATTGTCCCATCAGGGGCGATAACACCTTGCCTTCACCCCAACTGCTTTGAATATGGATCTCCGTACCCTGCGGCAGATACTCTGCCTTCGCTGCAACAACATATTGATGCTCAGGATGACGGGGTTGCTGCAGACCATAAAACACGCTTTGCAGACGATTTCTGCCCAGCGCCAGCCAGTTGTCACTCTCAGGGTCCTGCTGATTCAGTACCATGGCCTGCAAACCCGGCTGATTCAGCAACAACCTTTTGGCTGCCGCATACTGATTCATATCGCCGTGATAATCCAGATGATCACGGGTCAGATTGGTAAACACCGCCACGTCGGTCTTGATACTGGCAATTCTGTGCTGTACCAGTGCATGGGATGACGCCTCCAGCGCTATCAGATCCGCCCCCTGGTGATGCATATCGCTGAGCAGCTTGTGCATGCTGATGGCATCCGGTGTGGTGTTAGGCACTTCCTGCAACTGCCCCTCCATGCCCGCCCCCAGGGTGCCGATAGTACCTGCCTTGCTGCCCATAATCCGGGTTAGCTGAGCGATCAACTGCACTGT
The DNA here is from genome assembly GCF_001466725.1 of Lacimicrobium alkaliphilum. Classification (NCBI taxonomy): domain Bacteria; kingdom Pseudomonadati; phylum Pseudomonadota; class Gammaproteobacteria; order Alteromonadales; family Alteromonadaceae; genus Lacimicrobium; species Lacimicrobium alkaliphilum. The sequence continues at coordinate 3,604,330 of NZ_CP013650.1, forward strand.
TGAGGTCTTGCCATTAGTGCCAGTGACAGCCGCCACTTTTAATTTATTGGCAGGGTGTTGGTAAAATTCGGCGGCTAATGCTGAAAGACATTCATTCAGCCGGTAAAAGTGCACGATTAACGACTGTTCGCGCATTTCCATTTGTCCATGCTGTTGCGGTTGATCCGCCTGCGCCAGTATCGCCTTGGCGCCCAGGCTCACGGCCTGGGGAATAAAATCACGGCCATCCAGTTGGTGGCCCTTTACGGCAACAAAAAGGTTGTGGATGGCAACATCGCGACTGTCGAGCACAACCCGGGCGACGGGAATAGCCGGCGCTTCGATTCCGAATGGCAGCAGCAAGCTGCGCAGATCCACAGCGTTGCTAAGAGTCATGATTCAGCCCCCCTGTGATGGCAGCCAGCGAAGACACAGCCTTGTCATCGGGTGGAATATTCAGCATCTGCAGGGCACCGGACATGATCCTGGCAAACGTGGGTGCAGCCGTATCCCCGGCATAGTAGAGATCGCCACCTGGTTCATTGATCAATACCACAACCACTAACTCCGGATCGGATACCGGCGCCAGGCCAGCAAATATATTGACATATTCTTCACCGTAGCCTCCCGCCACCGCTTTGCGGCTGGTGCCTGTTTTACCTGCAACCCGATAACCATGGATCTGAGCTTTGGGTGCAGTACCGCCGTCCATCACCACGGTTTCAAGCATTTGTACCATGGCCCGGGAATACTCCGGTGAGAGCACCGATTCGGCTTGCGGCTCTGGTCCGGTATCGATCACTCTTAAGGGGAGTTTATAGCCATCATTGGCAATGATGCTGTACATCCGTGCCAATTGCAGAGTAGTCACCGACAGGCCATAGCCAAAAGACAGGGTTGCCAGTTCAAAATCGGACCAGCGGCGGCGTTCATGAAAGATACCGCCGCTTTCACCGAGCAGATTGGTACCCGTATCCCCCACCAGTCCGAGCTGGTAGTAGTTGTCAATAAAGTGATTCTTGGGCACCGACAACGCCAGTTTTGTGGTTCCCATATTGCTGGATTTTGTGATCACTCCGGTCAGGTCAAGCTTGCCGTGATTTTTACCGTCCTGCACCATGCTGCCGCCGATCCGCATCCAACCGGGAGAGGTGTCCAGGGTGTCATTCAGTTTTACTGTGCCAAATTCCAGCGCCGCCAGAACAGCCAGAGGTTTTGCCGTTGAGCCCGGTTCGAAGGTATCGGTGATAGCCCTGTTACGTATTCTGTGAGCCGAGACATTGCTGCGGTTATTAGGGTTAAAGGAGGGGCTGTTGACCATGGCCAGAATATCTCCTGATTTTACGTCAACCACCACCGCTGAGCCGGAGGCCGCCTTGTACGTACCCACCGCCAGTTTAAGCTCTTTGTAGGCCAGGGCCTGAATCCGCTGATCAATAGTCAGCTGTAAATCCTTGCCCGCCTGACCTTCGATCTGCTCAAGTATTTCAACCTGTCGTCCCTTGGCATCACGACGAATCTGGCGGGAGCCGGGTGTGCCGGTCAGCCAGTCATTGTAAAGGCGTTCAATACCTTCGATTCCCTTATCATCCACATCGGTCATACCGATAAGCTGGGCAGTCGTTTCTCCTGCCGGATAATAACGGCGCGACTCCCCACGCAGGTATACACCGGGCAGATCCAGTTTTTCTACATATTCGGCCATAGCCGAGGAAACCTGGCGCTGAATGTAGACAAAACGTTTCTCCGGATCGCTTAAGCGGCTGGTGATTTGCGGTAATTCCTGCCCCAGCACGTCAGCCAGTGCCTGCCAGCGACGACTGTCTGTAAAGCCACCGTTGGCGTGAATCACCTTGGGATCGGCGTAAATTGCCCGCACCGGCACACTAACGGCCAGTTCTTCACCATTGCGATCAGTAATAATCCCCCTATGGGCCCGGGTAATGCGTACACGCTTGGTACGGTTGTCTCCCTGCTGGATCAGCGAATCAGGCTCGATCACCTGAATATAGGCAGCCCTTGCTACCAATGCAGAAAATACGCCGATAACCACAGTGACAACCAGAATAAAACGCCACTCCACCAATCTGGGGCGAAGGTTCTGTTTCGCGTGAGTACGTCGGGCGCTCATTTGATCCTCACCACGATTTCGTCTTGCGGCTGTGGCCGGCGCATGTTCAGCTCTTTGGCAGCCAGTGATTCGAGACGGTTATGTTCTGTCAGGGCGCTTTGCTCCAATACCAGGTGGCGCCATTCAACATCAAGTTGATCACGCTGCTGCATCAGTTGCTCATGACCAATCGCCAGTTGTCTGTTGTGATGGGCACTGAGAATCACGGCCAGGGCGCTGAGCACAACCATTAAAAACAACAAAACCCGCCCGGGGTGGCGAGTCAGATCTGTCCAGATAAGACTGATAAGATTGAAGTGAGGAGTGGCGCTGTTCATAGTTTTTCCGCCACCCTGAGCACAGAGCTGCGAGCCCTGTTATTGATCTCAAGTTCAGCCGCAGAGGGCATGATTGCCTTTCCCACCAATTTCATTGCCTTGCTGGCATTGAGTTCAGCTTCGGTGATAGGAAATCCGGCCGGTACCTGCTTGCCACGGCTTTGCTCGCGCATAAAACGCTTTACCAGCCTATCTTCCAGCGAATGAAAGCTGATTACCGCCAGTCTGCCTCCGGGCCTGAGTGCCGCAAGAGCGGCTTTGAGGACCTGCTTTACTTCATCGAGTTCACTGTTAACGTAAATTCTGATGGCCTGAAAGCTGCGGGTGGCCGGATGTTTATGTTTGTCACGAAAAGGTACCGCTTCATCGATCAGCTCCGCCAGTTGCACCGTGCGGGTAATAGGCGTGATATCACGGGTGCTAAGGATGGCATGGGCAATACGCCTGGCGAAACGCTCTTCACCAAACTCTTTGAGAACCTGAACGATATCTTCCAGATCCGCCACAGCCAGCCAGTCTGCTGCGCTGATCCCGCGGGTCGTATCCATACGCATATCCAGTGGCCCATCACGCATAAAACTGAAACCACGCTGTGCATCATCCAGTTGCGGCGATGACACGCCCAGATCCAACAATACGCCGTCCAGCTTTCCGGTCACCTCTAAGCTGTCGGTGACGGACAACAGCCGGGAAAAAGGACTATGGATGATCTCAAAACGTGGGTCATCTGCGAGACTGGCAGCGGCTTCTATGGCAGCAGGGTCCCTGTCCAGTGCAATCAGTCGTCCCTGCTCACCGAGGCACTGCAATAATGCACGGGAATGTCCTCCACGACCAAAGGTGGCGTCGAGATAAATGCCGTCGGGTTTTACCGCCAGTGCCTGCAAAGATTCCTGCAGCAACACCGGTTGATGAAGTTGATTTACAGACATTACAAGGAGAAATCCTGCAGTCTCTCGGTTAATTCGAAGCCGCCCTGCTGCTCAGTATCAATATCCTGATGAATCTGTTGTTGCCAGATTTCAGCATCCCACAATTCAAACTTATTCAGTTGCCCTACCAGCATCAGTTGTTTTTCCAGTTTGGCATGCTGACGCAACGGCCCGGATAACAGGAATCGCCCGTTGCTGTCCATGGTCCCTTCAAGGGCATAACCCAGCAGCAGTCGCTGTAATCGACGTTCATGAGGATTCATACTGGAGAGACGGCTGAGCTTTAGTTCTATTTCTTCCCATTCGGAAAGTGGGTAAAGCAGCAAACAGGGTTGTTGTATATCGATAGTACACACCAACTGTCCCTGACAATCATCCAGCAACGCCTGGCGGTAACGGGTTGGAACCGTTACACGTCCTTTACTGTCCAGATTGATTGCATTAGCGCCGCGGAACATTCCCCTAGCCTTCTTATTAAAATTGTTTTTTCCACTTTTTGCCACTTTTACCCACAGATGACAGTTTAGGTACCACCACCGTCCAGTGTCAAGGAATAAAAAACCAATACAACCGGGTCTGCAAACCCTGAAAAACAGGGCTTTGACGGAACTGATTGATAAGGTGGAAAAAAGTGGAAAAAGAAGCAGGTAAAAAGGATCAGATGCGCAAATCAAAAACCCTGGCGCGGGCAAAGTGCTGAACTTTTATAGCGGCTATCACTGGGCGTGTAAGGGGGGTCGGGATAGAAAAAGGCAGCCACAGGGGCTGCCCGAGTTTTTTAGTTGGCTTTGGCGGGCTGTTCTGCTGTTGCCGCCTGAGCGGTATCTTTTGGCAATATCTGTATCGCCGCAATAGGTTGCTCACTTTTCTGCGACAACTGAACCAGCTTGTTTAATTGTCCCATAGAGCCAAGCATTGCGTACATGGCGCCGAGGAACCCATTACGATGCAACTTCAGTACTTGCTCATCTTCCAGTTTCATCAGTTTTTCTTCACTGATGCTATGTAAACCTACCAACTGGCGTTGCTCACCGCTGGCATAGCGGATGCCCAGACGCAGTTCCTCGATCAAATCAAGCTCGGTGAGCGTTTTAACAAATTCCTGAGTCAGATTTTCACTGTTGACCAATTCCGACATCAGCTTCTGGCGGCTTTCCATATACTCTGACACCGAGCCGTCATCATTAAACAGTGCAATGCCTTCCTTTTCATTAACCAGGTCGCTGTCTTTATCAATAAAGATCGACAACTGCTCACCATTGGGACGCACATCAAAGGGATAGCGCTGAAGATTCAAAGGCGCGTAATGGCTCTGCCAGCCTTCTGGTGAATAATACAGATTCACCCCTTCAACCAAACCGTACAGGCCGGTGCAATGATAGCGGTCGGCCGCTTCATCTTTTACCAGTACCAGCGGCACACTGCTGGCTGCGCGGGCAAATTCACGGATAGAAACACCAACCAGATGAGAACTCTTGCTGTGTGCAAGGCTGGGATCCTGCTTTATTTTTATATTTTTATGCGCTTCTTTATCCAGTAAAACGTAATTTCGTGCCATCTTAAGGTCTCTTTTTAATAATGTTACTTCTATGTGGCGGCAAGTTTCCCCGATTTCAATACCAATGTCACCCCTGCTCAGGAATTGATCATTGAAAGGTCACAGTAATAGCCTTGCTTTTACCTCCTCAGAGGATTAGTTTGCCACATAGAGCTTAAGACTCAACAAGGAGCATTTATGAGCAGAGCCTGGGCCAACAATGCCATCGAATGTATACAGGCTGATTTTCAGCGTTCTTCTGATACTCATCTGATCAAACTGGAACTTGATGCTTTTAAGAACATTGATTTCTATCTTAAAGATGAAAGTACCCACCCTACCGGCAGCCTTAAACACAGACTGGCCCGCTCTTTGTACCTATATGGACTGACCAACGGCTGGATCCGCCAGGACAGCACCATTATTGAATCCTCTTCAGGCAGCACCGCGGTATCCGAAGCCTATTTCGCCCGGCTGCTCGGACTGCCCTTTATCGCGGTGATGCCCAAAAACACCGCCACCAGAAAGATCCAGCAGATCGAATTCTATGGCGGGAAGTGCCACTTTGTAGATAAAAGTGATCAGATTTATGCCGAGTCACAGCGCCTGGCAGAAGATCTTAAGGGCCACTATATGGATCAGTTTACCTTTGCCGAGCGCGCAACAGACTGGCGGGGCAATAACAACATCGCCTGCAGCATGTTCGAACAGATGCACTATGAACGGTTTCCGGTGCCCGAGTGGGTTGTAATGAGCGCAGGTACCGGCGGTACCAGCGCCACTATTGGCCGCTACATCCGCTACAAGTGCTTTAACACTAAATTACTGGTGGTAGACCCTGATAATTCCGTTTTTTACCCATTTTATCAGACCGGCGATGATCGTCTTACCTCCTGCGGCAGTAAAATAGAAGGCATAGGACGACCAAGAGTGGAGCCCTCATTCGTTCCCTCTGTGGTGGATGAAATGCTGCAGGTGCCAGACGGAGCCAGCATCGCCACCATGTTATGGCTGGAGTCCTTGCTGGGCCGGAAAGTGGGCCCTTCTACCGGCACCAATATGTGGGGAGCACTGCAAAAAGCACAACTGATGAAAGCTTCGGGCAAGTCCGGTTCCATTGTGACCTTGTTGTGCGACAGCGGTGAACGTTATCTTGACACCTATTACAATTCTCAATGGGTTGAGAGCAATATCGGCAATACCACTGCCCATGAAGAGCAGTTAAAGGACATCATTAACGCGGTATAAAAGAAAGCAAATCCCGCTTCAACCTGTCCTTATTGATATCGCCCCTCTTCAACACCTGATGTGTTAATAAATACAGGAAGGCAAACATGCTGATTAAAGTACCCAAAGCGAGCCAGTGTAGTGAAAATCAGGTAACCGATGAAGCCATTTACCTTAAGCGACGACAGTTGCTGAAGCAGATGGGCTTTATCGGCGCCGGAGCGTTATTAGCGGGCAGCCCTGGTGCCCATGCCATCAACCTTTTTGGTGATGATGACGAAACGGCGTTTAACACCCGGAAGTTAACCTATAGTCAGCAGGACAGCGCCCAGACCCTGACGCCTGAGTCCAAAGTCATCAGTCACAACAATTTCTATGAATTTGGCACCGACAAAACCGATCCCAAAGAGAATGCCCAGGGTCTGAAAGTAGACCCCTGGCAATTGCGCGTTGATGGTCTGGTGGAAAAGCCTTTCACTCTTGGCTTTGAAGATCTTTTCAGCAGTTTCGAACTTCAGGAGCGCATCTACAGGTTGCGCTGTGTAGAGGCCTGGTCGATGGTGATTCCATGGATCGGCATACCGCTGCAATCTCTGCTCAAAAGAGCCGCTCCCCTGAGCAAGGGCAAATATGTTGCCTTTGAGACACTCTATGATCCTGAGCAAATGCCCGGTCAGCGTAATCCCTTTATCGGTGGTGGTATAGATTATCCCTATGTAGAGGGACTCAGACTGGATGAGGCCATGCATCCGCTGACCATACTGGCCGTAGGACTCTACGGCAAGAGCCTTCCGCCGCAAAATGGTGCGCCCGTCAGGTTAGTGGTACCGTGGAAATACGGTTTTAAAAGCATTAAGTCCATCGTCAGTATCAGACTTGTGGAAAAACAGCCGCCCACCAGCTGGAATTTGCTGGCGGCCAATGAGTATGGGTTTTACGCCAACGTCAATCCCAATGTGGATCACCCTCGCTGGAGTCAGGCCCGGGAACGCCGGATCACTAAAGGGGGCTTATTTTCCTCTAACAGGATCGATACCCAGCTGTTTAACGGCTATGACGAAGTGGCGCCGCTGTATCGGGGCATGGATCTGAAACGCTTCTATTGATGGTTTCCCGTATTCATTTCAGACCGTGGCAGATACTGGGCCTGAAACTGCTGATTCATAGCCTTTGTATTGGCTGGGCAGGCATAACCTATTATCAGGCTGTAACAGACCAACTCGGTGGCGATCCGGTTAAGGCAATACTGCATTTTACCGGTATCAGCGCCTTCAACCTGCTGTTAATGTCCTTATGCATGTCGCCGCTGGCAAAATACTTCAGACAGGCACAGTTTATTCGCTTCAGGCGTTTGCTTGGCCTGTATGCCTTTTTCTATGCGGTGCTGCATCTGCTTAGCTATTTGTTGTTTGAGCTGCAACTGGAATGGGGCATGCTGATATCGGAGATTATCAAGCGCCCGTATATCACGGTGGGCATGAGCGCATGGCTGATTTTGCTGGCCCTGAGTATAACCTCAACACAGGCCATGCAGCGAAAGCTCGGAAGGCGATGGCAACGGCTGCACAACTGGATTTATCTGGCTGCCTGCCTGATTGCCCTGCACTACATCTGGTCAGTCAAATCGGATATTGTCCAGCCCGCACTCTACATCGCCATGCTGGCAGTACTTTTGGGGTTGAGAAAAGATAAACTGCTGAAACCCTTACAAGGCATCTGGCGAAAAATCAGCACCAGAGCATAAAAAAAGCCCCGCAGTGGCGGGGCTTTGAAGGGATTGGACAATTCACTCTCCCGAATTAAGAGGCGTCAAGACCTTCAGAAGAGTGATGTCCAATTCGGTGGCCAGGGGAAGTCTCGCCTGGCTTATTGTTGGAAACCTGAAGATTTTGCTGACACTGTGTGTCTGCCAATTAATTCTGTAATAAAACAGCTGACCACGAAGGTCAGCATGAAATTAACTGATTCTTGAGAGAAGTTCTTTACCAATTTCACTGGAAATATGGCCGTTTGCTTCAGCCCAATCTTTGAGGGCCATACCGTCTTTTTCAGCAGTGGAGAGATCGGTCTTGCTCATGCGTTTAATCATGTAAACACCGGACTCGACAGAGCCACTTTCCATTGCATAACGAATCAGGCTGCTGCCACCACAGCTGATACCGCCGTAGTAATCACCGAGACGCAACTTGTAATCGTCCTGCACGGCCTTGAGCTTTTTACGCAACTCTGATTTATCATCGTTTTTGACGATGGTGCAGATGTTAGCCAGATCATCATTGATGTCTGCCTGGCTGACAGGGGAAAATACAACAAAGGACAAACTGGTTAACAATGCGATAGCTGACTTTTTCATTTCGGTGCCTCTTAACTTTAGATGGTGTAGTCGGTCTTGACGCAGAGAAGATTACGCCATTGCGCAGAGAGCCGATAGAGGCTTGCCAGTACCTTAGTATGACTTTTGATACCTAACGTTACAGGCACAAGAATATGAGGACACTGAGCGGACCGAAGCTCAGAGTGCGTTCGCTTCAGCCCCGGCTGCGCCACTGCTTATGCTGCCCGTTTATCCGATTGCAATAAAGCGCTGGAATGAAAAAATAAAGATGCAGAAGAGGCTCCAACATGGCTTGTGATTTAGGCAGGCCACGATGTCCGGTCAGCCAGCACAAAGAGGTGCCGACCTTGAAAGATAAGGCATAAGGGCAGAATTGCCCATTCGCTAAAAAAAGGGGAGCTGGCCGATAAGCCGGGTTCTGTCTAAGACAATCATTCATCTAGGTCAGTAATCGCTCACTGACTCAAGCAACCTACCCGGTTCCGACGCGGGCCGCGCCAAGGAACCCTATTTGGTCTTGCTCCGGGTGGAGTTTACCATGCCACAAACTGTTACCAGTTGCGCGGTGCGCTCTTACCGCACCCTTTCACCCTTACCGCCCGGCGAGCCGGGGTTGGCGGTCTGCTCTCTGCTGCACTTGTCGTCGGCTTGCGCCGCCCAGGCGTTACCTGGCACCCTGCCCTATGGAGCCCGGACTTTCCTCCCCCCGACCACCTAATTGCATGAAAGCCAATATTCATGGCTTATACCGTGCAATTAGGTGGTCGGGCGGCGATTGTCTGGCCAGCTCCGGCGGCGATTCTACCTGCTTTACCTGACAAAAACTATGGGAACAGGTAGATTAGCGTAATTGGTATCACAAACAAAAAAGATAGTGAAAGATAGTCAAGTTCCGCCGATACTAGTATCTGAACACTCATTGGATACAAACACTCATTAGGGAGTAGCTAAGACAATGAATCTGGTGCAAAAACTTATAGCCGCGTTCGGCTTTATCGTACTGGTGATGATCATCCTCACCGTCTCCGTCTCCGTCAGCCTGACCGGCATGCGGGATGCCAACAACCTCACTAATCACACCATGCAGATCATGAACGATGCCGATGATATCGTTAAACATCTGTTGAGTATTGATAGCGGTCAGCGCGGCTATGTGATCACCAACAACAAAGATTTTTTGCTGCCTTATGATGAGGGCAAGGCCGGTGTAGAGAAAAACATGAAGTCGCTGCGCCAGCTTGTATCAGACAACCCACAACAATTAAAGCGCCTGGATGAGGTCAGAGAAATCTATGAGGACTGGCTTGAAAACGCCATCGACCCTGCTATCCAGCTCAGAGCAATAGGTCTGGAACAGGCCTCTAATTTTATTGCACGGGGTGAAGGCAAAGACAGGATGGAGAACCTTCAGGGGGTTCTGGATGAATTTATCGCCACCGAACAGGGCGTACTGACACAGCGCTCTGAAGACGCCGCAGATGCATCGGTGACCACGCAGGTGGCCGCCATTCTGGGGGGTATTCTGGTAATTCTGGTAGCGGCCGGCGCAGCCTGGTTGTTCAGCCGTCAGTTAAAACAGCGTCTTGATATCGCTATGCAGGTCACCACAGATGTGGCCGACGGCAAGCTGGATACCCGCATTGATGACAGCGGCAATGATGAGATTGCCGAGTTACTTTCAGCAATGAATCACATGCAGACTCAGTTGCGGCAGATGATGCAGCAAATAGGCACCGCTTCCACAGAGCTTAATGACGCCAGCCAGTCTGTCTCCAGTACCGCAGAGCAACTTTCTGTTTCCTCTGATGAACAATCAAACTCCAGCGACTCAATTGCCGCCTCAATTCAGGAACTGAGTGAAAGTATCCGGCATGTTTCGGAGAATGCCCAGGAAGCCAGCAACATCGCGACAGAATCCGGCTCCAGTGCCGAGCAGAGTGCCCAGATCATGGAGAAAATGGTCGCTGCTATGAAGCGGATTAACGATGTGGTGAGGGATGCCTCTGCACAAGTGGTAGAGCTGGGTAAACAATCTGAACAAATCAGCTCTATTGTCAATGTGATTAAATCCATTGCCGACCAGACCAACCTGCTGGCACTGAATGCAGCAATCGAAGCGGCCAGGGCCGGCGAACAGGGGCGCGGATTCTCGGTGGTCGCCGATGAAGTTCGTACCCTGGCTCAACGCACCAGCGAGTCTACCGATGAGATAGAAACCATGGTAGGCCGTATTCAGCAAGGTACTCAGGGTACGGTTCAGCAGATGGAACGGGGCGTCAAGGAAGTTGAAGAAGGGGTTGAACTGGCCGATCAGACGGGTATTGCAATCCGCGAAATCAGAGAAAGTTTCGACCGCGTGTTGAATGTGGTTCAGGATATCAGCAATGCCCTCAGGGAACAGAATCAGGCCAGCGACGAAGTAGCCAAACACGTAGAACGCTTCTCGGCTATGACAGAGCAGAACAAGGAAGCTACCCAGCATACCAGCAGCACCGCTCATCAACTGCAGACTCTGGCCGGACAGCTGGGCAAAGCAGTCAGCCGCTTCAGATACTAGGTATCCCGCAGACTGTATAAGCAGTCCAGCCGATAACTATCAGGTTATCGGCTGTAGCGGATATCTCTGCTAAGCTATTGGGTCGTTATTTTATCAATCAGTCAGGAATAGTACGGCACTATGAGTGAAACCGTAGGCGAGAGCCGCTACACCAAGGAGTTGCGCACCCTGGTGAGCAAAATACATGATGCCACTCCCATCAAAGACTCCCTGTATGAGCAGACCACAGAGTACTTTGCCTGCCAGGCTGGTGAAGACGAAAAGCTAATCCAACTAAACAGTCAGTTACAGGCTGCCAGTCAGACAGACAGCAAAAATGCCGAACAACGGCAGAAAAAGGCCCAGAGTAACCTCAAAGATTATCAGCTACAGCTTAAAAAGGGTCGTATAGAACGGCTCCACAATCTGCTTAAAATCTGTGATCAGATACTGCACCTGGCGACAGGTAAGGACGAGCAGGACAGTCAACGCAACTGCGCTCGCCTGTTAGGTACATTGTTACTGATAACCCCTACCGAGAACCGCAAGGTTGGCCTGTTTAACCAGCGTACGAAACACCTTTATAAGGCCGTATTGAGCCTGCTGCTGCTCGAGCGCATGGTAGCAGATAACCAAATCAGCAATCAGTATGTGCTTAAACACGCAGAGCACCGCATCAGGTCGCCCAAGGACAAAGACGAAGCCAGCCAGTGTCCCTATCGTAATCATGTGTTGGTGCCCTTACTGATGACGGCTCTGATGCAGGATATAGGTCAGTATCACCCCGATGCACAGCGTATTCTCAAGGGTCCGAATGGCGATCTGGATGAGTTCAGAGTGCTGGAAAAAGAGCAACGTCTTAGTCTGCTGAAAATAAGTTACCAGCAAACATTGTCTTATCTGAAAGCCGGTCTGGGAAAAAATGCCTATGTGGGCAATTCAAAACAGGAGCGGGACGACTTCAATCAGAATGAAGATGAAAAGCTGAAGTTTATCTTTACGCTTTTAAAGTCATCGTTAGATCCACAACAATCCATTGGTAACCTGCTTAAAGTTCCTCAGGTTTATACCTCGGTGGTGCTGTCTACCAAAGCAATTTATGATTATGACTCCCTGCCCAAAGCCGCAATGGTGCTGGAAAAAGCCGCAGAGAAAGGGGCCCTGAACAAAATAGCCGTTGATAGTTTCGTGCGCATTGTGGGTTATTTCCCTCAGGGCTTCGGCGTCACCTATATTCCCAAGGACTCTGATCGCCGCGATCTGGACAGGTATGAATATGCCATTGTCACAGGATTATATCCCGATAATCCTCAGATACCGAATTGCAGGACAGCCACCAAGAATCTGGCTTTCACTCAGTTCGGTCATAGCCTGCGCATAGGTCAGGAGAATAACCTCTACTACCCCCAGGCCCGAAAAAAACTGGAACGCATGAGCAAAGAACGGCTGCTGGAGATCCTGAGTAAACTGGTATCCAATTTTGAAGAACGTAAAGAACTCGACTTACTGCCCAAATGCTGGCATCCCTATACCTATTTCTCTTTCGCCAAGCATCAGAATCTGTGGAATAAGAAAACCACCAAGACCAACTGATCGCGGCTATTCCCCCTGCAACTGCAAGCCCAACTGATATAACGCATTCTTCTTCAGTTTGTAATGGCCAGCGGTAATAGCCGCCGCCTTTTTCAGCGGCAGCTCCTGCATTAAAGTGGTCAGTAGCGTTATGGCTTCACCGGGAATAGTATCCTTACTGTTTGTCTCAGGGCCTACCATCAGTACAAATTCACCTTTCTGATGTACCGGATCTGCCTGCAACCACTGAGCAATCTCAGCAGCGGGGCCGGTCCGGAATGTTTCAAAGGTCTTGGTCAGCTCTTTAGCCAGAGCAAGCTGCCGGTCGGCGCCCAGTTCTTCAATCAACAGCAGAACCGAATCCAGAATTCGCCTTGGCGACTCATAAAAAACTGCAGTACCCCGGGCACTCTTCAGCATGGCCAGTTGCTCACGGCGTGCCATTTCTTTGACCGGCAAAAAACCGAAAAAGGTAAACTGATCCGTCGGCAGTCCTGAAGCACTTAAGGCGGTTATCAATGCACAGGCACCAGGCACGGGTATCACCCTGATATTATTGCGCCGACACAGATTCACCAACTGGTAACCAGGATCACTGATTAGCGGAGTGCCGGCATCGCTAATCAGAGCAATATCCAGCCCCTCACTCAGTTTCATCAACAGCTGTTGGGCACGCTGAGTCTCATTATGATCATGCAGCGACAACAATCGGGCTGAGATATTATAATGATCAAGCAGCCCCTTGCTGTGTCGGGTATCCTCGGCGGCAATCACAGCCACCTGCTGAAGAACCTGTAATCCTCTGTGACTGATATCTGCAAGATTGCCTATTGGTGTGGCCACCACATATAAGGTACCGGCAGCCGGCGCAGTTTCTGTGCTCACGTGTTAAGCCTTTGATTGTGTTCCCGGGAGCCACATCATAAACTAGCGGTACTGATATTTCGCCAGGAAGTTTTAAGGCTGCCAATGCTCAACATGCGCAAACTGACAATATTAATCGCCGTACTGCTGCTCACGGCATGTGCTACGGCGCCGGATGTCAGCGACAAAGGCGTCGATACGCGTTACAGGACGGTGCCAGAGATACCTGCCGAACGAACCGCTGAACAGCTTTATGCGCAGGCCAGACAAGCCCCGCTGCACCAGCAGCCTTTGTTGCTGTTACAGGCCGTCATGGTCTGGCAACAGCAGGGTGACTGCCAGAGTGCGTTAAAGGTCCTGCAACCCCTTATACCAGAGCTCAGGGATGCGACACAAAGAGATCAGGCCAGGTTAATTCGCAGCCAGTGCCTGCTGGAACTGGACAAACCGGCCCTGGCAAGCGCCAGCCTGGAAAAAGTCAGCAACAATATTCATATCCTGCCTGCACGACTTAAGCTCAGCGCTGAGTTAGCCGAATATCATCGCCAGTATCTGAATGCTGCCCGCAGTCACGCCGAGTTAATCAGTCTGGATCCTTCCCGGGCCGAGTCCGGATACCGGAAAATATGGCAACTACTGGAACAAGTCGATAATAAAGATCTCCCTGAGGTGGCGGCACAGCCTGGTTATCTGGCCCCCTGGCTCGAACTGGCCCGGATTACCCGGACCGTGCCTGGGGTTGAGCTGAGCCAGCGAATTAATTTATGGCAACAACAATACCCGGATTATTCCCTCCCTGAACCTGTACAGCAAATGCTGCAGCAAGCCCATTATCAGCCACAGAATATTGCCGTGATTTTGCCCTTATCCGGGCGTCTGGCAAATCAGGGCCAGGCTCTCAAAGAAGGTATACTTGCTGCGTATTTTGACACCAGTCAGCCGCGCGAACACAAAACACAGCTGACCTTCTACGATTCGGTAGTACTGGATGAAACAGAAATCCAGACTCTGGCGCTGCAACATGATTTTGTATTAGGGCCGCTAATCAGGGAAAACATTCCTGCAATCCTTTCGCAGTTACCTCAATCAACTCCTGCATTGTTGTTAAACCGGCTTGAGCAGGAAGAAGTATCGCCACACCGCTATTTCTATTCTCTGGCGCCGGAGGATGAAGCGGAACAACTGGCCAGTTACCTGTATGCTAATGGTTACAGAAGGCCAGTGTTGATCAGTGCAAAACGGCAGCTGTTTGAGCGGATGGCAGAACATTTTATGCGCCGTTGGCAAACGCTGGACAAGAGCGAGCCTTCTCTGATGACGTTCACTGACAATAAGTCCATGCGCGATGCTGTGGATAGCTTGCTGGACATTCAACAGAGTGAACGTCGTATCAATCAACTGCAGCGTCTGGTGAACAAGGAAATACACAGCTTTGCCCGTAACCGGAGGGACGTGGATGCGATTGTGGTATTCTCTAATCCGGCGCAAACCGAATTACTTAACCCGATGATAGAATCCAGCATCAGTCCCTTTGCCAGCATTGTTCCGGTGTTTGCCAGTAGCCGAAGCTTCAGCAAGGAACTGGGCAACAACAGCCTCAGAGATTTGCGTAATCTGATGTTTGTGGACATGCCGTGGATGTTGCCCGGCACCAATGCACAGATTAAGGAAAGGGTTAATCAACTCTGGCCTGACCGTAACGACAGCCAGAGTCGCCTGTTTGCAATGGGATATGATGCTTATCAGTTAGTTCCTGAGCTGACCACCCTACACTACATCAAAGGCAGACAATTACAGGGGCTGACGGGGCAACTGAGCATGGACAGGCAGCAGCGTATCGTTCGCCGCTTGCCCTTCGGAAAAATTGAACAGGACAAGGTCATTTCGCTTGCCGGGGATTAAACAACGTCTTTCCGGACTGCTCGGAAGAAGCGCTGAGAGCCGGGCCTGTAAATACTTAACGGCTCAGGGACTGCACCTTATTACCGCAAACTATCGTTGCAAAACAGGCGAAATCGATTTGATTATGCAGGATAAGGACGAACTCGTTTTTGTGGAAGTTAAATATCGTACCGGCGTCCGATATGGCCACCCGGCTGAATACTTTGATACCAATAAACGGAGGAAATTTGAATCAGCACTGCTTCATTATATGCAGCACAAAGGATTAAACCCTGCCTTTGTTCCCCATAGAATAGACCTTATTGCCATTACCGGCGGGCAGATCCAGTGGACAAAACACCTATGATTGACAGTATCAGAGATAACTTCACCGAGAGCATACAAACCAAAATTGCTGCCATTGAAGTTTTACCCGAAGCCATTGAACGGGCAACCTACATGATGGTACAGGCGCTTATCGCCGGGCATAAGATTTTGTGCTGCGGCAGTGGCGCTTCGGCCATGGACGCACAACAATTCGCCGCCCTGTTGCTCAACAGGTTTGAGGGCGACAGACCCAGCCTGCCGGCTCTGGTGCTGTCCTGTGATGCTGCAACCATCACCTCAACGACAAACGACATGAGTTATACCGAGGTTTTTTCCAAACAAGTCAGAGCCCTGGGCCACGGCAGTGACATTCTGCTGGCTATTTCATCCGACGGTAATTCGCGTAATATTATTATGGCAATGGAAGCCGCATTGAGTCGTGATATGACCATTATCGCACTGACCGGTAAAGACGGCGGCGAAATGGCCGGCTTGCTGGGACCCAATGATATGGAAATCAGGGTACCATCAAATAAAACTCAGAGAATTCAGGAAGTGCATCAACTGGTCATTCACACCCTTTGTGATGGTATTGATGATTGTCTGTTCCCCGAACATAACGGAGGTGATTAAGGTGAAACGAACAACAACGCTGGCCACGATATTGGTGAGTGTCATGCTGCTTCAGGGCTGCGCTGCTGTCGTAGTGGGCGCCGGAGTCGGTGCCGCTGCCGTGGCCCATGACAGAAGAACTGTGGGTACTCAACTGGACGACAAAACGCTGGCATCCCGGATCAGCAGCGCCCTGTCTGAGAATGCCAGTATTAAGCAACATGCAAATATCAATGCCCATGTTTTCAATGGTACAACCTTGCTTGTGGGGCAGGCACCCAATGATGATCTTAAGCGTCAGGCTCAGCGAATAACCGAAGCCCAGCCCCATGTCAGCAAACTGCACAATCAGATTCGAATTGGCAGCCCGACGGCAACCTCGACCCGAAGCCATGATATCTGGCTGGCTACCAAAGTGCGCAGCAAGCTGTTGACTGACAAGTCAGTGGACGGACTACATATCAAAGTCATAGTGGAAGATTCCGAGGTCTTTCTGATGGGCCTGGTTACCCGCCAGGAGTCTAATATGGCGGTTGAAGTAACCCGTAATATTGAAGGCGTGGCACGGGTGGTGAAGGCCTTTGAGTACCTTTGAATGATGAGTGATGAGTGATGAGTGATGAGTGATGAATTATTGTCGCCCGGGCTGTTTACCACTGCGAAAAAAGTACAAAAAAAGATTTCAGCGCTGAGTAGTAAAAGCGGACTGCGCCTTTGCTAGATTCAATATAACCACAGAGACACAGAGAGCACTAAGAACTACAAGACCAATGCCCTAAAACCTTTGTGACCTCCGTGACTCCGTGAAATAGTTCTTTTCGTGCTTTTCGTGTGGTTAGTGGTGAATATTGCCGTTTTGGCGTTATTTCACCACTTTAAGTTGTGGCTTGCCTTTAGAAGGTGGTGGCTCACTGGGTGGCGGCGTATTATCCGGGTCTTCGTCTTCCTGAGTGAAGATGGTACCGGCACCGTTTTCTCTGGCATAGATGGCCATTACTGCCGCCATAGGTATGGTCAGGCGTCTTGCCACACCACCAAAACGGGCATCAAAGGTGACATCCAGATTACTCAGTTGCAGCTTGCCACAGGCTGAAGGTGAGATATTCAGCACAATCTGACCATCCCGCACATGCTCCTGAGGCACCTGCGTCCCCTCAACGGTGGCATCCACCACCAGATGAGGGGTCAGATCGTTATCCAGAATCCATTCATGGAATGCACGCAGCAAATAAGGCTTGTTCGAGGTCATTGCAGCCATCAGAGAGGGTTATGGATTTCGCGTTCCTGATCCGTCAGCGAAGCCTTAAACGAAGGACGCTCAAAAATACGGTTCATATAATTTTTCACATCCTTGGCACCATTACCACTAAGTTCAATACCCAGTGCCGGCAAACGCCATAACAGCGGTGCCAGGTAGCAATCCATCAGGCTGAATTCTTCACTCATAAAGTATGGGTTGTCGGCAAACAGCGGCGCCAGCGCCAGAATACCTTCGCGTAAGTCATTACGGGCGGTTTCTATATCACCTTCTTTTCTCATAATGCGATCAGCAATACTGTACCAGTCCTGCTCAATACGGTGCATCATCAAACGGCTCTGGCCCCGGGAAACCGGGTACACCGGCATCAGCGGCGGATGGGGGAAGCGCTCGTCCAGATACTCCATGATAATATGCGAGCGATACAATACCAGTTCACGATCAACCAGAGTCGGCAGGGTACCGTATGGGTTCAGCTCGAGCAGATCTTCCGGCAGGCTGGCCGGATCAACAAAGCTGATTTCTACCCCTACACCTTTCTCCGCCAGTACGATACGTACCTGGTGACTGTAGATATCCAGCGTATCTGAGAACAATGCCATAATCGAACGCTTATTGGTGGCAACGGCCATTCACACTCCTCCAAAACCCAAATATAACGGATCTGCTGTGACGCAAACCCATTTCATAAAACGATAAAAAGGGCAGTGTCAACGTGCACACTGCCCTTAAACCCAAGTGACATTAAACTGCTAATCGGGTATTAAGACGATTTCACCATTATACCTGAAAATCTGGCCATTTAGTGCACATCCCGCCAATATTCTTTTTTCAGCAGATAGGCGAACACAAAGAACACCAGAATAAAGGTAATAACCCAGCGGCCAATGCCTTCGGCTTCAAGTCTGGAGGGTTCGCCCAGATAGACCATAAAGTTAACCAAATCCAGTACTGCCTGGTCGTACTCCTCGGGGCTCAGGGTGCCGGAGCCGTCAGACTTAATGCCGACGTAGACTTCCTTCATCTCACCGTCAATCAGACGCTCTTCATGACTGTCATAAGGGACACCCTGCAACTCCTGCAGCGCATGAGGCATGCCCACATCCGGAAACACCTTGTTATTGACACCAAAGGGGCGGTTCTCGTCCACATAAAAGGTACGCAGATAGGTGTATAACCAGTCAGCACCGCGAACCCGGGCCACCAGCGTCAGATCCGGCACTGCTGTACCAAACCATTTTTCGGCGGACGCTTTAGGCATCGCACCTTTCATGTAATCACCCACCTTTTCACCAGTGAATTGCAGGTTTTCCTGCCCCAGTTCAAGCGGTACACCGATATCTTCGAAGGTGCGCTGATAACGCTGATACTGGGCCTGATGACAGCCCATACAATAATTCATAAAAATCTGCGCCCCGCGCTGTAAAGATGCCTGATCAGTCAGATCATACTCGGCCTTGTCCAGCGGGTAATTGCTGCCAGCGGCAAACACCAGTGAAGGAACTAAAAAGCTCAGCAATACGACAAGTTTTCTCATTTGCTAATCCTCTCTGGCAGTGGCTTGGTTTTCTCGTTCTTACTGTACAGCCATAGCAAGGCAAAGAAGCCGAAGTACAGGAAGGTGCAGATTTGCGAGGCTGTGATCTTCCAGGGTTCCTGTGGCGTGCCACCCAGATATCCTAAGAAGACAAATACCGCGGCAAAGACCAGCAGATTGTATCTGTGGATGCCACTGCGATAGCGCCAGGACTTAACCCTGCCTCTGTCGATCCAGGGCAGCAACACCAGCATGATAATAGCGGCAAACATGGCGATAACACCGCCGAGCTTATCCGGTACTGCCTTCAGAATCGCGTAGAAGGGAGTGAAATACCAGACCGGGAAAATATGTTCTGGTGTTTTCAGAGGGTTAGCATGTTCGAAGTTCGGATGCTCAAGGAAATAGCCGCCCATCTCCGGATTAAAGAACAACACATAGGCAAAGCCCAACAGGAAGATGGTAAAAGCCACCAGATCTTTAAGCACGATATGCGGAAAGAAAGGCACTACGTCATCAACAATGTCGTATTTGTTGGTGTAGTACTCGTGCATTTTCCATTTGGTTTTCTCTTCTTCTTTGAGTGAGCCTTTCTTGCGTTTCACTTCTACCCCATCAGGGTTATTGGAACCCACTTCATGCAGGGCCACAATGTGCAGGAAAACCAGAATCACAATCACCAATGGTAAAGCGATAACATGCAAGGCAAAGAAGCGGTTCAGAGTAGCACCGGAGATCACATAGTCGCCCTGGATCCAGATCACCAGATCTTCACCGATAACCGGAATAGCGCCAAACAGCGACACGATAACCTGTGCACCCCAATAGGACATTTGCCCCCAGGGCAGTACATAGCCCATAAAGGCTTCTGCCATCAGCGCCAGGTAGATAAACATCCCGAATACCCACAACAACTCTCTGGGCTTCTGGTAGGAGCCATAGATCATACCGCGGAACATATGCATATAGACCACGATAAAGAAGGCCGATGCGCCGGTAGAGTGCATATAGCGCAGAATATAACCGTACTCCACTTCACGCATGATGTATTCCACAGAAGCGAAAGCACGCTCTGCGGAAGGTTCAAAACTCATGGTCAGCCAGATACCGGTAACAATTTGGTTAATCAGTACGATGGTGGCCAGAAAACCGAACACGTACCAGAAGTTCATGTTTTTCGGAGCCGGATATTCCGCGGCGTGCATCTTGGCCACGCGCATCATGGGTATTCTGTATTCAATCCAATCGAGCAGTTTATTTGACATCTCAGGCTGCCCCCTCTTCTGAACCAATCAGTATGGTGTTGTCGTCGATGTAATAATACGGCGGTATCACCAGATTCAAAGGTGCAGGCACACCCTGGAACACCCGGCCAGCCATATCAAACTTGGAGCCGTGGCAAGGACAGAAGAATCCTTCAGGTACACCTTCCACCTGCTCAGCGAAGGCACCGTTTTTCAGGTGCTGAGGCGAACACCCCAGGTGCGTACAGATGCCCAGGGTCACCAGATATTCTTCTTTTAACGAGCGATAACGGTTCTTGGCAAACTCTGGCTGTTGAGGCTCTTCGGAGTTGGGATCCCGTAACTGATCTTCATGAGCGGCCAGAGATTCCAGCGTTTCAGGGGTGCGACGGACGATCCAGACAGGTTTACTGCGCCATTCAACACGCAACATCTGACCTGGCTCAATTTTACTGATATCGGCTTCCACATCCGCCCCGGCTGCCTTGGCTTTGGCACTGGGATTCCAGGAAGCGATAAAAGGCACTGCGGCACCCACCACTCCGACACCGCCTACTACCGAGGTGGCAATAGTCAGAAATCGGCGCCGCCCATTATCTACTGGCGCATTACTCATCCACTTTACTCCAAAGGTTGGATTATGTGCTTTCCCGGTCAATTGTCTTATTTTTAAGTGCGCAATTGTGACAGGAAAGTCTGAGGTTATGATTTTAGCCGGAAATGATAAAAGAAAACCCCTTTAAAACACAAGGAAATGATGGCTAAAACAACAGATTAGTTTGTTTGTGAGATTAAATAGAGAAAAGCATTAGATCTCGCAGGGGCGCAAAGTCGCAGAGAATTAGTATCAGTCAGACCGCAGCCTGAGTGAGACATCTAAAAAGTGATTTCACCACGAATAACGCGAATACGTACAACAGTAAATGGTATACAGACAGCCACAGGGAACGCAGAGCAGTAACTCCCGGCACCGGGCTGTAGGTCGGACTTTAGCCCGACAAAACCCAAACATCATCTGTCGGGCCAGAGCTTAACCTGCAGGCCCATAAAAAAACCCGGCAAAAGCCGGGTTTTTAAATAACAACAAGGTTGTTTTAACCTGGATTCCGCAGTTGCGCGCGAGGTGAGAGTGCATCTATCTGATTTGGATGGCGTAATGAAAAAATTCGTGGTCACCTTGTTGGTGGTGAGACTTTTTTTCATATAGCCAGACGAATCAAGGAGATGTGCTATCGCCCGTGGGCCAACTGCCGAGTTCAGGTTTATTAACGCTTGGAGAACTGAGGGCGTTTGCGTGCTTTGTGCAGACCCACTTTCTTCCGTTCCACTTCACGTGCATCACGGGTTACAAAGCCAGCTTTACGCAACGCGGGGCGCAGGGCCTCGTCGTATTCCATCAGTGCACGGGTAATACCGTGACGAATAGCGCCTGCCTGACCGCTGATACCACCACCAGATACAGTGATGTACAGATCAAACTTATCAGTCATCTCCAGCAGTTCCAGAGGCTGACGAACCACCATGCGGGCGGTTTCACGACCAAAGAACTCTTCCAGAGAAAGACTGTTAACTGTTACTTTGCCACTGCCGGGGCGAATAAATACGCGAGCAGTGGAGCTTTTGCGACGGCCAGTGCCGTAATATTGATTATCTGCCATTACTCAATGCTCCTTAAATATCCAGAACCTGTGGCTGCTGAGCGGCATGAACATGCTCAGAACCAGCGTAGACCTTCATTTTGCGGAACATCGCGCGGCCCAGAGGACCTTTTGGCAACATACCTTTAACCGCTCTTTCGATGATCAGCTCAGGCTTGTGAGCCTGCAGCTTTTCGAAAGTGGTCTCTTTCAGCCCACCAACGTAGCCTGAATACGAATAGTACATTTTGTTCTGAGTCTTGTTTCCGGTGACCCGAACTTTTTCTGCGTTGATGACCACGATGTAATCACCTGTGTCCACATGAGGTGTATACTCAGGCTTATGCTTACCGCGCAGACGACGGGCTATTTCAGTGGCCAAGCGTCCAAGGGTCTTGTCTGTGGCATCAACCACAAACCAGTCACGTTTTACCGTTTCCGGTTTAGCAACAAAGGTTTTCATTTCTCGTTACCCAAAATTTCAATATGTAGTTACTAATGCACTTGCGGTTTGGCTTTCACCACCAACAAGGCTGCTTAACTGAGTAAATTGCCCCTTCGAGCATCTCAGTTGTCCCGCTTTCCCACAAGCGGCTGTCGTGTAACTGGGCAGGGCGCGCATTATACAGCAGTAAAAAATAAACGCGAGGATAAATTTTATGCATATTTGATTGAGGAGAGAGGGGGGAAGAGAGAAGAAGAGGCGGAAAACCCTCAGTTTCCGGTCATGCCCGGATGTCGTTGTCGGGCATTCAGCAGCCTTTGAATATTCAGATACGTCCCCAGCAGCATTGAGAAATCAAAGGTGCAGGACAGACCCAGCGACTTTATTATAAAAAAGCAAAACTAACCACAGAGTCACAGAGAACACGGAGAACTGCAGGGCCCATACCTTAAAACCTCTGTGACTCTGTGGTTAAAATTTCTTTTTCGGGCTTTTAATGTAGTTCGTAGTAAAAAAACCGAAATCTCTATTGCAAATCATTCTCACTTGCAATAAATTAAGGTTGCACTACTCCTCAAGTCTACTGGTCTTTCTTGGGAGTCATACCAATTCCTATAATTGGTACTTACCGGGCGGGTTCTCCATGGCCCGCCCGGTTTTTTATCTGGGTCATCCTTCACTGTTGCGCCTGTGGTGATTATTTCTTATTCTTCACCAATGGGATAATGGGTGTAATAGTAGGATCGTTGCTGTGGATGCAAAAAAAGGACGCCTGACAATCGCTGGCTGTGGTCTGCACCCAGGGCATATGACACTGGAAACCCAGAGCCTTATTCAGACAGCAGAATCCGTATTACTGGTGGCTCCCAACCCCTTATCTATCCAGCATATCCGCCAGCTCAACCCACACACCGAACACCTTGGCCGCTTTTATAATATGGGTTATTCCCGGCCGGAGATTTACCGTCAGATGGCGCTGTATATTATTGCTCTCGTACATCAGGGAAGGTCGGTTTGCGTGGTCTTCTATGGTCACCCCGGTGTGTTTGTCTCATCCACCCGCATGGCCAGCCGGGTACTGGCCGAGCAAGGCTATCCGGTGACCATGTTACCGGGGATCTCAGCCGATGCCTGTCTGTATGCCGATTTAGGGCTGGATCCTGCCGATACCGGCTGTCAGAGCTATGAATCCACCCGCTTTTTACTCACCCGCAGAGAAATCGACAGCAGCGCGGCGCTGATTTTATGGCAACTGGGGCTGACCGGCGAGCACAGCATGGATAAATTCGAACCGGGTCAGCAGGGCCTGGCGGCCTTAAGCCGGTTGCTGCAACAAAGCTACCCGGCAGAACATATGCTGTGTTTATACGAGGCCCCCACCCTGCCCGGATTTGAGCCCCGCAAGGACTGGATTGCGCTGGCCGATTTGGCAAAGGCCGATGTGAATACCATAACCACACTCTATGTGCCGGCCTGCCGCGAGCCCACCTTCGCCGAAGAGCGATTAGGATGGCTGGGCCTGACTGAGGCCGACATCAGCCACTGGGATGAGTACGAAGAGATAACGATATAAAACGAGTTGCAATCAGGCAACCAACAATGGCAATAAGAGGGAATAACAATGGACAACTTAAGCCGTTTCTACTTACAACTGGCTACCGATGCCAATAAGCTACAGGCCTTTAATCTTAGCGAGGATAACCGCCGAACCATGTTACAACAGGCTGGCGTTAAGGATATTGATAACATCCTTAACATGGATAAAGAAAGCCTGCGCCAGATGCTGGCTAAAAAGCTGATAGAGCAGACTGGTGACTGGCAGGGGCTGGATAAGACCTCTGACAACGACGACAACAAAAACAATATCGGCCGTATTGGCCGCGCTGTAACCCACTGAGGTCTGCGTGTGCCGGTTATTGTGCTTTCTGGTTTTGCTCGCATCGGTATTAATGCCCGCTGCAGGCGCTCAGAGTCCGGACAATAATCCGGCACCGGGCTCAGCCTCTCAGCAATCTGTAGGTGGAAACTGGTTTGCTGAGCGTACCGAACAATTGGCCCGTAACCAGCCCGAAGATGCCCTGACCCTGGCACAGCAGGCACTGGCGTTTTTTGCCGATAACCCCGACCCTCAGGCCCATGGCCGGGTACTGAATGCCTCGGCCTATGCGCTGTACTTTATGGGCCGTTATGGCGAGTCCATGCAGCATGCCCGTGACGCTGAGCTGCTGGCCGAACAACATCAATTATCTGAAGTCCGTGCCCGAGGGCTAATGTTACAGGGCAATGTATTACAGAGTATCGGCGAATACCCCCGCGCTATTACTAAGTACCAGCAGGCTGCAGGATATTACCGTGAGGCCGGTAATCAGCTGTATGAAGGCTATTGTTATAATAATATGGCCAATACTTATAAGAATGCAGGTCAGTTGCAAACCGCTCTGGAGTATTATCAGCAATATCGCCTGCTTTCAGCCGAACAAGACAATCTGGCCAGCGCAGAAAAAGGCACCGGAGAGGTGTTCCTCGAACTGGGTGATGTCGAGAAAGCCACCCGTTATTTTAAAAATGCACTGACCCTTTACCGCGAGGATCGGGATAACCTCGGAGTGGCAATGGCCAGTAATGCACTGGGAGAAGCGCTGCTTGCCAAAGAGGATATTACCGGGGCCATCGCTTTGTTTGACAGGGCTATTGAACTGTCGGTTCAGAATAACCTTCAGTACACTTTATTCAGTTCTCTTGTTCTGAAGTCTTCCGCCTTAAGCAGACAGGGCGAGATGGAGCAGGCTCTGGAATTGCTTTTACAGGCCCGTCAAACCGCACAGGATATGGGCAGCAAAGCAAACCTAAGCAAAGTCGAATACCACCTGGCTGATATCTACGAAAAAAATAACCAGTTACAACCTGCCATAAATGCGCTTAAATCGGCACAACAACTACAGCAAGAATATTTAAGTGCGCGCAGCGCCACCCAGCTCAGCGTGATGCAGGCGCTGTTTGACAGCGAAACCAAAGCCGCGCAGATAGAGCAACTGGAGCAGCAAAATCAGCTGTTACAGCTGGAGCAGAAGGTCAGCCATCAGAATACCCAGAATGCCCGGCTGATGGCGGCCATGTTATTTGGCGCTCTGGGGCTGATTACTCTGTGGGCGGTACATATTTTTCGTGAGCGGCAACGCTTAAGTCGTCTCGCTGAAGAGCTAAAACAAGCACGGCAGCAGGCCGAATCGGCGGCTCAGACCAAGGCCGCTTTTCTGGCCAATATGAGCCATGAGATCCGCACCCCCATTAATGCAGTAATGGGTCTGAGCCGACTGGCTCTGGATACTGGCTCTGTGCAGGAGAAAAAAGATCACCTGAATAAAATACTGGATGCTGGCAATACCCTGCTGAGACTGGTGGACGATATTCTCGATTTCTCCCGTATTGAAGCGGGAAAACTGCATATTGACCACATTGCTATGGAACCAAAAAGGGTCCTGCAGTCGGCGATAAATATGAATGCGGTGCAGGCCCACGATAAGGGCTTGTCCCTGATTAACGACATCGATACCGCCATGCCAGCGAGGATGATGGGGGATCCATGGCGAACCCAGCAGATACTGGTGAACCTGATCAGCAATGCAGTGAAATTTACCAGCCAGGGCCACATCACGGTTTCCGCTCGCAAAAGCAATCAATCAGGCGATTCCCGCCCTATGGTACTGTTCAGTGTTTCTGATACCGGCATTGGTATGAGTAAAGAGCAACAACAAAGACTGTTTCAGTCTTTTACTCAGGGCGATGATTCCATCACCCGACAATACGGCGGTACCGGACTGGGACTGGCAATCAGCAAACAACTCTGCGAATTAATGGGTGGAGAGATATGGGTTCACAGTGAAGTCGGCAAAGGCTCTACCTTCAGCTTTACTTTGCCCCTGAATCAGCCATTGGATGACTCCGCCACAGCTCCCCAGCCTGAGCGCGCTATTACACCGGCCCCCCCGGATTTTAGCGGCTATGCACTGTTACTGGTGGACGATAACAGTATCAACTGTGAAGTCGCCAAAGGCATGTTGAGTAAAACCGGTATTGTGGTGGACGTGGCCACCAACGGCTTACAGGCATTAGAAAAGCTGCAACAACAGCCCTATGATCTGATCCTGATGGATATCCAGATGCCAGGCTTAGATGGCCTCAGCGCTACACAGCGTATCCGCGGCGAATTAAAACTGGAAACCCCTGTTATCGCCATGACCGCCCATGCCATGGCATCAGACAAAAACAAGAGCCTGCAGGCAGGCATGGACGATCATCTGGCCAAGCCCATTGAGCCGGCTGAGCTGTATGCTGTGATGCAACGACACCTGCCAGCACAGACTTCCAACAGAGATAACCCTCTTCTTACTGAACATCCGAACCAGCAGGAGCTCACGGCATCAGGCACCGATGTGCAATCAGATGAGATGCTTCTGGCAATACTGGAAGATATAAAGGTACTGAATACCGAAAAAGCGTTGCAAAGACTGGCCGGCAATACGGCCTTATATATAAAACTTATCCGCTCTTTCTGTCGCGATCAGCGCCATACTTCCGCCAGAATAAAAAGGATGCTGGCAGGGGATGATCAGAAGGGACTGTTTCGTGCTATTCACTCACTGAAATCCAGTTTTGCCTATATTGGCGCTTTTGAACAATCCCAGTCATGTATGGTCCTCGAAGACAAGCTGCAGCAGCAACAACATTGTGGTGATAGCATTGCTACACTTTGCCGGCAACTGGATGCCTTACTTGAGGCGCTCGGACCTTTTTGCTCTGAAACGGGCAGCCAAAAGGGGCGATTAAAGCAGGCGGATCTGAGCAACGAGTTAGTGGCAATTATCCCCATGCTGGAACAATCGGATCTCAGCGCACAAGAGCGCTTAGCTGCGCTGCAAACAGATTTCGATGACAGCACATTAACGGAACAGTTTGATCAGTTGATGCGGTTCACCCATGAGGTGGAGTTCGAGAAGGCAGCCAGATTGGCACGCAGAATTCTGTCCCGATTACAGCCCGGTGAACAAACGGCCGATAACCAGGCTGACAACAACCATAACGATAAGCCCCAATGAGCGAGCGTCAGCAAATACTGATTATTGATGATGAGACAGATAATCTGCGGATCTTAAGTGATATTCTCAGAGAGCAGGCGGATATTATTCTGGCCAAAAGTGGTCAGCAGGGGATCCGTAAGGCAGCAGAGCTGAAACCGGACCTGATTCTGCTGGATGTGGTGATGCAGGGCATGGACGGCTTTGAAGTCATGACCACTCTGAAACATAACGCCGAAACCAGTGATATTCCGGTCATCTTTATTACCTCACTAGGTGAAACCCATCACGAAGAAAAAGGTTTCAGGCTCGGTGCCTGTGACTATATCCAGAAGCCATTTCATACCACTATTGTACTGGCGCGCACCAAATTACACCTTGAGTTGCGTCGTCAACGCACCATGCTGGAACAACTGGCTAATATTGATCCACTGACCGGTATCGCCAACCGCCGGCGCTACGAAGAAGTGCTGAAACGTGAATGGCGTGTCGCCATGCGTAAACAGAGCCCTGTTTCGCTGATCCTGGTGGATATCGATAATTTTAAGCACTACAACGATCATTTTGGCCACGCCGCTGGCGACAAAGTGTTGAAAAAAGTCGCCTGCGCCTTCAGAGACCGCTTACAACGGCCGAGGGATCTGGTGGCCCGTTTTGGTGGCGAGGAGTTTATTATTCTGTTACCGGATAATGATCGCCAGGGCTGTATAGAGGTGATGGAACGTTGCCGGCAGGCGATTGAACAGATGCCACTGGATGATCTTAATAATCCGGATATTCGTCATATTACCGTCAGCATTGGCGGCTACACCTGTCGTCCGGATACCGATAGCAAGCCCCAGGAAGCGATAAAAATGGCCGATGACATGTTGTATATGGCTAAGCATCAGGGAAAAAACCGCATCCTCTGGTTTTGTGATAGTGAAGGTATCAGTGAAAGCCCTCCGGCCACTTTATAGGCTCAACGTGTCTGGGGTAAAGGCGTGCTGGCCTTTGCCAGAATAATTTCAACGGCGCCGGTATCCAATAAGGTGGTGATGGCCTGGTTTAATGGTCCGAGCAATTCATGCCAGTTTCTGTGCAATTGAATATGCAATGTGGCTCTGTCGTGTACTGGGCCCTTTTCCACCGCACCGGGGTAACGAGCCAGCCAGTAATCCAGTGCTCTTTCATTCACAATCGCCACATCAGCTCTGCCAAGAGCGATAAAGTCCAGCACTGCCTGCTCATTTTTTAAATCGATGCGTTCGGAAAAGTTTTCTGAGCCAATATAGCCATAGCCTCTTACCAGAGCGACCCGCTTATCCCGTAAAACGGCTAAATCATCAATGCTGAATGTCTTTTTGGGAGGAAAGACAAACATATCCTGAGTATAAAAAAGCGGATAACTGAACAACTGCATCTGTTGTTGTTGCGGCTCCTTATACCATGCAGGATTCACGCAACAGGCCATGGCAATTTTGCCCTGCTCGAACATGCGTTGGTTTCGGCTTGCAGGCATCGGCACAAATCGATAGCGGATCCCGGCCTCCTCCAGCACTGCCTTAAACAAGTCTATGTAGATGCCGCGGTACTCACCTTTTTCTTTATACGCCAGAGGTGGTTTATCGTTGTCATAAATGGGCAAAATTAAAGGCTCATTGGTATCCGTTTGTGCCTGTAGTGCCATCACCGGCAACATCAATAATAATATCAGCCTGTTGAATGGAATCTTCATCCTTTTCCCTTTATTGCCCCTGTTCGAAATGCTTTGCTCAGAAATCCGGGCACCGGACAACTGAGGCAGAAAACCTGCCCAATTATCATACCAGCCGATGGCCAATAACAGCTACAAATTGTACTCATCGCACAGGCAGGAGTCCTGTCGTGCCTTGCATAGACTTATCGGCGTGAGCTATGAGAGCATACTCTTCTATAACATCAACCGCGGATAAGCATGCGACGTTTTCTGTTGATCAGTATTATGGCCGGTTTTTTCACTGCACCTCAGGCCAACGAACTTGAACGTATCACTGTTACGGCTCAACGCCAGAGTCTGAGTATGGCAGAAAACCCTCTGAGTATCGCCATGGTCGGGGCACAAGAGCTGGATCTGATGAATGCGGTACATATTAATCAGGCATTGGATCGTGTACAGGGAACCTGGATCAGCCGCGGTAATGGTCAGGAGCATCTGACCGCCATACGCTCGCCGGTACTCACCGGCGCCGGCGGCTGCGGCGCTTTTCTTATCGCTGAAGACGGTATTCCGACACGGGCCAGTGGCTTCTGCAATGCAAACCAGCTGTTTGAGATCAACTCCGAACAGGCAGGAAGCATTGAGGTCATAAGAGGGCCGGGCAGCAGCTGGTATGGCAGTAACGCTGTGCACGGCATTATCAACGTTATCTCGCCGATGCCTGCAGAAACTGACCATCAACTTAGCCTTGAGGCGGGCCCGGACAGCTTTCTGCGCGGTAAATTCCGGCTCAGTTCAGATAACCTGCTGGTGTATGGCAATGCCAGCCATGATGGCGGATATCAGCAGGATTCCGGCTATGAGCAGCAAAAACTCAACCTTGTTCATACCAGTCATTTACAAAGCTGGGACGTCATTACCCGCATGGCGCTCAGCAATCTGAACCAGAACACTGCAGGCTATGTGCAGGGCAAAAATGCCTATAAAGACGACAGCCTGCGGCGCACTAATCCGAATCCCGAAGCCTATCGCAATGCAAAATCAGCACGGCTGCACAGCCAGTTCAGCCAGCAGTGGGGGCAACACCGGCTGAGCCTGACGCCTTATTTCCGGTTTCAGGACATGGATTTTCTGCAACATTATCTGCCATGGCAGGCCATTGAAGAAAACAACCAGATTGGCGCCGGTGTGCAAACCTTGTACGCATGGGAGCAACAGGATTGGCGCTTCCAGGCCGGTCTGGATGCGGAGTGGACCCGGGGAGAACTGACCGAAACGCAGCCTGAGCCATTTTCGCCAGCTATTCCACAGGGCAAACATTATGACTATCAGGTACTGGCCCGCAATCTGTCACCTTTTATGAACCTGCGCTGGCAGGCGAGCACGAATCTGAGCCTGTCGGCCGGGCTTCGCTATGACTGGCAGCAATACGACTACCAGACCCGTTTGCCGGCCGGTTCTGCCTGCGCAGATGAAGTGAGTCTTTGCCGCTTTATTCGCCCGGCTAATAGCAAGGTCAGTTATCCTCACTGGTCACCCTCATTGGGTATGGTTTATCAGCTGTCACCTACGCAGCAGCTCTATTCTCAGGTCAGTCTGGGGTACCGGGCTCCCCAGGCCACTGAACTGT
This sequence comes from Lacimicrobium alkaliphilum, assembly GCF_001466725.1. Taxonomy (NCBI): domain Bacteria; kingdom Pseudomonadati; phylum Pseudomonadota; class Gammaproteobacteria; order Alteromonadales; family Alteromonadaceae; genus Lacimicrobium; species Lacimicrobium alkaliphilum. The sequence goes on from NZ_CP013650.1 coordinate 3,635,084, forward strand.
TCAGACTGCAACAGGGGCAGACACTGGCACAGCTGGATGCCGAGCAACTAAGCAGTATAGAACTGGGGTGGCGCGGAGATTATCAGAACTGGTTTTACGATCTGACTCTGTATCAGATGTACAAACGCAATTTTATTTTCCAGGATACCGAGAGGCGCAATGTCAGCAATGGTGAAACCCGCCACAAAGGCATAGAGCTGGCGCTGAGATACCAGTTTAACCCTCAATGGTCATGGCAGTTCAGCGGCAGCTGGGCCAGCCACCGCTACGCCAATAGCCTTTCTCTGACCAGTACAGATATTAAAGGTAATGACATCGACACTGCCCCAACTGTCATGCTTAACAGCCGCCTGCGCTGGCAACCTTCACAAAATACAGACCTGGAACTGGAATGGGTGAAGATGGGCCGTTATTATCTGGATCCACAAAACAGCGCTGAATATTCCGGTCATGATCTGGTGCATCTGCGCGCCAGTCAGCTCGTTGATGACTGGAAAATCAGTGCCAGTTTACTCAATATACTGGATACAGATTATGCAGAACGGGCGGATCTTGGCTTTGGCCAGTATCGCTACTTTGTCGGCCACCCCCGCTCCCTGTACATCACGTTAAGCCGTCAGTGGTGATAGTCAATTATTTAAGCGGGTTGGTCCAGTTGATCAAGACAAAGGCTGTTGCGCCCTGATGCCTTAGCCTGATACATGGCTTTGTCAGCGCGGCCCAGCCACTCAAAGCCTGTTTCATTGCCCTGATATTCTGCCACCCCTAATGAAATGGTAACGTTTTTGTGACTGATTTGTGCACCGGCAATTTCTTTGCGTAACTCTTCGGCCAGTTTGGCTGCTTCATTCAGTTTGGTATTGATGGCCATAATCACAAACTCTTCTCCACCAAACCTGAATACCTTGTCCGTGCGACGGATCCTTCGACGGATAATACTGGTCACTTCGATCAGGATCTTATCGCCTTCTTCATGACCATATTCATCGTTAAAAGCTTTAAAGTTATCCAGATCAAGCAGGATCAGGGACATCGACACTGGCACCCGGCGATACTGAGCCACCGCTTCAAGCAGGCACTCTTCCAGGGCCCGGCGGTTTCCGGCACCGGTCAGGGCGTCAGTGGTTGCCAGTTGAATCAGTTGTTGCTGCTGTTGGCGCATTCTCAGGGCAAATACAAAGGTGAAACCCACAGTGGCGCTGATGGTCAGATAAAAGCTGGCCAGGCGCACCAGATCTATCTCCGCGAAGACCATGGGAAATATCACCAGCAGTGTTACCACCACATAACCCAATGCCAGCCAGGGACGTAACAAAAAGAAAACCGCCAGAACGGCGGGATAAGCCCAGAAAACCTGTTCGCTGCCGCGCAACTCCACGGTGCCGAGCAGTGCCAGGGCAGACACCAATGCCAGCACATGGCTCATCAGGTTGGTCTTTCGTCTGACTCTGACGAAGAAAAAGATGGTCAGCATTGCCACCACGGCAAAGGCATCCAGCAGGGCGATAAGCCAGTCTCCCTGCAACAGACGCATTACCATAAAAGGGCTGATACTCAATGCCCCAAGCAGGCTGATGGTCATCACCACCCACTCCTCTGCCGTGCGAATCTGCTGCTGCATCAAATATTCCTTGTCATTAAAGTCCCCTGGTGGTTGCAGAGGATTTCACTACCAACTCAATAAAATCCATCGGCGGGCAAGGCCTGGACCAATAAAACCCCTGCCCTTTCTCGCATCCAAGGAGCCTGAGTTGTTCCGCTACCTCTTCTGTTTCCACCCCTTCTGCGACAATTTCAAGGTTAAGGCTGTGTGCCATCTGGATAATTGCCCGGACTATGGCTTCGTCCTGTTTACTTTGATTTATCTTACTGACAAAACTGCGGTCTACCTTGAGCATATTAACATCGAAACGTTGCAGATAACCGAGGTTGCAATAACCTGTACCAAAATCATCAATCGCCAATATCACACCCTGTTCTCTTAACCCCTGCAGGCACATCTGCAGACTGTGCTGAACATCCAGCAATAGAGATTCTGTCAGCTCCAGAACCAGAAATTCGCCCGATAAGCCAGTCTGACTTAAAACCTGTTTAACCTGCAGTTCAAAATCACCGCGGCGCAACTGAATGGCTGAAACATTAACAGAAACACTCAGGTTCTTGTAACCAAGCTCATGCCAACGTTTACATTGCGACACTGCTGATTCCAGCACCCAAAGCCCCAGCTCCACAATCAATCCGGCCCGCTCTGCCAACGGGATAAACTCAACCGGAGATATCCATCCCCGCTGCGGATGCTGCCAGCGCACGAGCGCTTCGGCACCCACTATGTTGCCTGTTTTAAGTTCCACTTTCGGTTGATAATGCAGACATAGCTGATCACCTGACAGGGCCTGCCGCAGATCCTGGGTCAACTGCAATACCTCCTGCTCTGACTGATTCATATCCTGATTGTAAAAGCAGTAATTATTGCGACCTTTATCCTTACAGCTATACATGGCTGCATCGGCCTTCTGGCATAGCTCATCAAAGCTCAGCCCATCGTTGGGCCCTAGGGCAATACCTATAGAGCCACTGACGACCAGCTCGTTGCCATTGATATAAAAGGGCCTGGAAATTCCCCGTAAAATACGCTGAGCCAGTTGGTGAATCTGAGTGTCATCCACAAAGTTCTGACTGAGAATGACAAACTCATCGCCACCAAAACGGCAGATGGTATCGGAGTCCCGGAGAACAGATTGAAGCCGCTGCGCCATTTTCTTTAAGAATTCATCGCCGATGGCGTGGCCCAGCGAATCATTGATGGCTTTGAAGTGATCAAGATCAAGGAAAATTAAGGCAAATTTACTGTTTTCCCGCTGAGCCAGTGCCATCGACTGTTCGAACAACTCCTTTGCTAATCTGCGATTCGGCAAATCGGTCAGGGGATCATGATTATACAGCCGGCTTATCTCATCTTTGGACTCCATCACCCGCAGATTCTCTCTTGAGAGCTTCTCTAACAGGTTGCGCAAATCTCTGGACAACAACCAAACGCTGAATGTAACCATCACCAGAATGGCACAGGTCAGAAAAGCGCTGCTAAGATCACGCGCCGGCACTTCATTGGTATAAAGCCCGGCTTCATTTATATAGCCCAGCAGCATCACTGTGCCCAACATATACAAAAGCAACAGCACCAGCAGCCCGTAGCTGGCGATCACCGCTGAGAAAATAAGGATTGCCGGAAACACCAGTAAGGCCTCGTCATTGAGTCCGCCATAGACCCACATAAAATAACTGGTGGTGATAGTTAGTGAGGTTAAAAACAGCGCTGCACCTACCTGCAGCCGCCCATATTTAGCAACGTAATAGCAAAGACCCAGAATCAACGCCAGCACGGTCAATATCAGCGCGGTTTGCCAGCTACCCAGCAGTAATCTCTGAATCACTACAATAAGCAAACAAAACTCACTGGCGATTAATATCTGCCGCAATTTATCCAGTTTGAACGCCAGAGCCTGATCAGCAGACAAGGGTTTCAACGGACGGGAAGCCATCTCAGAAGATTTCTCAGACAATAGGACAGCCTGGCTGACAACAGTCAGAAAAGTGTAGACCCACCACTTAATGCGGTCAAAGTTATCAATCCTATATTGCGGGTAAAGATGACTAACCGTTCTGGTTTGGCTTCAGCCTGACATCAGGCTAACAGACTGATACTGGTTTAGTTTGGCTTCAACGGAGTGTTGGGTAACTTCAGATTTTGCCGTGCGTTCAGCAGCTTGCTGTACTAACTCTTCCAGACGCTCCTGCAACAACTCCAGCTTTTCTGATTGCTCAGCAGTGGTATTATCAAGGGCCTGCAGGGCTTCAATTTCCTGCTGCATCTCCTCGATTTCCTTCTTGTCCAGCCCGACTCTGTTGGCCAGCAACTGCTCTCTGACCTGTTCTAAAAAGGGCTTATCACTCGCGGGGTTATTTTGCTCAGAGCGGTCTGTTTTTGCACTCTGATCGGCATTATTTTGCCGCTCCAGCTTACTCTGTTGTGATTCACTGAGGCTATTGTTCAACAACATTGAACCAAAGGCTGTGCGGGCGTCCTGATTACTGACTTGCATAGGATTCTCCTGTGTTTTCCACTCTCCTCTCAACTCCTCCCTGCTTTTTAATCCGAGCAATTCTTATACCAACAACATCTGACAATGCTTCTGGCCGGACCGTTCTGTTTCTGACTCACAGACCGACATCAGTCAGACAGACGCACTCTGCCTTCTGGCCAGCTCACCGCGCCTTTTATCGACTGAAACCGGCAACCAGTCATTCAGTTCTCTTTCAATCAGTCTCACCAGTGCACTGATATGTTCATTATCGGCGTTCAGGGCCGGGATATACTCATAACGCTGGCCTCCGGCCTCAAGAAAATAATCGCGGTTCTCGACACCGATCTCTTCGATGGTTTCCAGACAATCGGCGGAAAAGCCCGGACAAACCACCTGAACCGACTTCACACCCTCTGCGGGAAGGGCCTTTAAAGTGGCATCGGTATAAGGTTTCAGCCACTCTTCCCGACCAAAACGGGACTGAAAACTGGTCAGATATTGCTCCTGATTCAGGTCCAGTTTTTCGGCTATCAGACGGGATGTTTTAAAACACTGGCAATGATAAGGATCACCGTTGTGCAGATAGCGCTCAGGAATTCCATGATAGGAAAATACCAGTTTATCGGCCCGGCCATGAGCCTGCCAGTGAGCCTGGATCTTATTCGCCAGGGCCTGAATATAATTGTCATCATCACAATACTGTGTCACGAAGCGAAGCTGTGGCATCCAGCGTTTTTTCTGCAGATACTGACTCAACTTGTCGAAGGTAGAGGCCGTGGTAGAGGCACAGTACTGAGGATAGAGAGGCAGTACCACCAGTTTGCGCACGCCACCTTGCAGCATTTTTTCCACTGTCGTATCTATCGAGGGGTTGCCATAGCGCATGGCAAATTCCACCTGCACTGATTCACCCCATTTTTGTTGCAGGGCCGCACGAATACCATCGGCCTGATCACTGGTATGAAACAAAAGCGGCGAACCGCGCTCTGTCCAGACGGTTTTATAGGCTGCGGCAGAGCGTGCCGGGCGGATATTCAGGATCACCAGATTAAGAATAAACCACCACAGCAAACGGGGTACTTCCACGACCCTGGGATCCCACAGGAACTCCTTCAGGTAACGTTTCAGCGCCTTTTTGGTGGGCGCATCCGGGGTACCCAGATTGGTTACCAGAACCCCGACTTTATCGGCCTGAGCATGGCTGAATCCTTCACTATTGCGGTATTTCATTCACTCACCGTTTTTCAACTCAATTAAAATCACTATCCTTTACTCTGTGGTGGCAGGTGGTGTTGTTATGATTGTGAGCCCTCCTCGGCATGGACGCTGTGGCGGAGCGTCAATGGGTGAACTAAGACCAAAGCGCAGCTTCGCAGCTCAGTGAACGACATGTCATGGAAGACATGGCTGGACTCATAGCGAAGCAGGATAGCACAGCATATGAGGATTCACCGCGTGCTCACAATCATGGCAACAGCGCCTGACCAGGCACCAATCAGGGCGTATAATAGGTTTCTGCTCCCGGCCCTACCGGCATCCCTAACAGAAACACCCATACGTAGAAGAGTAGCGTCCAGCCGACAAAAAAGATCATCGAGTAGGGCAACATAGTCGCAACCAGCGTGCCAATCCCCAGATTTTTCTTGTACTGGCTGGCCACGGCCAGAATCAGACCGAAGTAACTCATCATCGGCGTAATCAGATTGGTAACCGAGTCACCAATACGGTATGCCGCCTGAATCACCTCAGGCGCAAAGCCAACCAGCATCAGCATTGGCACAAAAATCGGCGCCGTCACAGCCCACTGTGCCGAGGCACTGCCCAGTGACAGATTGACCATGGCGCACATCAGAATAAACAGCACGAACACTTCGGGGCCATCTAACCCCAGAGCCTGCAACATGGCCGCGCCTTTTACCGCCAATACGGTGCCAAGGTTAGTCCACTTAAAAAAGGCCACAAACTGGGCGGCAAAGAACACCAGCACAATATACATACCCAGGGTGCTCATGCCTTTTGACATGGCATTGATCACATCCTTGTCATTTTTCATCACCCCAACGGTCTTACCATAGACAAAACCGGGAATGGCAAAACTGATAAAGATAAAAGCCACAATACCCCGTAAAAAGGGTGAACCGGCCACCTCACCGGTCTCAGGGTGACGCAAAATCCCCCATTCTGGCACTATAGTCAGCGCCAGTAATCCGCATACCAGGGCAAAAGCCAGACCAGCGAGTTTCAGGCCCCGCTTTTCCTCAGGCCCAAGTGCTTCCATTTTCTGTTCCGCCAACTCGATAGTGGCCTCTTCAGGATCATATTTTCCCAGTCTCGGCTCGACAATTTTCTCGGTTACAAAGGCGCCTAACCCCGCAATCAAAAAGGTGCTGATGATCATAAAGTACCAGTTCACTTCCGGGCCGACGATATACTCCGGATCAATCATATGCGCCGCCGCTTCGGTAATACCGGATAACAGCGGATCCACCGTGCCCAGTAACAAATTAGCGCTGTAGCCACCGGACACCCCGGCAAAGGCAGCCGCCAGCCCCGCTAATGGGTGGCGACCCAGCGAATGGAAAATCATTGCCGCCAGCGGGATCAGCACCACATAGCCGAGTTCCGATGCGGTATTAGACAAAATCCCGGCAAACACCACCGTCACCGTCACCATCCGCTGCGAGGCATTCATCACCAATCCGCGCATGGCCGCCGATAACAGCCCCGAATGCTCGGCTATGGAGACACCTAACAGGGCCACCAGCACCGTACCTAAGGGGGCGAAGCCGGTAAAGTTGGTGACCAGACCGGTAACAATACGGGCCAGACCTTCGGCACTGAGTAACGACACCACATAGATCACACCGTCCGGGGCTCTACCGGCGGCGTCTTCGGGCCTGGGATCGATAACGCTGACATCAAAGTAACCCAGCACACCACTGAGCAGTACGATAAACGCAGCGAAACAGGCAAACAGGGTAATCGGATGGGGAAGCAGATTACCGGCCCACTCAACCGTGGCCAGAAAGCGATTAAACCAGCCACTGTTCGAGGCTTGTGAGACATTATTATCGGTATTCTCCGTCTGCACAATTTTGCTCCTTGAATGCATAACAATACACAAAACGCGATAGTTTACCCCATTCGCCACCAGAACGGCACTGCGGTCACATCAGGCTATATTGTGTAAATTCGTTAAAGACATGAATTTATTAGTAATGCATAGGATTGCAAAGACTGTTGTAGGCTGGCAATTGCCTGTATAAATAGCGCCTGTTTATCTCTACCAGAACCCACTGATTTAAAGCTGAAAACTAAGATAAAAACGTGACTGAATCCAAAGCACAACAAAAAGGGCTGTGGGGCTTAAGTAAGCCCTTACTGATGGAACAAGCCCTGCAATTCAGCGTTCCTCTTATCGACACCCTGTTTCTGAGTATCATCAGCGACAGTGCTGCCGGGGCAGCGGGTGCACTGACACCGGTGTTGTTTCTGTGCGGCAATCTATTGTGGGTGATTGTTTTTGCCGGTGCCAGCATTGCCAATCAGCGCCTCGGTGCCGGCATGCAGGAAAAAGCCGTGGCCACTATCTGGATCTTTTCTGGCTGGTCTTTATTACTAAGCGCTATTCTGGCATTGCTTTTGTTCTGGAGCATAGAGGGCATTATTGCGCTGATGGGGCTGGATGGCGAACTGGCCTATTTTACCGGGCAATATCTGCATGTGACCTTTGCCCTGATAATGATCTGGAGTGCCAAAGCTATCTGCCAGTCAATACTGAATATGTTTGGTTTGCCCGGCTGGAATCTGCTTGCCAACCTGATTTACTTTATTGCCAATATCCTCGGCAATACCATTGTTGTATTCCAGCTGTTCGGGCTGCCCGAATACGGTATTACCGGTGTCGCCTGGGCCAGTGTCATTGCCTCGTTAAGCGGTGTGCTTATCAGCATGTTGGCGATTGGCTACCATGTACCACTGCGCAGCAGCTGGTTGTCGCTGAAGCGGAACTTTCGTTCTGTAAGCCAGAACCTGATGCGTATCGGCGCGCCGGGTACCATCGAGCCCATCTCCTTCGATCTTAACCTGCTGGTGCTTAACAGCCTGGCCGCCAAGCTCGGTACTCTGGCCCTGACCGCGAAAATTTATATCTTTAATACCTTTATGTTGGGGGTAATCATCTCTGTGGCGCTGACCACGGCCACCCAGATCCTGGTTACACAAAAAGTGGGCGCCGGTAAGCTGGCTCAGGCTGACCAGCAACTCAGACGCAGTCTCAGGGCGGCATTATGGGGGACTGCTGTGGTGGCAGCCGTACTGACTGCCTTTCACCATCCCATTATCAGCCTGTACACTCAGGAGCAGCAACTGCTCGCCGGGGCAGGATGGTGGTTTCTGCTCACCGCCCTATCAGAACCGGGCCGCACCATCAATATTATGGTGGGCTTTAACCTCAGGGCCACAGGTGACGGCTGGTATATTTCCGTAGCCGGCCCGCTGTTTACCTGGCTGGTGGCCCTGCCCATGGCCTATGTGATGACCTTCTGGCTGGACTGGGGCTTAAGCGGATTGTTGCTTGGCGCCCTGCTGGATGAATGTGGTCGCGCCCTGTTGTTCTGGCGTCGCTGGCAGCAACAGCGCTGGCATCATTCCCATATTCAGGCCAGAGAGGCGGCGCGTTCAGAGCACCACCTGTAACGATGGATAAGGTTGTACAGTGTCAGACCATACACTAAGCTCAGACACTGTTGTTCGGACAGCTATTGCCAGAAATAAAATTGGTGATAGCATGCAGCCGCAAATCTGTTGTCTGTGCGTTGATGTTACACGCCTGGACAGAACAGACCAGATATCTTTGGAGGATTCAAGTCTATGTCACGCGTATTAATTATTGGTGCCGGTGGTGTCAGTTCCGTAACGGTAAAAAAGTGTGCTCGCTTACCCGAGCTTTTTGATGAGATCTATCTTGCCAGTCGCACCCTGTCAAAATGCGAGGCATTGCAGCAGGAAGTGGGAGCCGATCGCCTTAAAGGTGTATTTGCCGTAGACGCCGACGATGCCGGTCAGGTCATTGAGCTGATCAAAAAAGTCGAGCCGGATCTGGTCATCAATCTGGCCCTGCCGTATCAGGATCTGCCCATTATGGATGCCTGTCTGGCCACGGGTGTAGATTATCTGGATACGGCCAATTACGAGCCCAAAGATGTGGCCAAGTTTGAATATTCCTGGCAGTGGGCCTATCAGGATAAATTTAAAGATGCCGGTTTGATGGCACTGCTGGGCAGCGGTTTCGATCCCGGCGTCACCAATGTATTTACCGCCTATGCAGCCAAACACTATTTTGATGAAATCCACTACCTGGATATCGTCGATTGTAATGGCGGCGATCACGGCAAGGCCTTTGCCACCAACTTTAACCCGGAAATCAATATCCGCGAGATCACCCAGCGCGGACGTTACTGGGAAGATGGCCAGTGGAAAGAGACCGACCCCTTATCGGTACGTGAAGATCTGGATTACCAGAATATCGGTGTACGTGCTTCTTACCTGATGTTCCATGAAGAACTGGAATCACTGGTGAAAAACTTCCCCAGTCTGAAGCGGGCGCGCTTCTGGATGACCTTTGGTGAGGCTTACCTGACTCATTTGCGGGTACTGGAAGGTATCGGCATGACCAGCATTGAGCCGATAGATTTTCAGGGTCAGCAAATTGTGCCGCTGGAGTTCCTTAAGGCCGTATTGCCCAACCCCGGCTCACTGTCTGAGGGCTATCAGGGCATGACCTGTATCGGTACCTACATTACCGGTATCAAAGATGGCAAAGAGAAGACCATCTTCATCTACAACAACTGTGATCACGCCAAGTGCCACGAAGAAGTGGGTGCCCAGGCGGTATCCTACACCACAGGTGTACCGGCCATGATCGGCGCGGCAATGATGCTCAACGGCACCTGGAAAAAGCCCGGCGTCTACAATATGGAAGAGTTTGACCCGGATCCATTTATGGATATGCTCAATCAGCACGGCCTGCCCTGGCAGGTACTGGAATGTGAACAGAGCCCGTTTAAGAAATAATTATGGGAACCACAGAGCCACAGAGAACACGGAGGTTTTAAGGGTGAAATCCCCTAACTTCTCTGTGCCCTCTGTGGTGAACTTTCTTTTTCGTGCTTTTCGTGTGGTTCGTGGTAAAAAGCTTTCAACCACGAAAAACACTAAAATCACGAACAAATCACTATCTCTCACTGAGGCGCAGAGCTTGAGGGTTGTAGGGTCGAATTTATTCGACAAATATCCCAGAGCAGTCCAATAAATTGGACCCTACATGGTATTGCTCTTCTCTGTGGACTCCGTGTCTCTATGGTTAATGTGCTTTTTTCGTGTGCTTAGTGGTTAATTAATAAAGGATGGCAAGCTTGAACGATCCGATGATAAATCCTGATATTCCCTCTCCCTGCTATGTATTGGAAGAGGCGCGCCTGGAGGCCAACCTGCAACTGATGCAAAAGGTGCAGGAGCAGGCCGGTGTCAGCATTATTCTGGCCCTGAAAGGCTTTTCCATGTGGTCGGCCTTTCCATTGGTAGGGCAGTATCTGCAGGGCTGTACGGCCAGCTCAGTATGGGAAGCCAAGCTTGCCAAATTTGAGATGGGTAAAGAAGTGCATGCTTACTCACCGGCCTATAAACAGGCCGATATAGATGAGCTGGTCAGGCTGGTCAATCACATCTCTTTTAACAGTCTGACGCAATGGCAGCGCTACCGCGAACAGGTGAGCGAGGCCGGCATATCCATGGGGCTGCGGATTAACCCTGAACATCGCGAGGCCGACACTGAACTCTACGACCCCAGCGCACCGGGTTCACGCTTAGGCGTGCGCAGCAGTGAGCTGGAGGGCGTGGATTTAAGCGGCATCGAGGGTTTTCATGTGCATAATCTGTGTGAATGCGACTCTTTTGCCGCCGAGCGCACCCTGCAGGCGGTGGAAAAGCGCTTCGGTCAGTATCTGCACCAGCTTAAATGGCTGAACTTAGGCGGCGGCCATCTGATGACCCGAAAAGGTTACGATGTGGATCATCTGATCCGTACCCTGAAAACCTTCAGGGAAAAATACGATCTGGAGCTTATTCTGGAGCCTGGCTCGGCAGTGGCCTGGCAAACCGGTCCATTGGTGGCCGAGGTGGTGGATATTGTCAATAATGACGGCCCCATTGCCATTCTGGATATCTCTGCCACCGCCCATATGCCGGATGTGCTGGAGATGCCCTACCGCCCCGCTATACGCAACGCCGGGCTGGCCGGGGAAAAGGCCTTTGACTATAAACTCGGCGGCAACTCCTGTCTGGCCGGTGATGTGATTGATATCTACAGTTTCGATCACCAGCTGCAGGTGGGCGAGCGGGTTATTTTTGAAGATATGATCCACTACACCATGGTCAAAACCAGCTTCTTTAACGGCGTTGAGCACCCTTCTATCGGTATTCTGCACAAAGACGGTAAGTTCGAGCTGGTGCGTAAGTTTGAATATGAGGATTTTCGCAACAAGCTGTCCTGAGTCATTATCTCTTTATCAATGCCCTATCTACTATGGCCCGGGCATCGACAGAGGCTGGCAAAGTACCGTACTGATGGAAGCTTTGCTGGGACAGACGGGCCTGAATAAAGGCCTCGGCAATCCAGTCCTCACCATAGCAGAGCAGGGTTGCCGCCTGCCAGGTCAGGGCCAGTTGCTCCATCAACTGGCGGGCACGGCTTTGTAAATCAGTTTGGTCAGCGAAGTCTCTGAGCAGGTTATCCAGATACTGGTCAAACACAGAATGTTTTCCCCGAGCCTGTTCGAATTCCGCAAACAGGGCCTTTAAGGTATCGGGCTCCTTATTCAGCACCCGCACTAAATCCAGACACTGCACATTGCCCGAGCCCTCCCAGATGGAATTCACCGGTGCCTCGCGATATAGACGACTGCAGACATTTTCATTCACATAGCCCACGCCGCCGATACACTCCATGGCTTCAAAGCTGTGTTGCACTGCCCGTTTACAGATCCAGTACTTGCCAATCGAGGTGGCGCTGCGGATCAGCGCCGCCTGTCCGGTGTCCTGCTTATTATCCAGCGCATGGGCGATACGCATGGAAATAGCCAGTGCCGCTTCAGCTTCAAGGGCCAGATCCGCCAGTACATTTAACATCAATGGCTGCTGGTGCAAGGGCTTGCCAAACACCTCCCGTCCAGCGGTATGCCAGATGGCTTCTCTTGCCCCCTGGCCCATCAGGGCTGCTGAGCCAATCATGCAGTCATAGCGGGTCAGGGCCACCATCTCGATGATGGTACGCACACCCCGCCCCTCCTCGTTTAACAGCCAGCCATAAGCGCCACGAAATTCGATTTCTGAACTGGCGTTAGACTGATTACCCAGTTTGTTCTTAAGGCGCTGAATATGCAGCGGATTCTTGCTGCCATCCGGACGCCAGCGCGGCACTAAAAAACAGGACAACTTTTCGCCGGTTTTGGCCAGCACCAGAAAGGCGTCACACATTGGCGCACTGCAAAACCATTTGTGTCCGGTCAGGCTGTATAGCTGGCCCGGCCCGGCTTTGTCCACTGGTATTGCCGTTGTGGTATTGGCGCGTACATCGGAGCCGCCCTGTTTTTCGGTCATAGCCATGCCGATAGTGACCCCATTTTTCTCAAACCAGGGTTTGTTATCGCCGTCGTAAATACAGGATGTGATCAGCGGCAACCAGACTTCAGCCACATCCGCTTGTTGGGCGATGGCCGGTACACTGGCAAAAGTCATGGTCAGCGGGCAGCCTGAACCGGGATCGGCCTGATTATGCAGATAAGCCATGGCCGCGCGAACCACATGGGCACCGCCTTTGCTGTCTGCCCAGGGCAGGCTGGTATGCCCCGCTTCAATTGCATGGGACATAAGCCGATGATATGCGGGGTGATAGATCACCTGATCAATGCGATGACCGAACCTGTCATGGGAGTGAAATTCAGGTAACTGTTTGTTGGCGTCGAAGCCCGCTGCCAATAAGTCATGACCCACACGTTGTCCGAATTGAAGCAGCCGCTCTGTGCCCCAATCACCACCAAAACGCGTCACCCAGTATTGCAGCACAGTATCGCTGCCAAAAGCATTGAAGTTTTCCAGCGGTAATGGCTGATTAAACACCTGATGCGTGTCTGCCTGGTTGTGATTATCCTGGCTCATGCTGTTACTCCTGTGCCCTCTGCAAGCCTTGTTGCAGATCCAGTGCCAACGGCCCTTTGGGTCGCTCTATCATGCGATAAAGTTCCTGTTCATTGTCCATAACAATAATAGTCGGGGTGTAGAGCAAATTATATTGCTGTGCCAGTCCTGCCGGGTCTTTTTTATCCAGCCCCACGGCCACCAGTTGTAGTTGTCTGAGTCTGACACCCGAGGCATCGGCTAGTTTTAAAAATCGTGGTACTTCACGCTCACTGTCATGGCACCAGGTACCAAAAAGTATCAGTACCGATTTCCCCTTGAGGGCCTGCATAGCCTGCAGCTCTTTATTATCCGGCGAATAGACATTATGACTCCCAGTGAAGGTGCTAGCCTCCGCATCATCGTGGGTTAGCAAAATACCAGAGCCATCATTAGTTTGTTCAAGACTAAATCATTTGGAGGCTAGCATGAACAAACATAGCATGATTTTTATTGGTTTAGATACGCACAAAGACTTCCACGAAGTTGCGTATTGTGAGGATGGTTTTGGCGTGGAGCCGATGCATTACGGGCGGATCCCTCGAGTAAAGCCAGCCTCACCAAACTGCTTAAACAATTGCAGTCCAGGTACCCAAATGCCACTTTGCATGTGGTCTATGAGGCCGGTCCTTGTGGCTACTGGATTTACCGTCATATCACCAGCTTGGGTCATTGCTGTTATGTGGTGGCGCCATCACTTATCCCCAAAAAGCCCGGAGAGCGGGTCAAGACGGACCGCCGGGACGCGTTGAAGCTGGTGAAGCTGCTCAAGTCACAGGATCTTACCCCGATTTATGTTCCCGAGCCGGAAGATGAAGCCATACGGGATTTATCCAGAGCACGGGAGTGTGCCATGAAGGATTTAAAGGACGCCAAGTACCAGCTTAAAGCCCTGTTACTGCGCAACAATATTCACTATGCAGGCACGGCCAATTGGTCACTCAAGCATCTTCGCTGGCTGACCGAGCTGGTGTTACCTCACCCCGCCCAGCAGATTGCCTTGCAGGAATACATCCAGACCATTAATGAACGCATTGCCCGTCTGGAGCGTCTTGATAATGAATTGACTCACCATGTTCACCGCTGGCGCTACTATCCGGTAGTGAAGGCCATTCAGGCGATGCGAGGAGTAAGATTACTGGTCGCGGTAGGCGTGGTGGCAGAGCTGGGTGATCTGACCCGCTTTGCCCACCCCAGACAACTGATGGCGTATCTGGGACTGGTGCTCAGCGAACACTCATCGGGTGGTAAGCGCCATCTGGGTGCTATCACCAAATGCGGTAATAGCAGAGCCAGGCGATTACTGATTGAGGGCGCTCACAGCTACCGTTATCCGGCCAACATCGGCACAGATATGCAGCTTCGTCAGGAGGGGTTACCCAAAGCCATTGTGGATATCGCCTGGAAAGCCCAGTTACGGCTATGTCGTCGCTATCAGCGCATGAGCAAGAAAGGCAAACATTACAACCTGATAGTGACAGCAATTGCACGGGAGATGGCCGCCTATATCTGGGCAATTGCCAAACAAGTGGTCCTGACCCCGGTCAATCCTAAACTGAGACTCAGTCGGGTACCGGCATGACACACCCTGTTTTGAGCTATTGCACTGTGAAGAGGCCGCGGAAGTGGCGCAACCTACGACGGCGTTAGGATGGCAATAAGACAAGCGCTTATTGACCCACGAACATAGAGTGATGAGAAGGTGCCACGGCGGAAAAAGTAAGGTCAGCTCTGCTTATTCATCGAATAAGTAACCTACGGATACCAGCATGACAACCGACGACATTACTGCCTCATCCGGTGTGATAGCTCAATTTAATTGAGAGAAACAGAACAAACTACGGGCCGAGAGAATGCCAGGGAGGAGTTCGTTTAAACTTGACACTGGGAGTCATACCAACGCCGGTATTGCTGCTCAAAGGCGGGATACTGTGAGAATAATTGTTGCGGCTGAAGCTCGCCGGAAACAATCGATGGCGATGATTTTTGTGCTGATACACAGGCGCTCAGCAACGCTGAGACGAGCAATAGTGTGACAAGGTGGCGCATAATCTGGATGTCCCCGGATTTCAGAGTCCAGGGGACATTATGTTCTAACAACCCTCTGATACCAATCGGTATAAACAGTATCTGTCCATCAGGTAGATCTGATTTGTAATGAATAAGGGAGCCCGCGGCTCCCTTATTCATTCTGACCGGCGTTACTCAGGGCTGCTATTCTACGCTGGCGCGCATTACGCCGCCTTTATACAAACCCAGATAAAGTTGTTGCTGGTGCATGGTCATACTGTACACCCCCCCAAACAGGTCCTTGTCAGGGTGCTCAAAGCTCTGCCAGTTCTGTCCGCCGTCTTCACTGACTTCCAGAATCAGTGGCTGCGGCTCATCGAAATTCTTATTCCAGCCCGCCGTGTACAGTACGTCTTTGTCAGCAGGGTCCAATACTAAACCGAAGTAAAACCGGGATTCATCATTGGTATTCAGTGCCTGCCAGGTTTCGCCGTTGTCACTGGTTTTAATAATGCCTCCCTCGCCGGACACAAACAGGATATGGTGCAAATCCGGGTCAAAAACGATGCTTTTTACAGTACTGGGCACCGGCAATAATTCATCAATACCGGGAAATTCCTCAACAGCCATATTATCCGTGCGATAGTGCTTCAGCAGCGGATTCTCTATAGCACCCTGACCTCCATACCAGATATCAATACCGTTGCTGTTTACAGCCAGGGCCGACATACCTGTGGCAAAGGCATTCCAGCTGCCCGCCAGCAACTGCCAGTTACGGCCAAAATCCTCAGATACCGCCAATACGTTATAGCCCACAGCATAGAGCTTACCCTGATGATATTGCATCCTTCGGATCGGCTCCCGGCGATCGGCATTATCCTGTGTGCTGCCACCAAAATCGTGCTCCAGCACCTGCCAGCTCTGACCACTGTCCACCGTCTCAGCCAGATAATAGTCATCTCTGAATGCATAACTGACTAACAATTGTGTGTTACTGATCACAGCCAGATCCAGAATCTCCCACTCCTGATCTGTGAGCCGCTGCCACTGTTCATCTGGCTGAAGCTGGTAAAGCCCCTGATCGGTACCGGCAAACAGCCGCTCCTGTTCAGTGACAAGGCGGTGAATAATATGCCCATCCAGTCCTGCTGACGTAAATTCAGGTTCTGGCTCCGGCTCTGGTGCCGGGGTTTCTATTTCAGTACTGCTATTGCAGGCTACCAATAGCAGTACAGTGATAAATACTATAAAGGTTTTTTTTATCAACATAGTACACTCCGTTATTCTGTCTGCAGCGCAAGTGATTAATG
Source organism: Lacimicrobium alkaliphilum (assembly GCF_001466725.1). Taxonomy (NCBI): domain Bacteria; kingdom Pseudomonadati; phylum Pseudomonadota; class Gammaproteobacteria; order Alteromonadales; family Alteromonadaceae; genus Lacimicrobium; species Lacimicrobium alkaliphilum. Next base: position 3,651,720 of record NZ_CP013650.1, read on the forward strand.
ATCAAAAGCATCAACTGAGAATATTGTTCTCAATCAGACTGATTTTCCTGCACGGATTTGTGTCGATTTGTTAACTTTTGTCCAGCGGCATTTTGTCTTCAATTTTCTTCAGCGCGACGGCATTGATACAGTAACGTAAACCTGTTGGTGGCGGACCGTCGGGGAATACATGACCAAGATGGGCATCACAGACATTACACAAAGCCTCAATGCGCTGCATTCCATGAGAATCATCCAGATGATAGGCCACAGCATTAACCCGTGCTGGCTGGGTAAACGACGGCCAGCCACTGCCACTGGCAAACTTCTCGCTGGCGTCAAACAACAGTGAGTCACAACAGATGCAGGCGTAACGCCCCGGCTCTATGGCTTCGCAGAGCCCGGAGCTGAAGGGCCGTTCTGTACCTTTGAGACGTGTCACCTGAAACTGCTGTTCACTGAGTTCCTGTCGCCACTGCTGCTCAGGCTTTTCAACCCGTCGCGGCGGTGCCGGGTTGCCTTTAGCGGCAAAAGCCATCACCGCTTTGAAGTCAAGCATAATCACCTCTCTTGTGTTATCTCAATAATCCATACGCACTGGTATTACAACAGTTTAGCCGTGCCAACCCCCGAACGTCTGAGAAAGTGATCCAGCAAGCGTTCTTTGTAACAGTCAACTGGCAGCATAACAAATAAGGATGGCACCGGGCTGATCCTGGCAAATTCCGGCTGCAATGTAGACAATGCCTCAAAGCCAGACTCGACATATAGCTCGCCCCAACTGTTAAGGCTGACTATCCGCACGCTTTTTACTTCAGATTTCGGTCTGCGACTGTCAAAATTGACCACCGCCATCACCTTCATCAGCCTGGCTGGCGCCAGCAAGGCCTCACGACTCAATGCTGAGACTCTTACCGAAGGAAATACCTGCTGGCAATGAGACACCAGCAAGCTCAAATCCTCTTCAGTCACGGGCTCAGTGTGATAATCGAGGTAAATCCGGGTTTTGTTATCCAGAATCCGGTTCCACACGCCCCATACCACCAGGTCAACGGGATTGTCACCGGATTTCAGCAACACCGTTTCCAGCGCTTGTGTATCACAATTAATCTGATTGCCGCTGTACAGCGACCATTCCCGCTCCCTGTTCGCCAGCGGTCGGGCCTTTATTGTCACTACCGCCCGATAAAGCTCATCATCAAAAGCGCTGCGCAAATACTCAATCTTGTTGGGCTTTTTACTGTAATAGGTGTCCAGCTTACGACCAATGACAGTCATATCCTTATCGCTGACCGATTGCTGCGCCAGGCTGATGGCCGATGAGATGCGCCGGTAACAAAGAATCAGAAAGCCATGGATCTGTCTGCTGAGCAGAGAAAACTCCCTGAAACTCCAGTGTTTGATATTGTCCAGCCGTGCGACTTTGTCCTGACTCCAGCCCCACTGCTGCACATAGCCAGCCATTATCCGGCGCTTGAAATTGTCTTGCGAGGCGGGAACCTTACGGCTGAGTTCGCAGCCGCATTTGATATACAGGCAGGTTTGTAACAACTCCACTATCTGCGGTTCATCCGCAGACTGATAATGTTCCACCAGTTCATCGAACATCAACCCATAGGGATCCACATGTTCAAGTTCCCCGGGCGCTCTCACCCCACTATGGACCTTTTTCTTGAGCAGATTACACAGCGGCTGTTTGTTATTGATGTTTTCAAGAAACACTTCCAGCTTGGCCATTTTCAACACTGACTTAAAGGGCGAGTCCATGGCCTTACTGATTTGCCAGATTGCTGCACCAAACAGTTCACCGGGATCCATTTTCTGCAGGTTACCCAGATCCATGAACAACCTGGGATCCGGGGGCTGACCCGGCTGCAGGGATTCCATCAGTTCCTGATATTGTCCGTCCGTTACTTTATCGGGCATCAGCCACCAAAAAGGCAATTTGCCGGCCACCACCACATTGGTGGTATAAAATTCCGCCTTGAGGAAAACCGCCTGGGCTGATCCTGAGCTCTCCCCGTCGGCTTCACCGAAATCGTTGTGACGCACTTTTTCAATATCCGAGAGGAAAAAATGCACCTCCAGACCTTGCTCTTCCGCCCATTGCTCTATTTTTTCCAGCTTTTGCTGCAATAATGCCCGTTGCTGTTCGGCAAAAGTCTTTGCTTTTACGCAAACCCAATAGTCAAAATCTGACCCCGAAGACTGAGCAATGGTGCCGATGCTGCCCATCAATACCAGAGATTCAATACAACGGCTTTGCGGCCAGACTGCCCGTATTTTTTCCGGACTGGCTTTAGCCTCACCAAACACCTCTGCCAGCGCTTCACTGACCTGCTTTCTTAAAGAATAATGATTCAGCCCGAAGGGCACATCCCCCTGCTCAATATAGCCGGGGAAATCGGGATGATTGATATGCAATAAAAAGGGAATAACATGAAAGAGTGGTCGTTTGTCAGCGGGCATCAGTTCAAGGGCCCGCTCATTTCTGGCCTTGTTATAGCGCAATACCCGCAACAGGCGTATTGCCAGATTTTGTTGAATCTTTATCTTTTGTGCGGTCATAACCTATCGTGTTGCATAACGGGTGCCTGCTATCGCTAAGAATGGCTGAATAATAAATAAAATTCAGGCTGTTGTTTCAAATAAATGGCGTATCTCAGGTATTTGCCGTCCTATTCAGGCTGGATTAAGTCACACAAGGTATTCTGAACACTCTTTATACTCTCAGGAAGTGATCATGAAACAAAGTATTATTGCGCTCACCCTCTCTGCATTAATCCTCGGAGGCTGTGCTTCCAATGCCACCAATACACAAAAAGGTGCAGGTATCGGGGCGGTAGCCGGAGCTCTGCTGGGCAAAGGAACCGGAGATCATGACAAAAGCCGCTATGTATGGGGGGCAGCCGTGGGTGCCCTGGCCGGTGCGGCTATTGGTAACTACATGGATAAACAGGAGCAGGAGTTTCGTGAAGAACTGGCTGACAGTGGTGTTTCTGTACACAGAGAAGGTAACGAACTAAGGCTGCAACTGCCAGGCCAGATCACTTTTGCCACCGGCAGTGCCACTATTTCCTCCCAGTTCCACGGAGTTCTTGATGATGTCGCCAATGTCCTGAATAAGTATGAAAAAACCACCTTGATGATCGAAGGCCACACCGATGATACCGGTAATGCACAAAGCAATCAGGTATTATCCGAGGCCCGCGCCAATGCGGTGCGTAACTATCTCACCGCCCGCAACGTCGATCCGCGCCGAGTTACTACTGTGGGCATGGGCCAGTTTCAGCCCGCCGTACCCAATACCAGTGATCAGAACCGTCAGCAAAACCGTCGTGTAGAGCTGCGTATTGTGCCCAATAAGGCCTGATATTTTTATCAGCAGACTTCCCGCTTTACCGCGGGAAGTCATCGCCTTGCCATCCTGCTTTTCTGCTGCTGACTTTATCCAGCAAATAGGCCACCGACTGAAACGCGATACCACTATGCTCCCGCAAACCTATTTCACAGCTGCGACTATTGGAGATGCCCTGGCTGCAGCCCGGCGGTATCTGTGTGTTTAAATCCTTTAACGCGCTGGCGTTAAGCTCAGGTGTGTAAAAGCCCTTATCACCGGCAAAACCGCAGCAATAGATATCTTCGGGCACCACGACCTGCTGCGCACAGGCCCGGGTCAGGGCAAGCAGGTGCTGTGCACTCTGAAGCCGTCTGCTGCTACAGGTAATATGCAGTGTGACAGGCTCCTGCTGAGGATTGATATCCAGCCTGGGTAACACAAACTGGTATAAAAATTCGGCAGTTTCATACAATCTCAGTGCACGCCCTTCTTGTTTGGACTGAGACTGTTTCAGTTGTAGTGCACAAGGTGAGGCATCTATCAATACAGGCAAATCCTCATCCTGAGCCAGCTTTGCCAGAACAGCGAGACTCTGAGCCGTTTTGTCACCGGCGATGGTCTTAAAGCCCTTACTGTCCCAGGGCGTACCACAACAAAGCTGGTTAATATTATCCGGCACCAGCAGACGAAAGCCGGCTTTTGCCAGCACTGAAGCCAGAACCTGCTGTAATGAGCGCTGATCCTCTGCCTGGGTATCCGTGGCAAACATGCGATTGGTACAGGAAGGAAAATATACCACTGCAGCACCCGTTGATGCCGCTTTACTGGTCTCCGCCTCTGACTGACGTGCCGCAACAGGCCACGCCGGATACCATCTGGGGATCGCTCCGCCGGAGATGTTGTTCAGCCCCTTAAACACCGCCCCGGTATTGTTATCGCCGAGCAGATTACGACTTAAGCCTACTGATTGCAGTGCAAAACGAGCCAGCACCGCCGTGCCGGCAAAATGCTCCGCTGCCTGCCTTGCCAGCCATTGCCCTTTGGGCTTTTGTGCCCGCAACTGCTTAATAAAATCGCCGGTGTTGATGCCCACCGGGCAGCGCTGGGCACAAAGCCCCGTGGCGGCACAAGTGTCGACACCAAGGTACTGATAGTCCTGCTGCAATTGCTGTTTTTGCGCCGGGCTGAATTGCCCCCCCTGCATCTGTCGCCAAAGCGCAATCCGCTGTCTGGGCGTCAGGGTCAGATCTTTAGAGGGGCACACCGGCTCACAGAAGCCACACTCGATACATTTATCCAGTTCAGGATCCAGCGCCGGAATAGGTTTGAGATGGCGTATATGGGCTTTTTTATCGCTGTTGAGGATCACACCGGGATTAAGAATGCCATCGGGGTCAAACAGGGCCTTAATCTGCTCCATCAGACCATAGGCATCCTCGCCCCATTCCATTTTTACGAAGGGCGCCATATTGCGCCCGGTACCATGTTCCGCCTTCAGCGAGCCGCCAAAATCTGCTGTCACCAGCTCACTCAGCGCCTGCATAAAACCATCATAACGGCGGATTTCATCTTCGCTGTTAAAAGCCTGAGTGAACACAAAATGCAGATTACCTTCCAGAGCATGGCCGAAAATAATCGCCTCGTTATAGCCATGAGCCTGAAATAACTGATGCAGTGCCGCTACGCCCTGCGCCAGCCTTGCCACAGGGAAGGCCACATCTTCGATGATCACAGTGGTACCCGATGCCCGCACCGCACCTACCGCCGGGAAAGTACCCTTGCGGATGGCCCATAACTGTTGATTGCGGACCTTATCCTCACTGAAATCGACACTGGCAATCAACTCGCCGCTGTATGGCCTGATGACCTCATTCACCTGCTGCAGATGAGCATGCAGGGCCTGCTCATCCTCGCCGGTGACTTCAATCAGCAGCGCCGCAGAGCGTTCTTCCAGCGCTGCCACCCCCGCCGGCATGGCCGGTTTATCGGCAACACTTTTTAGCGCTCTGGCGTCCATCAGCTCAACAGCCGTCACCGGAGTATCCCGCAGGCGGGTCACCAGTTCGCAGCACTGTTTTATGTCCTTAAAAATAAACAGCCCCGTTGCCCTGTGACCTTCATCAATCACGGTGTGGTAGGTGATGTCGGCGATAAACCCCAGGGTGCCTTCGGAGCCGATCATCAGATGTTTAAGCATATCCAGCGGCTGCTCAAAATCCAGCAGTGCATTAATGCCATAGCCTGTGGTGTTTTTGAGGCGATACTTATGGCGTATTTTCTCTGCCAGTGCCTGATCCTGTCTGACCTGCTCATGTAACACCCGCAGACCATCAAGTAACGGGCCGTGGCTGTTCTCAAAGGCTGTTACACTCTTTACATCTGCGGTATCCAGGACTGTGCCATCTGCCATCACCAGGGTCATATCGCACAGGGTGTGATAGCTATTCTGCTTCACACCGCAGCACATTCCCGAGGCATTGTTGGCAGCAATACCGCCAACCTTGCAACTGTCGATAGAAGCGGGATCCGGGCCTATTTTACGCCCCCAGGGCTGTAACATGCGGTTGGCCTGGGCGCCGATCACCCCGGGCTGAAGACGTATTTTCGTACCCTGCTCCAGCACCTCTGCACCGCGCCAGTGTTCAGACAGCGTCACCAGCACCGAATCCGTGACCGCCTGCCCGCATAAACTGGTTCCTGCAGCCCGAAAGGTCACCGGCACCAGATGGTCACTGGCTAGCTTTAATAACTGGCTGAGCTGAATGAGATTATCAATCCTGACCACCAGCTTCGGGGTCAGCCGATAAAAACTGGCATCGCCACTGAATGCCAGTCTGCGGGCCAGGTCGCGGATAAGATTATCTGCAGGCAGAAACGCTTTCAGTGCGTTATAAAATGCTGCCGGAAGTGCTTCTGTCAGATTCGCTTCAGCCTGTGACTGCATCAATACTCAACCTGTGAAGAAATACCCGAAATCCATCAAGTATGTTGTTAAAAATTCTTAATACCATAGAATGAATGGAATAGTTTATTTTTCCAACCATTGAATCATGTCGACTTTTATTAAAATCAATGCCATGCGCGATAACCTCTCATCCAGTGAACAGGCTCTGGCAGACTATGTACTGGCGCAACCACAAAGTATCCGCAACCTGTCTTCGCAAAAACTGGCGCAACAGGTGGGTGTCAGCCAGTCCAGTGTGGTCAAGTTCACTCAGAAACTGGGGTACAAGGGTTATCCGGACTTTAAATTCGCCATTAATGACAGCCTGCGTACCCAACAGGACAAGTCTCACCCGCCATTGCATGGCCAGATTTCTCTGGACGACCCCTTTGAGGCAGTCGGCGAAAAACTGCTCGCCAGTAAAGTCTCGGTACTGACCAATACCAGGGCGGTTAACGAACAAGGCGCCTACGAGAAAGCCGAAACCCTGCTGCAAAAAGCCAATCGCATACTGATCTGCGGCGTCGGCGGTTCGGCTCTGGTGGCCCGGGATTTTTCTTTTAAACTGCAAAAGCTCGGTATGGCAGCAGTGGCCGAGAGTGACAACCATATTCAGCTCGCCAATGTCGCCAACTATGGTCCCAAAGATTTGCTGTTTGTGATCAGTGAATCCGGCGAAACCCGCGAAGAAGTAGCGGTCACTGAGCTGGCCAAAGCCAATCACTGCACCATCATCAGCCTTACCGGCTATGGTCACAACAGCATATCCAAACTGGCTAATGCCAGGCTCTATACGGTTTCCGAAGAAGACTCAGCCCGCCTTTCTTCGATTCTCGCCCGCACCGCCCAGGAGTTTGTTATCGACACCCTGTTTATTCTGCTGACCCAGGCCTCAGGCCGGGGCCGTAAGATGCTCGAAGCCTCCAATAAGGCGGTACAACACTACCGGCATAAAAACCGCTGACAAGTTATCAGTCTGCAGCTTGCAGACCTCAGCAAAAGCAAATTTTCACCGTCTGTCATGCCCGAGTGTTGTTATCGGGCATCCAGCGTCTTTTTCGAAAACCGAAATTAACCACAGAGGCACAGAGTACACAGAGGTATAAAGGGTTTAATCATTTTTACTTCTCCTCGTCTCTGCGGTGAAATGACCTTCTGTTCGTGTCTTTCGTGCCTTTCGTGGTTAAAAAGCCTTCACCACCAAAAACACTAAAAGCACGAACAAAACATGGTCCTGCAGCCCGCGATGCAGCGAAGCGGAATCCGGGGATACCTCGCCTTACACCAACCCGTATTCCTCTGCGTCTTTGCGCCTCTGCGAGATCGATATTAACCTCAGGGATACAGCAAATAGGGCTGTCTGGCCTTAACAAAGGCCTCCAGGTCCGCTTGCCAGCTGGCGCGGATCTGCGCTTCTGTTTCGCCCGCCACCATGGCTTTTCTGAGCTTATCTGTGCCGGCGAGCTTATCGAAGAAGCTCTGACTGGTAAAAAAGGGCTGTTGCTGACGGGCAAATGCCTGATACCAGGCCAGCAGATAACTCAGATTTAATCCCTGAGCAGGCTTGTCGCGCAAATCCATGCCCTTTATTTGGGTGTCCTCAAACTTTGGATGGGTCGACGCGCCAGGTATGGAGCGCGGCGTAAAGGAAAAGGCTTCCCCCTCGGTCAGATAAATGCTGTCATGGCCTATAACCTGAAACGGAAAGTCAGTACCCCGGCCAATACTGACCACTGTCGGCTCAAAAAAGCCCAGCGACGGATAATGACGCACAGCGGTATAGTTAGGTAAATTGGGGCTGGGTTTAACCGGCAACTTGTAAGTCATATCCCGTTGATAACCTGCTACGGGGATAACCTTCAGGTCCAGAAACCTGTCGGTTTCCAGCCAGCTCTCACCCACAATCATCTGCGCCAGTTCACCCACTGTCATTCCATGAACCAAGGGTATCGGATGCATCCCCACAAAAGACGCAAACTCAGGCTCCAAAACCGGCCCGTCAACATAGTCGCCGTTGGGGTTGGGGCGATCCAGCACTACAAAAGGAATCCCTGCTTCGGCGGCTGCTTCCATCATATAGTGCATGGAACTGATATAAGTATAAAAGCGCACCCCAACGTCCTGAATGTCGAAAACAACCACGTCCAGATCCGCCATAGCCTCTGGCTCAGGTTTGCGGGTCTTGCCATAGATTGAGTAGAGCTCGATACCCGTCTTGCTGTCTTTGCCACTATCAACTTTGGCACCGGCATCATGGTCACCGCGAAAACCGTGCTCAGGGGCGAAAATACGCTGCACCTTAACCTGATTCGCCAGCAACAGATCCACCAGATGCTGTTCACCTACTCTGGAAGTCTGATTGACCACCAGTCCCACTCGTTTATCTTTAAGCAGCGGCAACCAGGCTTCGGTCTGGGCGGCCCCGGTTTGTAACTTCGGTGTCCCGGTATTACTGTCCGTACAGCCCAGCAATATGGTGCTGATCATCAGCAACAACCCACTTGCCAGATGCGGCATGCGCAACAGCTTCATTTTGCATCTCCTTTGGCTTGCTCAACAGCCCGGCGCAAAAAGCCCTGTTGCTGATCCAACAACGCCTGACCGGCTTGCTGGTCAAGACCGGTCAACACATGCAGTATCGCCAGCTTGGCCTTATAGCCTGTATTGCTCAGGGCGTCGCGGGCGGTCTGATGATCACAGTCAGTGGCCTGCATCACAATACGAATAGCGCGGGCATAGAGTTTCTGATTGCTGGCATTAACATCCACCATCAGATTCTCATAACTCTTGCCACTGCGGATCATACTGGCCGTGGTGAGCATATTCAGGATCATTTTTTGTGCCGAGCCGGATTTCATCCGCGTGGAGCCGGTCAGGGCCTCCGGTCCCACCAGCGCACAGATACCGATATCGGCCGCTTGGGTGACGGCAGATTCAGGATTACAGGTCACGCTAATAGCCGGTGCACCTCTGCTGCGGGCATACTCCAGCGCCGATACCACATAAGGGGTGCGGCCACTGGCAGCAATCCCCACCAGTACATCATCGGCACCAAAATCTATCTCCTGCAAATCCTTTATGGCCAGCGCCGGATCATCCTCAGCACCTTCCACCGCCTTGTACATGGCACCTTCACCGCCAGCGATAATGCCTATCACCTGCTGGTCGGACACACTGAATGTGGGTGGACACTCCACGGCATCCAGTACACCAAGACGGCCGCTGGTTCCGGCTCCGATATAGACTAATCGCCCGCCTTTGGCGAAGGCCTCAACAATCTTGTCCACGGCCGCCGCGATCATCGGAATGGCAACAGCTACCGCCTGCGCCACCTTTTGGTCTTCGGCATTAATCTTCTGCAATATGGCTTCGGTGTTAAGTAAATCAATATCCAGGGTGTCGGGGTTACGGCCCTCTGACACCATAGTATCTAACTGTTGCAACAACACTGATTCTGTTTGGATACAGTCATTGCCTTTCTCACTCATAATTCAGACTCTCCTGTCAAAAGAGCGGATGAAGAAGGCTGCATCAGGCTCTCGGCCAGAATGCAGGCCCCATCCAGAGAATTTCCTCTGGCTGGAATAATACGTGCGCGCAATGGCTCACTTAAGTGTCTGGCACTGATTTGGGCCAGTCCTCCGGTAAGGACTACGGGCAGATGCTCACCAGTGGCACTGATTAGTCGTTCAACCGCCTGCATATGGCTTTCAAACAGGGCTTTTGCCTGCTGACAACGCTCCAGGCGTTCAATAATACCTGGCACCAGGCCGGCAAACTGCGTCGCAGTAGCATGACGTAACCAGTACAGAATCGCAGAGCGGTTATTACCAAGCTGACTGCACAACCATTTTCCAACCTCTGACTCAGGTTGTCCCAGGGTATCCAGTTCCCACAGCATGGCATTGATAGCATTGACGCCAAGCCTGGCACCACCACCTTCATCACCCACCAGCAGTCCCCATCCACCGATCATGGTTTCATTACCCTGCTCGTCCAGCAGCATGGCCACTGAACCGGTACCCAATGCCACTACGGCCACCGGCTCCCCGCCATTGGCCCCGTAGGCTGAAGTACGGGCATCGGTCATCACTTCAAGACGGGCAAAATAAGACTCCATCGCCTCATGGGCCTGATTGGCCAGACTCCTTTCTCCGGCACCGGCGAGACCACATACCACACAGAGCTGTTCCAGTTCACAATCGGCCCTGAATGCCAGCTCCCTGGCCAGCTCTAAAATAACCGCCACCGAGCGGGTCAGCCCCAGTGATAAAGAGGATGCGGCGGCCCGTCCCTCCCAGCTTTTTCCGCTGGCTAAATGCACCAGCCTGGCAGTGGTTTTGCTGCCACCGCCATCGACCCCGAGAATATAATCCGATTTCATGACTCCGCTCCCTGAGATCCGACAACAGCCGAATCTGCGTTATTATTACCCGCCAGACAAACCGCGAAGGCGACCGCTGTGCCAATGCACAACTGCCAGGTAAAACCCAGTTCAAACTGCATATCTTGTGGCAACAGCAAGCCCAGAATATAGGGCTGCAGGCCTAAGGTGACAAAAAAGCCACTTAACAATGCCAGTAACACAGAACGGGCGCTGCCCCTGCGGGTAAAGAGCACGGTAAAATACACTCCCAGCAGGCCACTGTACGAGAACACCATTACGCTCAGGGCAAAGGCCAGCAAGGGCATATCAGAATACTGCTGCCAGTAAAAACACAATATTGCCATACCCGCCAGTGCCGCAGCGGCCACCACCATACCCATCTGCCCGGCCCAGACATAGTGACCTTCCTGATGCTGGGGTTTGAGCTTTTGCATCATCGGCCGGTACAAGTCCTGAACCAGTACAGATGACATGGCATTAAGGCCGGAGTTGAGGGTCGACAGCGCCGCGGCAATTACACCTACCGTTACCAGCCCACGCACCCCAACAGGTATTTCATTGAGCACGTAGTACATAAAGATAGTGACCTGCTCGCCCTCAAAGGTAGGTACCACAGACTGACCGTCGGCCGACATCATCAGATCCGGGCGCTGATAATAGATGTACAGCAACAGGCCGATGATAATAAACAGTGCCATTACCGGAATCACCAGCACCACTGACCAAATCAGTGCCGAGGCGCCCTTCTTGGCATCCTTGCAGCTGAGCATACGCTGGGTCATATCCTGGTCCATGCCAAAGGCGGCAATATTCAGCAATACAAATCCACTGATGGCAGACCAGAAGGTAAACACCCCTGATGAGGTAAAATCCAGTCTGAAGTCGAGCAGTGTCAATTTCGATAGCTCGCGATCATGGGGCTCACGCAGAGCCTGAATAATTTCACCAAAATCCGCCGGTATAGCCGCATACAAAAAGTAGATCACAAACAACGCCGCACCCACATACACAGTACACTGGATCACATCGCTGACAATGACCGAGCGAATCCCGCCAACGAATGAGTACGCCAGCCCCACCAGCGTCAGAATCAGCACCGAGGTAATAACACTGGAGGCCTGAATATCGGCAAACAGGATCATGGAAACCGCTATCGCGGCCAGATACAGCCTGGCACCGCTGGCAAATACCCGCCCGAACAGATACATCAGTCCGGCCTGTCGTTTGGCGGAAGCACCAAAGCGTTGCTCCAGCATTTCATACACCGTGGTCACCCGGGCCTGATAAAACTTCGGCATCAGGTAGGCGGCAACAAACAAGGCACCAATAAAGGCACCAATATTGGTGGCCAGATAACTGAAGTCATTGCGATAGCCCTGATCCGGCCCTCCCAGAAAGGTCGCCGCAGATTGCGCCGTGGCCAGTACGGAAATTGCCACCATCCATACCGGCATGCTGTTACCGGCAAGAAAATAATCGGCGGTGGTCGCGGCTTTTTTACGACTGTAATACCAGCCAGTACCGGCCATCACCAGAAAATAAGCGATGAACACCAGCCAGTCCTGCCAGGCAAATTGGCTTTGCATAAATACCTCTTAGCCTGCAACTTTCACTTTATCAGCGATTAAGCGTTGCTGTAATTTTTTATATTGATAGAATCCTATTCTAATGAATAATTAATTCCTTTTACCAGAAAAAGTTTTATTTTGTTGCTTGCTGTGGCCTTACAGAGGTCGACAATGATTTATGAAAACACATTAATATTATGATTACTAAGGGCTTTTATGTTTAAAGACAGGTGGAGAAAGACTAATGCACTGGTTGCAGCCATGGGGTTAATGTTGCTTACCGCCTGCTCCGGGACCGGAAAAACTATGACAGAAACCGAAGAAAACACACTGCGCCGGGCCATTGCACAGAAAATTGTTATCGATCTGCGCTATTTCTGCCAGCAGCAGCCCGCCGAACCTCCCTGCAAAAAGCCGATGACCACTTTGCCCCCCCAACTGGCGGAGCTGATCAGCAGCACCGGCATAGGTGGCGTCATACTGTTTGCCGATAATCTCACCGACACTGAGCAGATGATTCGTCTTAATCATGACTTACAGCAGGCCGCATTAAATGGCGTGGCGGGCGAACCGCTGCTGCTCACCATTGATCAGGAAGGCGGCAGAGTAGTGCGCATTCCCCGCCACCTTGGTACATCCTTCGGCGGTAATATGGCCATCGGTGCAACCTTCCCTGAGCACGGCCTGTACTTTGCCCAAAAGAGCGGCGAGGTACTGGGCAGAGAACTGGCAGCACTGGGTTTTAATGTCAATCATGCGCCCACAGTCGATGTGAATGTGAATCCTGATAACCCGGTCATCAACGTACGCTCATTTGGCGAAAAGCCGCAACAGGTTGCCGAGCTGGGACTGGCTCAGCTGATGGCGATGCAAAACCAGGGTGTGGCAGGCACCCTCAAACACTTTCCCGGTCATGGCGATACTGCAGTAGACAGCCATACCGGCCTGCCCAGGGTTGAACACGATCGCCAGACCATAGAGCAGGTAGACCTGCTGCCCTTTCGTTACGCCATAGAGCAGGGCGCGGTGGATATGATCATGACCGCCCATATTCAGTATCCGCATCTGGACAGCAGTGAAATTGAAAATGCCAGCGGTGAGAAGATGCTCAGACCCGCGACCCTGTCACGGGCCATACTCACGGATCTGCTGCGCAGGGATATGGGCTTTGAGGGTGTCATCATTACCGATGCGATGGACATGGCCGGTATCGCCGCTTTTTTTGACCCCACTCAGGCGACCATCGAGACCTTCAGAGCCGGCACCGATCTGGTGCTGATGCCGGTCAGGCTGCATACCCCAGCGGAGCTCAGACAACTGCCCAGGCTGATTGACCGTGTTGTACAGGCTGTAAAAGAGGGCGAACTGGATAAACATGAGATCCTCGTCTCTGCTGCAAGGGTAAAGGCCCTTAAACAGAAATATATCAGCACCGGGTCTTTGTCTGTACAGCAGCAGGTTGCTCAGGCAAAAGGCATATTGCGCCACCCTGACCATCTGGCGGTGGAGCAGGCATTATCTGATGCGGCGCTGACTCAGGTGGGCGAAGCTGATATCAGTCTGCCTCTTAAAGCTGAGAAGCTGCACCTTCTGATGCCGGATCGCAGTAAATGCCTGGCCATGCAACAGGCGCTGGAAAGACATCTCAGCGATCTCAGTATCACCTGTACCAGCATGCAAACCTATCTGCCAGAGCAGGATAACCAGCAGATGGAGGATGCCGATATTCTGTTGGTCGCCAGTATCACGCCGGCGCAAAGTGCCGTGGAGCGCGGCGGTATGGAAGATATGCAACTGGTGCAGGCTGAAGCGCTGGCCCATCAGGACCAGCAGGCCTTAATCCCACAGCAGATTGCCGGGGCCAAAGCTGCCGGTAAACAAGTTATTTTTGTCAGTCTGCGCACCCCATATGAAATCAGTCAGCTTGCCCCTGAGGCCGATTTGGTGCTCGCGACCTATGGTTACAATACCCATGTGGTACCGGGCACCGAAGCCAGCCCTCAGGTGCATGGTCCGGCCTTTGAGTCTCTGGCCAGATTTTTGGCGGGCAAAATCAGCGCCACCGGCCAGCTGCCGGTAAGCCTCTCTGGCACAACCGATTAAACACAGAGGGCACAGAGAACACAGAGGTATTACCGGTTTAATGCCCTCCACTTCTCTGTGCTCTCTGTGACTCTGTGGTGAATTATTCTTTTCGTGTTGTTAGTGGTAAAAAGCCTTCAACCACGAAAAACACTAAAATCACGAACTTATAATTGCCTCTCGCAGAGACGCTGAGGCGCGGGGGTTCTATAGCGCCCATCCCGCATTTCTCTGCGGCTTTGCGCCTTGCGAGATCGGATTTAAACACAGGAAAAGCATCGCACCGCGGAGATGCAGAGAACACGGACTCAGACAAGTTTTCAGCTTCCAGTTTTCAGAAACTGAAAGCTGCGACTCTGAGCGAGATCCATGCTCTGATCACTATAAGACTCAGCCGACCTAAACAGATCCTGATTTTCATCAGGATGACGGTGCTGTGTTTTCTTCGTGCTCTTCGCGTCCTTCGTGGTTAAAAGCCTTCAACCAGCAAGAACACTAAAATAACCAAAGGCATGATTCCGTAGCCTGTGATGCAGCGAAGCGGAATCCGGGAGGCACCCATATCGATCTCGCTGAGGCGCAAAGACGCGGGGAATACAAGCCGTAAAACCTCTGTGGCCTCCGTGTCTCTGTGGTGAATATTGCTTTTCTGGTTGATGGGGTGAGTTTCCCTGCTCTCACACGGGCGGAGAGCTGGTTTACCGGACGCATAAAAAAAGCCGGTCAGATGACCGGCTTACTAGCAGCTCCAGTGAGAGGGCAATCTACTGGAAAGTACCACTTATCGTCCTCAAATGAACAATAAATAGCCACTAGAACTAAATCATAATAGATTATTCCCGCTATTGCAAAAACAGAAAGATAAAGTATTCATTGTCGGTTTATGATAATTTATTCCATCCTGGATACCTATATAATCCTACTTTTCTGAGGAGTTTGTCGTGTTAGTCGCATCTGCTTCATCCTTAACACCTTATGCACTGCGCCAGCAAATACGCCAGGGCAAGTTTAAGGGCAATACCTCAGGCCAGGCAGCCGGTTTTGTGCAGTGTAATCTGGCCATCATCCCCGCCGATTATGCCAATGAGTTTCTGCGTTTTTGTCAGGCCAATCCCAAGCCCTGCCCATTGATTGGTATGGCGGCCAGCCCTGGGGATTATCTTATCAGTGATGCCGGAGAAGACGTGGATATCCGCACCGATGTGCCCGCCTATCAGCTGTTTGAGCATGGCGAACCCACAGCAAAAGTACCGGATCTGCTGGAGGTATGGCGCGATGATCTGGTGACCTTTATGCTGGGTTGTTCCTTTTCCTTTGAAGAAGCACTTTTGGCCGACGGGCTGGAGATCCGTAATATCACCGAGGGAGTCAATGTGCCCATGTACCGCACCAACCTGCCTTGTACCCCGGCCGGACGTTTCAGCGGGAATATGGTGGTGAGTATGCGCCCGATGCCGGCTGCCGCGGCTATCCGCGCCATCCAGATATGCAGCAGATTTCCGGCGGTGCACGGCGCACCTGTGCATCTGGGTGATCCGGCACTGATTGGAATTAAAGATATCAGCAAGCCGGATTTCGGCGATGCGGTCACCATCAGGGACGGCGAACTGCCGGTGTTCTGGGCCTGCGGAGTAACTCCTCAACTGGCGATAAGACAGGCGAAACCACCCTTTTGCATTACTCATAGTCCCGGCTGTATGCTGGTAACAGATATTCCCAACAGTAAATTATCGGTACTTTAAGAGGCTGATTATGTTATTAAACTGCGACCTGGGCGAAAGCTTTGGTAACTGGAAGATGGGCCTGGACGATCAGGTCATGGCCTATATCGATCAGGCTAATATCGCCTGTGGTTTTCATGCCGGCGACCCTGATGTGATGCAACATACCCTGGCACTGGCCAAGGTGTACAATATTGAAATAGGTGCTCATCCGGCTTACCCCGATTTACAGGGCTTCGGGCGGCGCTCCATGGCTCACAGCCATGATGAGGTTGTTAACCTGCTGCATTATCAGATTGGTGCCCTGTCGGGCATGGCGGCGGTGCAGGAGCAGCAAATCAGCTATGTGAAACCCCACGGCGCGCTGTATAACGATATGATGGCCAAAGAGGCGGTCTTCGATGCCGTGCTGGATGCCATCGCCCGTTACCCGCAGTCACTGAAGCTGATGCTACTGGCCACCAGTGAAGCGCAAAACTACAAAGAAAAAGCCGAAAAAGCCGGCGTCAGCCTGCTCTTCGAAGCCTTTGCCGATCGCCGCTACCTTGATGATGGTCGCCTCAGCCCCCGCAGTCTGCCCGATGCGGTGCTGGATTCAGAACAAACCCTGGAACAGGTCAGCTTACTGGCCAGTGAAGGGGTTGTGATCACCTCCAGCGGCGCAAAGCTCAGTCTTAACGCCGATACCCTTTGTGTGCATGGTGATAACCCGCATGCGGTGGCCATGGTAAAACAAATCCGGGATCTGTTGCCACGATGACAAACTTCCCTCGTATAGACATCGCCGGTGAAGGCGCCCTGATCCTCTATCTGGACAGTCAGGCCAGCCCTCAGTTGGCCGCCACTATCGCTGCATTGCTGCCACAAATCAAAACGGCGCTCGGTGAAACACTGGTAGATCTTATTCCCTCATACAATTCTGTATTGGTGCAGTATCAGCCACTTTTGACCGACCATTTTGCGGTTCGCAGCCAGTTGCAACAGATCCTCAGCCGACAACTCAGTCAGCAAGACGGTCACGACAGTGGCAAACTGGTGAAACTGCCGGTCTGGTACAGCCAGGAATCCGGGCCGGATCTGGCGATGCTGGCAGAAAATGCCGGGCTGAGCACAGAGCAGGTGATTGAACTGCATCAGCAAAGCCAATATCGGGTTTACGCCATTGGTTTTGCACCCGGCTTTGCTTACTTAGGCGAAGTGGACGGACGTATCGCCGCACCCAGGCTGGCCACCCCGCGCAAAAAAGTGCCAACAGGAGCAGTTGCTATCGCCGATCGCCAGACCGCGGTGTATCCGGCCCCCTCACCTGGCGGCTGGAACCTGATTGGTCTGTGCCCACAACTAATGTTCGACAAGTCGGCGCAACCGCCGATGCCGGTGGAGGTCGGCGATAAAGTGCAGTTTTATGCTATTGATAAAGCCGAGTTTCTGCGTCTCGGTGGCAAGCTGGGGGCGTTTGAATGAATGAATTTGTGATTGAAAACCCCGGTTTGTTGTCGCTTCTGACTGATTGCGGCCGCTTCGGTCAGGCTCATTTGGGCCTGACCACCGGCGGCCCCATGGATCCCTTTGCCTTTAATCTGGCCAATGCACTGGTGGGCAATAGTTCCAACACAACTCTTATTGAAACCACCTTAGGCGGCCTGAGTCTGAAAACCGGCGGCGATTGCCTGATCGCCGTCACCGGAGCCGTCACCGACCTGAAAATTGACAATAAAACCGCCCCTTTGTGGCAGAGTCACAAGGTTAAACGGGATCAGACTATTGAACTGGGCCAGCCACAGCAGGGCCTGCGCAACTATATTGCGGTCAGTGGTGGTTTCGGGGTGGATCCAGAGTTTGGCAGTACCAGCACGGTACTGCGCGAAGGTATTGGCGGTTTAGGTGGCACCAGGCTACAACAGGGAGACAAGCTGGCAGTGGGTCAATCTGCTGCGTCCACCCGTTGCCGCTCGCTGCCTGAATCCGCCATTCCCGACTATGGGACGATGCGCCCCCTGAGACTGGTAACAGGTTATCAGTTCACAGATTTCCCCTTAAGCAGCCGCCAGCGTTTTTTTACCAGCGAGTACAACATCAGCGCCCAGGCCGATCGTATGGGCTACAGGTTATCCGGTCCGGCGATTTCGTCAGGTTCGCGCAGCATGTTATCTGAAGGCATTGCCTTAGGCGCCGTGCAGGTGCCTGCTGACGGACAACCTATTGTGCTGTTAAATGATCGCCAGACCATAGGCGGCTACCCCAAACTGGGCTCGGTACTCTCTTCAGACTGCGCCCTGCTCGCACAATGGGCGCCGGGCACAAAAATATCCTTTGAACCCGTCAGTATCGAACAGGCCCACAATCTGCTGCATTTACACCACGCCAGGCTGGTGCGAATTTTACAACAACTGGAACACCGGCATGAGTAAGCTGCAGGCCTTAAGTGAGAAAATCGAGGCGCTACTGGTGCAGCGTAATCTGCGCGGTATGCAGCCTCTGCGTCAGCATCTGACGCCCGGCTACCTGCTGCGCAGTGCACAGTTACTTGCCAATAATTCCGGCACGGTGATTATCGGCACCGGCTTTCCCGTCACCCATACCTTCGAAACTGACGGCCCGGTTGGGGCCATTGCCTTGTATCAGGCGCTGGAGCCACTCGGTTTTACACCTTATATCGCCTGCGGTAATCCGCTGTTTGCGGCAATCGAAAAAGATTTCCGTGCCATCAGGCTTCAAGTCAATGCCCTGAAACAGGCGCGCAGGGAAACCAGTGAATTATTAGCAACGCTTAAACCCAGCCTGGTGATCTCTATTGAGCGACCGGGGCTGGCTGAAAATGGCCGTTACCACAATATGCGTGGTGAAGATATCAGTGAACGCTGCGCCTGTTTCGATTACTTTGTTATCGACGCCCCCTGCCCCACTATTGGCATCGGTGATGGCGGCAATGAAATTGGTATGGGTAAAATCTTTAGTGCCCTGCAGGAACTGGATATCGTACCGGCGCGTACAGAGTGCGACGAGCTGATTCTGGCCGATGTGTCCAACTGGGCGGCTTACGGCATTCTTGCGCTGCTGGGGCAACTCAAACAGAGAGATCTGCTCAGTGCCATCAGGCCACTGGATATTCTGAAATACCTGTCAGACAAAGGCAGTGTGGATGGTGTCACCCGTGAAAATACCCTGACCGAAGACAGCCTGTGCTTTAGCGCCGGGGAAGACCTGATACGCCAGATACTGGCCATTCAGACACAAACGGATTAAACATAAAATCAGAAAAGGATGCTTATGTTCACTCGTACCATATTTTCATTATTCAGTATAACTGTCCTGCTACTGTGCTCATATTCATCGAATGCAACAGATAGCAGCCAACAGGACAAGCCCGGAAAAGTTATCATTGGCTATATTTTTAGTCCGGATGCGCCACTTGATACCGACCTTATTGCGGCGGAGAAGCTGACTCATATTAATTATGCGTTCTCGAGGATTGAAGAGGGCAAACTGACTGAGGGCTTTGAGTCTGATGAGCAGAATTACCGGCAATTGCAACGTTTGAAGGCCCGCAATCCCGACCTTAAAATTCTCTCTTCTGTGGGCGGATGGACCTGGTCTGATACCTTCTCCGACCTGGCGGCCGAGCAGGAATCCGTTCAGCGTTTTGTCCAAAGTGCCGTCGAATTTGTCCGTCGTCATCAGCTTGATGGTCTGGACATTGATTGGGAATATCCCGGTCTGCCCGGTGCCGGAAACCCTTTTCGTGCAGAAGATGGTCAGAACTTCACGTTTTTGTTGGCTCAATTACGCCAGGCGCTGGATAAATTAGAGCAGAAAATGAATCGTCCGCTGTTGTTAACCATCGCCAGTGGTGGCTTCGGAAAATATGTGGAAAAGGCCAAACTGCAGGACTGGCACAAGTACCTCGACTACATCAATATCATGGCCTATGACTACAACTTTCCCGCCGACGGCGCCATTACCGGACATCACGCCGGTTTGTATAGTCATCCTATGGACAGCTCCCGCAACTCAGCTGACAATGCGGTACAACAACACCTTAGTGTCGGCGTACCGGCCGCTAAACTGGTGCTGGGAGTTCCCTTCTATGGCCGCATCTGGATGCAGGTCAACAACGACAACCACGGCATGTTTCAGCCCGGCAACGCCAGCACCCTTGAACTGGGCGGCGGAAGTTACAAAAACCTGCGCAGCCAGCTGACAGAAAAACAAGGATTCGTGCGCCACTGGGATGATGTTGCCAAAGCACCATGGCTTTGGCATAAGGGAAAGAAGATACTGATTAGTTACGAAGACCCGGAGTCATTACGCCACAAAAGCCAGTATATTTTACAGCAAAACCTGGCGGGCGTGATGTTCTGGCAATACCACTCGGACTACCAGAATACGCTTTTGGACAGCCTCTACCAGCATCTGCGCCGCCCGGCAACAGTCAGGGCGAAAACCTCAGACTGACCCCGGTTAACGAGCGAAATACTTTTCCGATATCTGTTGATGCAAAGACCGACTGCCGGTATCCAGCCATTGCTGGTAGGCATGCAGATACTCCGGGGACAGACGATGCACCCGCAACACCTTGTTGATATCACCAATCACCTGCTCCCCCCATTTATTGCGACTACAGGCAATATAACTCGGTGTTGCCTGCGGCATACCCTCAATGGGCAGAAACGCTATTTGCTGTGAGATTGTGCCTAATCTCTGCTGATACACCAGCTCCACCGGGAAGCCAAAGGTATAATCGATGCGTTTGAGATCGAGCATTTTCAGCAAATCAGAAAAGACATTGGCACCGGAGCGCCGGAGCAAGTGTTCGGTCTTCTGATGCTTCGCCAGCTCACTGTCTACGGGCCCCTTATATAAGCGCCCATCTGCCACACCACCTATAAGTTCCGGGTTTTTCATCAACGAGGACAGATCAACGCCCTGCTCTGTCATGTAGGGGCTGAATATTTCGCGATCTGCGGCGCGGATAATCAGACCATTAGGTAACACGACACCCCGTGGCTCTGAATACAGAATATAACGCTGCCGCTGTGGTGACTTATACAGCCCCACAATACAAACATTATGCTCCTGCATCAGCTTAATGATGCGCTCATAGCCAGCAGTCTGAACATTATGTTGATATTGAGGTAAGCGCCGGGCCAGAAATTGCCGGGTCAGATCATTATAGCCCTGGTCTTTCATTGGCCCTTTTACAAAAGTACCAGGCGGAAAGTCCGGCCTCAGCCAGAGGATCTCGCTGGCTGTTGCCATAAAACTGAATACCAACAGCATTACAATGAAGGCTTTCACAATAGATTTTTCCGTGACTCGAATCTCACTGGCCTATACGGACAGCATAGCTTTTGACGATAGAACAATCACCTAAACCGATGATTATTTTGTGAAATATCACAAAAGATCTGCATAAATACACTGCAGTGAGGACGCATAATACTAATCTGCCTCAGATTGGTTAATTATTCGACTCTTTAGTGAAAAACACGAACTCCCCGAGGTAGTGAATTTTTAACCCTTTGTTTTTAATGAAATATTTTATTGGCTCAGGTTTTGCTGTTTTTGATTAGAAGACACAACACCGATTATCACAACAGCCAAGGAATCAACTATGTACACCGATGAAGATCTCAACCAGGCCAGCGCACAGGGCGTGCTGACCGAACAGTCCGTCAATCACTTTCGTCAGTTTATCAACCAGCAACGACATCAGTTGCGTCAGGATCAGGAAAATTTCCGGCTCATCGCCGGTTTTAACGATATTTTTGTGGTGATTGCCTGCGCCCTGGTACTGTCCTCAGCAGGCTGGCTGACTCAGTATACCGGTCATTTCGCAGGTGCCCTGGCTTTCTCAGCGCTGTCATGGGGTCTGGCCGAAGTTTTCGTACGCCGCCGCAAAATGGCATTACCTGCTATCGGATTGCTGCTGAGCTTTTTAGGTGGATTAATCGCCACCCCTTTGCTTTTCGCCGACAATCCACAACCGGAAGTCTTTGCATTGTCCGGATTGCTTGCCGCTGTGGGTGGCTGGTTGCACTGGCGGAGATTCCGCGTGCCGGTTACCGTCGCCGCAGCCTTTGCCGCCACCATGTTGGCGGTAGTGGGACTACTGATGAGCCAGTTCCTGTTTCTGCATAACTGGGTTCAGGAAATGGTCTTTACTGGCGGTTTACTGGCCTTTGGCCTGGCCATGTATTGGGATGCATCAGACCAGGCGCGGATTACCCGCCGCTCTGATGTGGCATTCTGGCTGCATCTGTTGGCGGCCCCCATGCTGGTGCATCCACTGTTCTCAGCAATGGGTATCCTTGAAGGCGTGGCAGATTTGAATAATATGTTGATTGTAATGGCGGTGTACGGACTTCTGGCACTGGTTTCCATCACCGTCGATCGCCGGGCCTTAATGGTGTCGGCTCTGGGTTATGTGCTTTATGCCCTTTCAGAGCTGTTCGATACCTTTGGCATGGTGCAGTTAAATTTTGCCCTCACCGGTATCTGTCTGGGTAGCGCTTTGTTGTTGCTCTCAGCCTTCTGGCATCAGGTACGGGAACTGGTAATGAAGGCGGTCCCAAAACCCGTTCATGCCTATTTGCCAACGCTGCATTAAACCAGTACAAAAAGCCGCTTAAAGCGGCTTTTTGCCGTTCAATAGTAATGCTGCTTAAGAAATTCCATTACCTCTTCTTCATCCACCAGTTTCAGGCCCCTCTGCGAAAAGGCATCCAGATGCTCCCTGGCAGGAAAGCTAAAATACTGGCCGCCCTGTGGCTGTGGCTCTGATACCAGTACCTGGCCCTGTTCAATGCGCTGCACCGCACTGACTAACAGTTCACAACCTGCCGGATAAAGCTGTAACACGTG
Organism: Lacimicrobium alkaliphilum; assembly: GCF_001466725.1. NCBI lineage: Bacteria > Pseudomonadati > Pseudomonadota > Gammaproteobacteria > Alteromonadales > Alteromonadaceae > Lacimicrobium > Lacimicrobium alkaliphilum. The sequence continues at coordinate 3,674,605 of NZ_CP013650.1, forward strand.
CCACAGGTACGACTTATCAGGCTCCACTGTAAGGCGACTGGTGGAAATGATGCCACCGGTATCGATACGACCATCTTCGATAACGTGGCAGGTGGTGCCAATCTCTTTTTCCCCTTTCAACATGGCCCAGAATGTGGCCATCACCCCGCGAAAATCGGGCAGCAGACCGGAATGAAGATTAATCACGCCATATTCAGGTATCGCTATCAAAGGGTCTTTGAGAATGCCGCCATAGCGGATACTTAAGATCAGATCCGGCTTCAGAGCCCTGATCTGGCTAAGACCTTGCTCTGAATTAATCTGATTCATCACTGCCACTGGCTGATTCAACATCGAATCAAACTGGGAAAAGGAGCAGTATTTACCGGGCCGCTGTGGCGGGGCTGGTAAATGAGGGAAAATCAGCTGATTACACAGCGACAGCTCAAAAAACCTCAGTCGTTTCAGCTCAGGCAACGCACCGGGCTTACCCACCTGTGAAGATAAAAACACCCTCAGATTATGTCTCTGAAGGCGCGGCAACAATAGATTCAGGGCCAGATTACTGGCCAGATCCCGGTTTGCCAGAATAAGGATATTCACAACACAGTATCCCTGATTAAAATGATCAGGCGATACTATAACGCAATAACAGGGTGCAAATCAGATGCCGCGACCCCGTATCAGCCGCACGGCAATGACGATCAGGGCCAGCACCAGCAAAATATGGATAAAACCGCCCATGGTATAGGATGACACCAACCCCAGCGCCCACAGAATAATCAGTACCACAATCACTGTTTCTAACATAGGTTTCTACCTGCTAACTGTATAAGGGCATTTACTATGCAGCATTGCGACCTGGCTGTATGTACGCTGGACAACACAACAAACAAATACAGTGCCATAGGTGCGCTGGCGCACAGATCTGTGGTTCTGACAGGCTTAAGCTGATAGCCCAGTTAACCAAACATGTGAGGATCGGATCATGATACTACGCCAGGCATTCTGTGCTCTGTTGCTGACGCTGCCACTGATAGCCGTGACAGCCTGCGACAATATGACAGAAACAAAGACCCAACCGCAAAAGATCGACGATAACAGCCTGAGCCAGGCGGTTTCCGAGGTTTTAGAACGTGACGCCCTGTCTGCCCGAAGTAATATTAAGGTGACTTCTCTGGATGGCAAGGTAAGCCTTACGGGAACAGTGGCCTCAGCAGAGGACAAAACCCACGCCACCGGGCTGGTTAAAAAAGTCAATGGTGTCAAAACTGTAAACAATGATCTGGAAATAACCACTCCGGCCGACTCTCAATAACCTTATCCAAAGGAATTTTTATTATGAAAACACGTAATATCTACGCGGTATTTTTTCTTAGCCTGTTCAGCCTGACACTGTTGGGTTGTGGCGCAACCGAAACCAGTGAAAGTACCGGTGAATATGTTGATGACACCGTCATTACCACTAAAGTAAAGGCAGCCATTTTCAACAACGACGCCCTTGAATCCGCCGAAATTAATGTTGAAACCTTCAAAGGCGAAGTACAGCTGAGCGGTTTCGTCAGTTCAACAGCCAACATGAATACCGCGGTGCGCCTGGCCCGCAACGTTACCGGCGTGAAATCGGTAAAAAATAAGATGCAGGTAAAATAATGGCGGAAGTCTGGGCGTGTTGATCTTTATGTGCGGCAGCGTACAGAGTGAGCCCTAAGCTCCGCTATACTGATAGACTCTTTGCAAACAGGAATACCCATCACATTGGATGATGGGTATAAGGAAAAGGTTATGCCCAAACTGGCATCACAGCAATGCGTTGACCCCAAGCTGCATAAGCCAACGGAAAATCAGTTACTCAAAGCCCTCGATGCAGATGTGCAGGAGCGGCTTTTTCCGCATCTGGAGCTGGTTAAAATGCCACTTGGCAAAGCACTGTACGAGTCTGGCGATGTACTGCGCCATGTCTATTTTCCCACCGATTGTATCGTGTCACTGCTTTATGTGATGGAAAATGGCGAGTCAGCCGAGATATCCGTGGTCGGACACGACGGCATGATTGGCGTCGCCCTGATAATGGGCGGTGAGAGCACCACCAGCCGCGCCATAGTGCAAAGTTCCGGTTTTGCCTATCGTTTAGCTGGCCAGCGCATGAAGGCCGAGTTTAGCCGCCATGGGGATATGCTGCATTTAATGCTGCGCTACTCACAGGCACTGATCACCCAAATGGCCCAGACCGCAGTGTGTAACCGCCACCACAGTATCGACCAGCAGCTTTGTCGCTGGCTGTTGCTGTCGCTGGATCGCCTTAAAGACAACCACCTGGTAATGACTCAGGAACTGATTGCTAATATGCTGGGGGTGCGCCGCGAAGGTGTAACGGAAGCGGCGGGCCGTCTTAACAGACAAGGTGTGATTGACTACAGCCGTGGCCATATTATTGTCAAAGACAGGGCCAGACTGGAACAGCTGAGCTGTGAATGCTACCAGGTAGTCAAAGCCGAAACAGATCGTCTGTTGCCGCTGTCACGTCATCAGCCCCATTCCGTGTCATAGCGCACAGAAACAGGTAGCTGGCGGCGTTATATTGACCTATCAAGGCTGCACAGCACCTGCCTTGTCTATCAAAGCAATCAAATCAGTGCAAAAGGCTTTTTCTATGTCTGCTCAAACGGCGTCAGTGATTACCAATCATTTGCTGCAATTATTAAGTCCGGACGAGCGCCACATCCTGCTACAACATTGTAAGGTGGTAACACTGCAATTCGCCGATGTTCTTTGTGAACCAAACCAGCCCTACCGCTATCTGTATTTTCCCCTTAGTGGTTTTATCTCTCTGGTCACCAGGCTGGAAGGTCATAAACCGCTGGAAATGGGCTTAATCGGCAATGAAGGTATGCTCGGCGTGACCCTGGCACTGGGTGTCAGCACCGCGCCGATGCAGGCGGTGGTGCAGGGCAAAGGTACTGCCTGGCGCATTAGTATTGCCGATTTAAAGCAATGTTTACTGCACTGCCCGCAATTGCAACGTGTGTTACAACAATATCTGTTTGTACAATTAACTCAGCTGGCCCAGAGTGCAGCCTGTGCTCACTTTCATGAACTCTCCCCGCGTCTGGCGCGCTGGTTACTGATGAGCGACGATCGCGCGCACAGCGACCAGTTTTACCTTACCCACCAGTTTCTGGCGGGTATGCTCGGCGTGCGTCGCAGCGGTATAACCGTTGCTGCGGGTATTATGCAACAGCAAAAACTTATCTGTTACAGCAGGGGCGTGGTGAGCATTCTGGATCGCAAGGCGTTACAGGCTATTACCTGTGAATGCTATCAGGCAGGATTGGACGACTACAGGAATATACTCGGAGAGCCACAAGCTGACACTCAGATAATCAGCGCACAAGGTCAGTCATAAGCCAGGAATCGAAACCTGCTGTACAGGCAGATCCCGGGTCAGGGAAATGCATCGGATAAGTCCTGCGAATTACCATCTAAATATTAAAGGTTGTGATGCAATTCAGTGAGGTTGTTAATTAGGGCGCCCGGCTAGTGGGATTAGCTGCGTGACATCAGTGAAAAATATGGTGCGGATAAATTTTCATCGGATGATACTATATGTGCGTTAGCGCACAGAGCGTATTCGTTGCTTACCTAATACTGACAATCTCTTTGCACACAGATAAGGATAAAGTTATGCCTAAATTGGCATCACAGCAGTGCATAGATCCCAAACAGCATCAGCCAACGGAAAATCAGTTACTGAAAACCCTCTCTTCAGAAGTAAAGGAGAGGCTTTTTCCATATCTGGAACTGGTCGAGATGCCACTGGGCAAAGTACTGCATGAGTCAGGCGAAGTATTGCGTTATGTCTATTATCCCACCGATTGTATCGTGTCACTGCTCTATGTGATGGAAAATGGCGCATCAGCGGAAATATCCGTGGTCGGCCACGATGGTATGATTGGTATCGCCCTGATTATGGGCGGCGAGAGCACCACCAGCCGCGCCATAATACAAAGTGCCGGTTTTGCCTATCGGTTACCTGGTCAGCGAATAAAGGATGAATTCAACCGCCACGGAGAGTTGCTGCATTTAATGTTGCGCTATTCACAGGCGTTGATCACTCAAATGGCACAGACCGCAGTCTGTAACCGCCATCACAGTATCGATCAGCAACTCTGTCGCTGGTTATTGCTGTCTTTGGACAGGCTAAAAGATAATCATCTGGTGATGACTCAGGAACTGATTGCCAATATGCTGGGGGTGCGCCGCGAAGGGGTAACCGAAGCCGCAGGCCGGTTGCATAAACAAGGCGTGATTGACTACAGCCGAGGCCATATTATTGTCACCGACAGGGAGAAACTGGAGCGGTTGAGTTGCGAATGCTATGGCGTGGTCAAGTCCGAAACGGATCGTCTGCTGCCAGCATCACGACACAGGACTGAATCCGTGGTGTAGCACACCGGTGCACAAAAAACCGGTTTTAGCGGTGTTGAGTTACCAGAAATAAGCCCGCAGAGCTAAAAACCGAAACGCCACTCAAACCAATGTACGAAGAATGTAAGCAGTAAACACCGTGCGAAGCCAGGCTGCAAAGGCTGTCAGAGGTTTGCGCGTGGTGGTGTTTTTGGAGCCAGTGTGATTGGAAGGGGTATTATCCTGGTGATATAACCACCAGCCAAGCAACGCACCGCTGAGGGTTGCCACCACCAGCGCCGTCGGAGAGCTGAGCCTGTTGTGCACCGCGTTGGCGACGACACGGGTTTGTGCGCCTAACTGCCGGCGTTGTTGCGGTAACTGTTGCGCCAGTTGAGCAATTTCTCGATTGAGTTGTCGGGGCTGCATATCATCTGGCCTCTTTGGCCAGTTCTGAACCTGCCAGACGCAGGCTCTGCATAGTTGCCGGGAAACGCAACAGGCTGCTGTAATAGCGGCAGCGACGCAGCACAAACCACAAGCCCGACAGATTAACCACCATCGCCAGCCCCAGAGCCTGACCTGCCGACAACAGGCTATGCTGTGCCAGTATGATGATTTGTGCCAGTGCACCAAACCATAACGTCAGGGCCAGTAAACCTGCGATCAGACCAAATACCAGTAACGCGACCATGCTGTTTGCTACCCGCTGACCTTCGAGCGTCAGCAGTTGCAGTTGATCACAGGCCAGCGCTCTGACTTGCTGCCACCATGCAACCAATTCAGCCGTTACCTCTGGCGGTACTGAAGAAACACCCGCTGATGCGGGTGTTGTAATAGAATCATTTGGCATTATGCCCACCGCTGCGATGGCTTAACCACCAGCTAAACAGCATACCTCCAGCCACTGCTACCCCAAGCGACATCAACGGATGGCTGCGTACCTGATCGCGGGTGCCTTCGGTTAACTGCTGCTGCAGATGCTGCAACTGTACGCCTTTTTTCGAAATGGCCTCGGCGGCGTGATTCACACCACTTGCCATTTTATCCACCGTGTTGTGAGCACTGGCGGTCACCTGTTTGATGGCCGGTGAACCCGCTTCCGCGGCACTGTCGATAGCACGATGTATACGGCCCGAAGCGGAGTCCACTCCACTGTTGAATTCATTTTTGGCCGCATTGGTTTCTGTTGGCTTTTCCATAATAACTCCGATTGTATGCAACAGCGGCAAGATTGCCGCTGTCTTGGCTATAGAATGCCGGGTTTGGTCGGCCAGGTCGGTGCGCCAGCACGCTTAGCGCTTATCCGCTAACTCAACGGCGTTGGCAATAATTACTTCCACCCGCCGGTTCTGCTCCCGACCATCGGCTGTTGAATTGCTGGCCAATGGTGTGTTTTCACCCATGCCGGTAACAGCCAGACGACTGTCTGCTATGCCCTGCGCCAGCAAAAACGTCTTCACCGTCTCCGCACGGCGCTGCGACAGCAGCATATTAGAAGCATCACTGCCAACATCGTCAGTATGGCCTTCAATCTGGGCGGTGCGCTCTGGGTAAGCCATTAAGAACTTGGCCAGTTTTTGCAAATGGTTACTGCTGCTGACTTTCAGATTAGCCTTACCGGTATCGAATAACACATCGCCCAGCGTCACCACTAAACCTCTGTCGGTGGGTTTAGCATTAAGTTCATCCAGTTGGGTGCGTAATTCGGCGGCGGCAGCATCAGAGCTATCAGCCTGCTGACGTGCAGAGCGGGCCTCAGAAAGCGCGTTTTGCTCACGGTTTTCGGCCAACATCGCCTGTCGTTTAGCCAGTGCTGAATCAATACGGGCATCACTGGCCTCTGCCTGAGCACTGCTGGCCTGAGACCGTGCCTGCTCAGCATCACTGCGGGCATCGCTGGCATCCGCCCGGGCTCGCTTCGCTTCCAGAGTGCGGGCGTTCAGCCTGACATCATCACGTTGCTGACTCAGCGCTTCCCGTTGAGACTCCAGCAGACGCGTTTGTGCCTGAGCCCCGGCCATCGCCACCTTACGCTCTGCCATCACCACCCGGTGATGGGCCAGTTCAGTATTTCTTTCCGGCTGTTCTGCCAGGATCACGGCCTGCTCGGCTTCTTTTATTGCCAGCGGCGCCAATACCGCCAGTTGACTGTCGCTTTGCAGCTGTGTGAGCTGCTGACGTACATCAGCAGCGCCATCGGGCATCTTCGGAGCACTGGCACAAGCGGTCACAAAAACAGCAGCAAAGCTGATACTCAGCAATGTTCTGCCAAAAGGTAATATGCGGTTCATGGTTTTACTCCTGACAAGTTACGTTGCACTTCCTGCTGTAATACATCAATGCTTTGTTGCATATCCTGATTAATGGCCTGGGCTTTTATCAGGTCGGCACGAGCCTGTGCCAGTTCGGCGCTGGCCTGTGATTGCAGAGCCAGTCGCTGAGCCTGAAGCATATCCTTTGCAGTCACCGCATTGCGGGCGGCGGCCAGCTCTGAGCGGGCGGCATTGAGTTCAGTACTGGTGTAACGAATAGTCTGGGCCCTTTCGGCGTTACCTATGGCGCGCTCGGCGGCGTCAAGTTCAGCAGATGGGGTTTTAAGAGGGGTCGCGCAGCCAGTCGCTAATACTGCAGCAATGGTCAGCATCAAGCCTGGTTTCAGCAGCCGCTTGCGGATTAAAGCGGATACCATTGATACCTGGGCGGCAATGAGTGTTTTCATTAGAAACTCCTGATAGTCGGGGGCTGCAGAAACCTGCGCCCTGACTTACTATGCCCCAACGGTAAAACGCTGTCGGTACGCTGGCGCGCATAGCACTGGCATGATTCAGGCGTTAATACTACTTGTTGTCTGAAAAAGTGAGCCCCGTCGTTTAGCCCTGTACATAGCGGCGTCGGCATGCCTGATCAGCGCTTGTGCGCTGTCACCATCGGCAGGAAAGAGTGCCACACCAATGCTGGCTGACAAAGACACACTGCCGCTCTTTATCTGGTAGGGTTGCGCCAACAGGTGCGTCACCTTGGCTGCAAACTGATTCACATCATCATTGCTCTTAATGTTGTTGAGCAGTAACAGAAACTCATCACCGCCGTGGCGGCTGATAGCGTCGCTTTCACGAATGGCCGAGCGCAGGCGAGCGCCGACCAGTTGCAGCACCTCATCACCAGCGGCATGGCCGAACTGATCATTCACGGGTTTAAAGTTATCCAGATCGACAAACAACAGGGCAAACAGACTGTGTTGCCGTTTGGCGATACTGATAGCCTGCTGAATGCGATCCAGCATAATGCTGCGGTTGAGGGTTTGGGTAAGTGCATCACACTGACTGTCCTGCATCAATTGCTGCAGCTCTGTCCGGGCCTGTTGCAGTGCCAGCAACAGACGCTTATTTTCCTGCTGCAATTGTTCCTTTTGCAGGCTCCAGATATCGCGCTGTAACATCACATCACAGTTCACTCCATCACGCTGTGCCTGCTGACCATTGTGACCGTTCTGACGATTGGCCCGCAGTTTTAGCATGGTGCTGCGCAGTTGAAACGGGTTAGAATCCTGAGGATCTTTCATAACAGGGCTCCTGTATTGAGACTATTAAGATATCCTGATATTGCTGCGACAAATGTGCGATATCACACATTAACGCAGGAAAATAACAGCCTGTTGACCAGTTTGCTCGCCTGCTATGCAAGGTTGCATTGATCAAGAAAGGTTTTAACCTGTTTGTCAGCCAGATGGCGGTCGATGTGATAGCGCTGTTGTACCAGACTACTCAGTTGTTGCTGATCACCGTCGCTTTTCAGTATTTCGGCTTCGCTGAGCTTACCCCACTGACTTTTGGCAGCTTTTACCTGGGTCGGCCATTTCACTTTGCCTCCGGGTGGCGGCCCGGCCTGCTCCGGCCTTAAACTGGCTTCGGGTTTTATTGGCGTAGCTTCCATTTTATCGTCCATATCGGCCTTGTTCGCTTTGTCGAGTTTCACACCGCGATTATGTTTACTGTACTTGTTCATAAAAGACCTCCTTATAGGTTCCTTCAGTACAGGATTGCACTGACCGGTAGAACAAAGTCTGAACGATGGTCAAATCTGAGTCGGTGCGCCAACGCGCATAAGGGCAGGTTAATGCAGAATGGTTTGTACTGTTATTGTCGCAATATAGAGGTCAACCTGAAGCCGGGCACGACTGAGCCTGAGGTAACATCAGGGTTTACAGGATCCATCTTTATCCGGATTGCAGGCCATTCAAACCTGCAGCTCCAGGCAGATCGCAACAAAGCATACAGGCGACAATTGAACAAATTTGCTTTAACCTTCGCGCTATCGATCTTTGTTCACAAGGCATGACTATGATGTTTCGCACGCTTATCGGCACCACCCTATTCCTTCTTATCAGCCTGAACTGCCACGCAGGCAGCTCACAAAGCCGCGCGGCTCATGCCCTTACCCTAAATGAGGCCAATAAACTGGTTAGCCTGCCATTACATTGCGTTGAAACACCCTACCCCTATAAAACCGGTGTGGTACTGGGCAGCGCTGAAGATTTACAGGAACCCTCTGTACATCACCCAATCTTTTACGGCTGCTTTGACTGGCACAGTGCTGCACATGGTTACTGGTCGCTGGTAACCTTACTGCGTCAGTTCCCGGATTTAGAGGGGGAGGACGAGGTCAAAGCCCTACTTAAGCGTAATTTAACCGCCGACAAAGTAGCCGGTGAAGTGGCCTTTTTCAGCAAAGACATCAATGCCTCATTCGAACGCACTTATGGCTGGGCCTGGTTGCTGAAGCTCTCTGATGAGCTGCACGCCTGGCAGGATCCCATGGCACAACAACTGGCCACAAACCTGCAGCCGCTGGCCGATCTTATCGTTAAGCGCTATCTGGATTTCCTTCCGCGGCTGCTCTACCCCATTCGTGTTGGCGAGCACACTAATATCGCCTTCGGTTTAAGTTTTGCCTATGACTACGCCGTGAATCGCCAACACACTGAGTTACAACAGCTCATTACTGAACGTGCAAAAAGCTATTTTTTACAGGATAAAAACTGCCCCATAAGCTGGGAGCCCAGTGGCTACGATTTTATCTCGCCCTGTCTGGAAGAAGTGGGCCTGATGCAGCGCATTCTGCCCGAAGATCAGTTCCTGCCCTGGTTAGAGAGTTTTATGCCGCAACTGGCCGACCCGGACTATCAGTTAGCAGTAGGGAGCGTCAGCGACCGCACCGATGGCAAGCTGGTGCATCTGGATGGTTTAAATTTCAGCCGTGCATGGAATCTCTATGCCCTGGCAGGGCAGTATCCGAAGTATCACCATTTAAACGCGCTGGCGGATAAACATATGGCCCATTCCTACCCCAACCTCATAGGCGACAGCTATGAAGGCAGCCACTGGTTAGGCAGCTTTGCTATTCATGCCTTAAACAGCGCCAGATAATAGCGCTGTTTAAGGCAGCGCTGACCGCCAACGGGCCCCGAACCAGTTGGCTAAAGATCAGATCGTTTTAACTGCACCTGCAATGCCTCAACATGAGCGTGATAGTCGTCTGGCCGTGATTTTTTAAACTTCTCCAGATTTATCAGCTTCCATTTCACCGATGGATAATGCGAAAAGTCGTATATCGACCATTTCGGCTCCAGCCGGTTCACACTTAGCAGAAACTCCTTATCTGTATCATTCAGGCTTTCATTGACGAGCCGAATAAGCTGACTTCTGGCCGCCTCCATGTCCTCATAGGTAAAGGGCCGATCTGACATGCCGTTAAACTGATTATCAAAAGCCACGCGTTGATCAATATGGTTTGGGCTGAGCATTTCATGGGTTGGCCGATTGCTACAGATAAGGGCATAGATAACCCCTTCTTTTATCTCAGTTGAATAGCTGTGCTCTTGAAGCAGTAAGTGAACATCGAACAGGTCTCTGGGGTGCTGCCTGTCCAATGCCGCACAAATCTTACCCCCGTATAGCTGGGATAAGGGAACAACCTGTATATCGCAGAATGCATCAAAGTACTCCTGTGCAGCATCACACAATGGTTGCACTGGGGCCGTGCCTCCAAGCACGCCCCGGCCAATCATATTGACTTCTATTTTGACCAGCACATCGCCATCCTCAACCATGAGTTTGCACACGTCCGTTTTGTGCGTGATCCTAATCGTTGGCCTCAAAGCAGTGATGTTGGCCTGTATTCTGGCAAGGGCATCATTGATTGCGCTGATGCTTTCGTCCCTGTCCTGAATGGGTATATAGGTCAAGTCGATATCCACGGATAACCTTGGCATATCCAGCACAAATAAATTGATGGCTGTACCGCCGTGTAGTGCGAAGCACTTTTCCTTCGCCACTTCGGGAATCACGTTTAGTAGCAGATTCACCTGCCGTAGATATTGTTCTCTCATGTATGTGCTTCGAGCGTCTTGGGTACAGTGATCTGATATTTAGGGATATAGACGCCATCAGGCTCTATCTGGCGTTTACCTTTGCCTAAATCGATGGAATCCAGGTTGAGATAGTTAACCCAACTGTGTCCGGCTTTTTCAGCCATGTACAGAAACAAGCGTTTCACTTTCACAGAGGTACAGGCTTCCAGTAGCGTCTGTACAGACTTGGGGCGTAAGTTGTTTAACCCTTCCATCAGTTCAAACACTTCCAGTAATGGCTGGCTTTCCGGTGCCAGATACAAGCACTCCATTACCGCTCTGGCAGGACTTGATAGCTTTATCTGAAAGTCCTTGTAGCTGTATTCCGTCAGACCCAGCTCTGCTGGTAAAAAGGAAGATGACTGATACTCCACTTTAAGTTTCCAATCATGTTTTTTAAACCATGATGGAAGCTGTTCAGCTTGGAAGCCAAACAGCTGACAGCGCTGCATTGATAAGTCCAGATAATGTGACTTACCCAACAGCGACAACGCTGTTTTTGCCCCCGGATGTATGGAGAGACCTAGCTGGGTTTGCAGGGTATAGATACCCCCTAGCGCATCAACGGCATCGCCGCTTCTGACCAATGCGCCTCTTTCAAGCTGGGTAAACCAGTTGCTTTTACGATAGCGCTTTTGCAGCTCAGGGCTATAGCCTTGCTCTGTCAGCCACGCAGAGGTCAGCACAACGCCACGTGGCGTTATTGACATCAACTGGTTTATTTTACTTTTACTTTCGGTACTCATAGTATCAATTTAGTACCATTTTTAAACTTCGACAACTGAATAGTTTATAATTTTCATAAAAACGGTACTTACAGTACCCATATAAAAACAATTATAAACCAAATGTGTTGTTAAGAGTTCGGCTTATTTATTGGATGATTACAGAGATGAGCAACCTTAGGTTCTTCACTGCCGGGTGAGATATGGCGGCGCTGCACCGAAATGCCCGGCCCGCTGACACGGACTGATCGCTTCTACCGGTAAGGACTGACCACCGTGCTGGGAGAACTGACCATTAATAGCCAACTTTAGTAAGAAAGTGCCTGGTCTCATTTCACCGCCAGACTAGCCAGACACGCAGGATTACTTTGTCAGATCCAGGCTGCTGACAAAGCGTTTATGGGGTGTGTAAATTTTGGCGGGATGGCCTGTTTGGGCGATAAGGCCAATGGACCTCAATACTCCAACATCACTGTGCACGTTCTTATAATTTCTTCCCAACAGCGAAGCCAATTGTTTGATGGTTATGCCCTGTTCGTATTTGGCCAGGGTGCGCAATAGTTGATATCGCTTAACGGATAAAGCACTAAGCAGAGTCTCCAGGTTCTCATAGGGTTGGGGCTGCATCTGAACTCCAAAAAATCTAGGGGGACACGATAACCTAGTATACGGTCAAATCACTCAGTCAGTGGACTTATGTGCACAATCCTGCACGGGCCTTTCAACTTTATCCTTGGCAACAGCCATCTGATAGAACTCCTTTGGCATAGTCATCGTCACGGGACCGCATTGAGTCAGTAGACCCAGGTAGCTTTGGTGTTTCAGGATAAGCCTGCCTACTTGATGCCCAGGTAAATCCGGGTTACCTATATGAGTTGTGGCCACACGAACACACTCATCCCAGTAATCATCTTCGTCGGCACAGAGTGATTCTTCATACCATGCTAGCCGCTTTTCGGCAATATCATTTCCATGCTTCATACCTATCAACGGGAAATATACCCAGATCATAATAAACAGGGGCACACAGAAAATTACAATCAGGGCAAAGTACGAAACCACAAAGGCCCACAGGGATTGTTCTGCATTAAAAAACCACCTTATTGTGTCAAACGTCCTTGGGTAACTTCTCCGAATCTCAGCCAGTGTACGGAGCGTCCCAAAGGACTTCTTCTTGAAAAGTGATTTCCTGGGCTTATTTTCTGCTGTCGCAGCCATCCACATCCTGGCAATAACATAAATTGTGAGCAACATGATGGACATACTTCCCAAGCCAAGCTTCGTCCACCAATGTACAGTGGTGACGCCGAATTCCCGACTGGCTGCGTAAGTCCACATCAACGCATCCTCCCACTCAATGGGAAAGAAACCATACTCAAAGCCGAATCTATTGATATACCCCTGATAGAACGCCAATCCGTAGATGTACAGTGCATTGGTGGCCAGGCCAGAGCCCAAAGCAACCAGTAAAATCTTTTTGAGAATTTCTCTTAAAGTGTTGGGCATCGTATCCATATTTGCCATACATATTTTTCTTGTATCGGTTGGCATAACACAAGCCGCGCACAGGAATGCAGACAAGGTTATCCAAAGGGGATGAAATACTGGTGCCGTGCGGCATCAGCAACCACTTTCATTATCGGAATATCAGTTTTGGTTCTTCTTCTCTTTACGGGCTTTGATTTTGAGCACTGCACTGGTGTCGTTGCGGGACAGGCATTCTTTGTCGTGGCCGTTTTTGAAGGTGAGTTCTACCGGCTGGTTTTGCTGCTTGGCGCGCTGGGCGATGGCCATTTTGGTGGGCAGATCTTCATCACCGACAAAGCCCAGCACCTGCCAGTTCTGGCCTTCCAGCTGGATAAAGGTTTTCTCTTCGGTTGGATACAACATCTGCACCTTCGCATCCGGGCATTTGACGTTGGCTTGGGCGAAGGTTGGTAACAGAAATACCATTACTGCTGCCAAGATTAAAATTAACTTTTTCATCATATGTTCCGTTTAATATATCCTGTCCAATTACTTAATTTGGATCTGACCCTTTTTATTACACTTATGCTTTCTAGAAACCCCAATATAAACCCCTATATCACACAAAAAATAGACATCCTTTTTAGCAAGATAACTCCTAAACTCACCTTTCCACTGTAGTTCAGACCAAGGTATATAAAGATTTTTCAACCAAAAATTAAAAATAGTTGGTTTTATGTAAATACCTTTCTCATTAGAATGCACATACATCCCATTAATATAGTTTTTCGATTTCCCCTCATCCCAATAGTAAAAAATTTCAGTCTCACCACCTACAGCCTTTTCATCACTATTGTCATGATAGTGGCGCTTCAACTTTTTCAGAATCGGATCTTTCGACTCGGAAAAATATGTTTTAACTATGATAAAAACAATCAAGGAAAGAACAAAAATTAAAAACAATGACTCTACCACAATTCTTTCCTCCACGTTTCCATCCCGTTTCCTTCAGTAAGGGAAAGGCCATTTGCACCGTGACCATATCCAAATTCAAGTATTGGAAATCTTCCATATTCGAGAGAAGGTACACTTGATCCTCGAACCCCCGGATATTCATTTATCATCTTCACTTTTGGAAGTGTTGCTGAACCTGAGTATTTCCCATATTTTCCAGAGACAGAAGTACCAAACCCTTTCAAATCATCCACGGTGTTATTCAAACCTACTGAGATACGGATGAAGCTAATCCCCCCACTACCCGGTAGTTGCCCCCCAACTTCTGGAGTAATTATGTTGACAACATCCCCATTTGTTCCTAGAGCGAACGTATTTGAACCTCCAGCAGTTCCTCCTCTTCTACCATAAGAAGCACCGAAGGTAATACCAATGAACGCACCTTCCCAGTTCTTAAATCCGTCGTATATCTGAAATAGCTGATCCCTAACATCGCCATCCAACACTCTATTCCAAAAGTATCCCGCAAATGAATCTTCGTCTGATTTTGGAAAAGACGGTAGGTGGGAACCTATATTGCCCAAAGCAGATTCAACAAAACTTGAAAACCCTTCCACGAAAGAGCCAAATGAATTATTGTCTACTTGACTGACAGTTGCTTGCCCCATCAGATCCATGGTTTTTCCACTTTTCATTGTCGCAGAGGCTGCATTAATCTGCGCTCCATTACCTAATTTGCTATTAACGAAATCAGCAACATGACTCTTAAAATCACTGTGCTTACTGTTAAGAGATTTCGTGCTTGTGTCTCCAGAACTAGAGTCCGTAACTTCAACATCTACACACTTCTTGAGGCGCGTACCAGTCTCAGCCGAACAGTAACCACTGGGATCAGTCCCAGCTAACGGGTTATTCATAATATACGAGTAAGGGTTAATACTCTGGCTGTTGCCGGGGCTTTGAATTACGGGGTCCACAGACAGGAACCGTCCGACCTTGTAATCGTACACCCGACCGTTCATATGAATGAGTTCGGCTTCATCCAGGTGTTCGTGACCGGTAAAGCCACGTCGGCTTTCACTGTCTGGCAGGCGGACCAGGCTTTGTTCACTCCAGTCACCGCCCCTCGGTGCGCCAAAGGCGTCGAAGTGCCGTCTGGCGACCACCTGGCCGTTATGGTCGGTGAGCGTGGTGGCACTGCCGAGTCGGTCTCTGTGGGTAAAGCGAATGGATTTATCTGTATCACTGAGTTTGATAATGGCCACATCGCTGATATAGACGGCCTGGGTGGTGCTGCCACCCTGGCTTTCCACCTCATAGTGTTTATCAATATACCAGGTGGTGGTAGTGGTGCCGCCTGTGGTTCTGACCTGTTTAACCCTTGAGAGGTCAGCGCCGTAGCTGAGGCTCACCGAGCCGTTTTTATTGATTTGCACCGGCTTATTAAACACATTGTAGGCAATTCCCGTACTGCCATTTCTGGTGGTCAGGTTGCCTTTTTGGTCATAGCCGAAGCTGACGCTGCCGCCGCCTTTTAAGGCAATACTTTTGATTTTGTTATTGCCGGTATTGTACTGATAAGCACTTGTGCTGTTGGTGGAGTAATCGGATTTATATCTGATATTGCCCACTGCATCATAGCCATAGTCCACATCGAAGCTGATACCTGTGCCGGTGGTGCTGGCATGGGTTAAGCGCTGCAGCTCATCGTAGGTGAAGCTTTCAGTGCGGTTCAGTTCACTTATCAGGCTTTGCTGCTCTTTCAGGTTACCGTAGCTGTCATAATGGCTGTAGTTCAGGTACTGGATTAATCCACCGCTATCGACCTGGCTGTAGAGCATCTGCCCGGTTTTGGCGCTGTACTGGTTAGTACTTTCAACCTGGCCGCTGTTATCGCCTATCAGGGCATGGGTGATATTGCCCCAGTGGTCCTGAGCAGTAATCTGGCGGTAGCTGTAACCACTTTGGGCGTTGTATTCACGGCTCAGGTAACCCGTGCTGTTGTATTCGTAACCTAATGTCAGGTTATTGGGGTACACCAGGGCTTTAGGTTTACCGCTGTTACCATCGTACTGAGTTTGGGTGGTATAGCTCTGGCCATCAATGGTTACTCTGGTGTGAGTAATACGTGCCGCATAGTCATACTGGTAGGTCTTGCTGGAGCCGTTTTCACTTTCACTACACAGCAGGCCGTCACGGCAACCGCTTTGCGCACTGTCCCAGGTAAAGGTTGCGGTGCTGCCATCGGCGATGCGCTGTGTAACCCGGCCGGCCTGGTCCATGTCGTAGAAAATGGACTTCGTGTTGGCATCCAGTTCTTTTTCCAGCTCGCCAAAGTCATTGTAGGTAAAGTCGGTTCGCCCCTGATTGGGGTCGATGACCCAGCGTTTTCTGCCCAGCGCATCGTAGTTAGCCGTAATACTATTGTTATTGGCATCCTTTATCAGAATCGGATTGCCGCCGGCATCATACAGATACTGGGTGGTGCCGTTTAAGGCATCCACGGTTTCGATTAGTTGCTCCAGGCTGTTATAGGTGCGGCTCATGGTGAGATAAGCCCCATCCTGCGGCTGGGTGTTGATGGTAGTTTCCAGTCCGCTATAGCTGTAGGTGGTGGTTAAGTCACTGTGGGTGCCGGTGGTGACTTTTTTACCGGTGCGCCCCAGCACATCGAATTCACTGTAACGGGTTTCGCCTTTACCACTGGCGCTATAAGGCTGACTTTCTGAGGTTTTCAGGCCACGGGCATTAAATGCCACATCCTGTTTTACCCAACTGCCGTCAAAGCCCTGGGTGCGGCTGTGTACGGTGCGCCCGAGCAGGTCTTTGTGCTCCTCACTCTCGGGGCTGCCCGCCTGGCGGCTGACCACTTTCATAATGGCGTGGTTGCCACTGGCATTCTGGTAGCCAAGGTACTGCGCCGGTTGGCCGGTCACATTGATTTCAACCGGCCGTGCCAGTGCATCATAGGTGGTTTGCGTGACCACGCTACTGGCATCGGTTTGCTCAACCGGCTGGCCGGTGGCCGGGTCGGTTTTCTGGTAGCTGTGCAGGGTTTTGCCCGCACTGGCCTTGACCGAGGTCTGGTACGGGAAGTAGCCATCATTGGCGGTGGTTTGCCCGTTATTACTGTAGTAAATATCGGTCACACGGTTTTGTGTGGCGGCGCTCATGGCGCTGCCAGTAAAGACTGTGCCGGTGCGGGTGATTTTATTAGGCAGGCCGTAATCGTTATAGATATAGGCGGTGTTCAGGCTGCTGCCATCGCCACTGACCGTCTGGCTTTGTGGTTTGCGATGGGTGGTATTCCACACCACATCGGTGACCACTACCTGTTGGTTGTTGGTGCCACTGGCCGGGGCCGGGCCGGTTTTATGGGTCACTGCATCTTTGGTGACCGTGCGCTGCTTCCAACGTCGTGGCCAGCTTTCATTGGCGTCAGGGTAGTCGGTAACCGTTTCCACTATCTGGTTAAGCGTATCATCATCCACTTCGCGGGAGCTTTCCAGCACATTACCAAACTGGTCAATATCATTGACGGTATTAGTGACGGTGGAATATTCCGCAAAGGTGTTGATGTCATACTGTTTGGTCACCGACTGGTAGTTATAAATATGGTACAAGCCGTTGCGGAAATAGCTGGGATTATCGCGCCAGTCGTTAATTTGCGTTCTAAACGGCGTGGACTGACCCTGTTTATATACCCGCTGTGCAGCAATCTGACTGGTATAGGGGAATTTAACCTCAAACTCGGTTTCGGTGCTAATGTTGTTGGCATTATCCAGCACCGTGATGCCGGTAAAGCCCCTGAAGCCGCGCCCTTTAAAGTTATAGGTGGCATCGGTATAGCGGTACTCAAGGCTGTTCAGCCCGCCCACTCCGTTGCTTTGTTCAAACTTAGAGACCGCATACATGCTGGAGGCAAAATTAAAGTGCTGGTTGTCCACCACTTCCCGCAGCATCTGATAGTAGTTGGCTATTTGCCCGGTAGTCAGAGGCAGGTATTGCCAGCGACTCAGCTTACCGGCACCGTCCTGCACCTGTTCGAGTAAATCAATGGCTTTGTAATCTGCACTGCCGGGGCTGGCCTTGTCGGTCGCGCCTAAATTGTGACTGACGTAGACCTTATTTTTGGTTAAGCCCTGCATCGGCGAGCCGGATGTGGGGGTCACAGAGCAATCGGTTGTATATTCACAGCCGTAGGCAAAAACCAGATCCGGCAGTCCTTTACCAAAACCGTCACTCATAAAAGCATTATTGGCCGCACCGATAATATCCGTATCTTTAAGTTGAGCCTGGATACTGCCATCTGCTTGTTCTACAAACTGTAACGCCTGGTAGCGATAAATATTTGTATCCCAAATAGAGCTCATGGAGATACGAGTGCCATCCTGGCCAAAGTAAGAGCCATAATGCGCACTGCCACAGCGGGTTGTTTCCTCTGCAGTTCCTCCACTACCAATGGGATAATGTCGGAAGGTAAAACAACCGCTGGCAAGGATCTGCTGGTCATCCGGGAACAGCAGCTCATCAACGCCGTCACCATTAATATCCGCAACTTTGAATGACTCGGAAAACTTGGGTATCACCTCATAGATAGGCTCCTGAGGCGTTGAAATCGGCGTTTGTACTACCCGGGTTGGTAGCTTGGCTGCCGGGCCCAAATCAATGGGATCGGTAAACTCTCCATTGCCTTTATTCAGCTTGACCATGAAATACCCGTTTTCATCGGCTATTTGCTGTTCGTACCGATCATAGTCGGCAGCAACGTCATCAGCGTCGGCAGTATCACTTCCCATCACTATTGGAGGGGGATTTGGTATAAAACCGCCACCTCCGTCATCACCATCAGATAACCCTTGCGCCATCCAGCCCAACCAGTCGGGCAAACCGTCACCATTTACATCAAGCAACATAGAAAAGTCACCGAACTGGCCAAAACCGCCGAAGCTCAGTTCTTTTTCCACAAACGTGACCGATGAGCCGTCAGCCTGAGTAAGCAATAAGCGCTTCAGGGTAGCGGAACTCTCATGGGGATCCTGGCGGGTCACGGCCAGATCCGGCAGACCATTACCGTCCATATCGCCCAGATATTGCAGTATCTCATCCGGGCCAATATCCACCATCTCCTGCTCTGATGGATAAGGGTTTAATGGGTTTGTACTGTGAAGATATAGACTAACCCTGCCGGAGATAGTCACTCCGCTGCCATTTTTTATTTTGGTTCCCACGACCAGGTCCGGCCAGCCATCGCCGTTATAATCTGAAGCATTGACCAGATTATCTTCTCTGAACATGTCTGATTGCAGAGTAACGTTCGTACTGACCTGAGTTACAACGTGAGAGGGGTAGTCCGTCAAACCTATTTTCAGAAATCCATTCTCAACCCACCAGATGTCAGTCCGGCCATCTAAATCAAAATCGGCGTTCACACAGATGGGGCGACCAAGAAAATAGCTTTGTTCACACGAATTGGTTTGATAGTCATTGATGCCGTTTTGACCCCCTTCGGCGTTGACAAAATAACTGCCCCAATCTCTTACACCATCACCATTGATGTCCCCTGCTGCTGCCAGGGTTGTGATATCCGGAACTATTTGACCATCGGTTGGAATAAGCTCATTTCCCTGAGCCGTTTTGAGTTCCTCTAGAGTAAACGTTGTGTCAGTGTCTGACCAATCAAAGTCTGTTGACTGTCGACAAATGTTGGCGCCCTGATATCCGCATTCGGTAATGCTTTTCAGTAACGAGCGCTCACTGGCAACGCTGGGCTGGTAGGCGAGGCTGTAATCCCTGACCTTACTACCGGCATACCAGGTTGAAATGGTTTTGAGGCGACGGGTTTGGCGGGTTTTACCTCCGGCCAGGTACTGTGAGCGCTTATCCGGGCGTGATTCGTAAGCAAAGCGAACCTCCCGATCACCTGCGCCACTGGCATCACCTGTATAGTTGATTTGTTCAAGTAACACTTCCCCGGAACTAACACTGTCGTAACTATAATCAATCCGGTTGCCGCTGAAGTCCATCTCCTTGTCCAATAACCAGCTCATGGGAAAGAGCTTGCCCTCGGCTCTAATTTTGGCACTTTGGCCGTAATATTGGATATGATTATTGGGCAGATGGACCTCAAAATAAGCAGCGAGGCTGTTGATACTTCCGCCTCGTTGGATAACCCTGACCATGCTATCCAGTTCAGTACGATATTCGGTGCCATTGTTGCCATATACACCGCTAATAGCTTTAAGCCTTTGCCCATCCAGGCAAAGTTTATCTGTACTTAAATCATATTGAATATCACTGTAGAAACCATCCTGTGCCAGTGTTGAGGGACAACGGGAAATACTGCCGCCAGCTGACAGGCTGAAGCCCACTCCGGCAATGCCATTACCGCTACGACTGCTGTAACTGAGCGCCACATTCGGTTGCATGCCGGCACGGCCTGGTGGCAGTGTAATGGGGATCTGATAACCTGCGGCCCCACCGTCAGCGCTGCCGGAGGCAGGTGTGGCGCCGCTGAAATTGCTGGCTGGAGCTGTAGGCGCAGAAAGGTTCGCATCCGCCACTTCTCCATTGGGCTTCGCCCAATCCGGGTTATCGGCATCAAAGGTAAAAGTCGCTTCAACCATATCACTATCAGCCATGCCGTCTGACTTAGCTATTGCATAGACTGTGCTGGTAGTGCCTATTTCAATAGGATCCTGATAAAGCTCACCCAAAGACGATGCGTTAAGCGAGTAGTAAATTTGGGCATCCGGAGTGCTGGTATGTAATGAAACCGTCTGGACTTCTGCATATTGACCGCCATCTGGGGTGAACACCGGAGCCTGCACTTGTTCAGCCTGAGAAAATAAGACTGAAACTTGGCAGTCGTCTGTAACGGGCCCAATTGTATAAACATTTTCATCAAGACTGCCAGCACACCCCTCTGCGCTTTCAACTATGTATCCTACCCCCGGCAAAAGTGCGAAGGACGCCGTTTGCCCTTGTTCTACTTGTTGGCTGGCAGGTTCAATATTTCCCTCTCCTGATATAGAAGTAGTAACCATGTAGAGTCCGGTAATACTGAATGGCTGGCTGCTCGTAACCAGACTTGGGCCCATATTTGCCTTATAAGCTCGGGCCTTAACTACAGAGTTTGTTTTCAATTCAAAAGGATCAACGTACTCCGTTGAACTGACTGTCGGAGTTGTACCATCTGTTGTGTAGTACAGTGTTGCCCCTTCCGTTGAAGTGCTCAATGTAACAGTAGCTGAACCAACAAACTCACCGCCATTGGGGTTAACTGATGGTTGATGGGGTCTAATCGTATATTCTTCAGTTGCAATAGAGCTTGATGTTAACCCTGACTTGAAAGCCTTTGCCTTTAGGGTCGTATTCGTTGTTATAACAATCGGTGCTGTATATTGACTGCTGCTGGTTGTAGGATTTGCGCCGTTGGTAGTGAAATAAATATTTGCACCCGCAGTGGCGGATGATATTTCAATAGTTTTACTGCCAGTATAAGTGCCTGATGTTGGGTTTATAATTGGTTTACCGACTCTTGATAGAGCACTGAATGATGCAGACACTGAACAAATGGAGGTAATATTACCCGTAGTATAAGTACCACCCGAAAGTGTACCGCCGCATCCCGTCACATTACTGATCTGATATCCACTGCTGGCACTGACTGTGTAGCTGCCTGTATCACCATAATGAATAAGGCGGCTGGAGGGAGAAATACTCCCCCCGGCACCAGAAGTAGCCTTAATAGTAAAAGGAATATCAACATCACTACTTAACTGCGACCAGGCACAATTACCCGGCAAGCAAACTTTTACCTGCAACTGATATTTCCCTGGTGAAAGGCTAGGAAAAGTATGACTGCGGCTAGTACCTTTTGAGACCGCATTGCTATAAGTTCCACTGCTTCTCTTGTAACGAACAGCGTAACTGGTTGCCCCCGATACCGCCGACCAACTGACTGAAATAGCTCCGCCGGTATCATTGACACTTGCGACACTGGCAGAAGGTGCGCCCGGCTTTGCCACAACCTGTACCCCGGAAGACGTAGGGCTATAATCACCACACCCCAGAGTATTACAGGCCTGAACCTTATAATAATAGGTACCTGTGGGTTTGTTGCGTGTGCTTGAACGGCTTGTTCCCTGAGCGATCACACCACTTTGTTCACCGGTCAACTTGTAAGAAGTCGCCCCACCAGTACCTGTACCCCAACTGACAGAGTAATTGGTATTGGCAAAGGCTTTGCCTGGCACAGAAGGCGCACCCGGAGGTGAAGGGGCCTTTAATGTGACGGTTCTCGTTCGCGTACTACCACAACCTACATTTTCAGGGTTGCAGGCACGCACCTCATAGGTATAAGTTCCTTTACCTCCTGAAGAGGGAGATACCATTGCACTGAAATTACTTTGAGAAGCGTTGGGTTGGGTAACGGTTTTAACGACTGTTCTCGCTCCGCCCGGTGCAACCTCAGTGATCCGGTATTCACCATTAGGTACAATACCGCCCGCCTTTTGCCACTGAAGTGTGGCGCTGCCGTTTAAGTAAACAGAAATTGGGGAAACCGTCAGATTTTGTACCGGGCCAGGGCTGGTATAGACATACACCCTTTTATAAGGGCTCAATGAACTACATTCATGATAACTACATATTTTGTATTTATAGTAGCGGAAGCCATAGGTACTGTGAGTTCGGGTTGTAGTATATCCTTGCCCCAATCCTCCAAACACCTTTGAATAACCTGAACTGGGACTCGTACTTTCATACAACTCCGGCCATTCAGGTTGGTTTGAACCTGAATGCGGCAACGACATCTGTATGGTATAAGCTTTGTTGACTGGTTGATAACTTCCACCAGGTAAGGAAGGTGGATCATTCGGAGTGATCGGAGGTTGATAACAATTATCGGTTACCTCTTCTCCCTCTGGTAAGGACTGCAGCGGAGGGCAATCAGGCTGAATAATACCGCCTTCGATAACCCGCGGGATCTCTTCACTGAGACAGATTTTTTCAAATTTCCGGGTAAGGGGAGAATAGGCAAGATCTTTACAGCTGTTATCTATCAATTCTCCTTCTACAATAAGATTGCCATCCTGATCCAGCGGCTCTCCATCCTCACTGAAACCGCCGTTCGCATTATACACTCTGACCACCTGTACCGGCTCATCAACACTGCTGCCTTCAATATGCACGACGGAATATCTATCCGGATCCCAGTCATAGGAAGCTTGCTTTGGCGTGGGTGAATCGGTTGGTTGAGCCAGAAGCGTGCCAACTGGCTGCCCTAGCCAAAGGCTATGAGGCTCCAACGCTTGAGCTGACAGCAACAGAATATCCTCAATACCGTTACCATCATAGTCATTGATATAGGGGATCCTGATAGCAGAAGAGGGCTCAAGAGTTTGTACAAGCTCCACACCTGACAAGCCCGCGTTACCGGAAGTAAACTGATACAGATAGAAGGACTCTCGCTGCACTCCGGTAACCAACACGCTATCAATGCCATCGCCATCATGATCGACGCTTAATAATCCCCTTGTCTGATCAGGATTAAAATCAGCCGGTACATCCATGGATAAGGATATAAGATTTTCACTGACTCCTTGATCGGAGCCCAAAGCAATTTTTACGTTAGGATCCTGGGGACTTAATTGCGCGATATCGTCAAAACCATCGCCGTTAAAATCACCTGCGACAATTTTCCCGGCTTCGGCCAACGATAAAAGTTGCGGCAAGACTGAGACATCCGCAAATCGGAAAGTATCTCCTTCCCAACGCCCCAGCACAAGAAATGAGTCGTTATCAGCCGTGCGGCTATGAGAGATCAAATCGGGTAATCCATCACCATTGAAATCACCAAAAATTTCATAGTGACTCTCGACGGTCCGTTCCTCAAAAAGGATTTCCGGTGTCTGAGACTGGGCAAAAGGAGTGTAGGAGATAAACAGCAAAAATAACGCTGAAGCAACGAAAGTCCATTTCATAATAAAAATCCATTTATTACTTTTTAATTTCAGTACCTATACAAATACCCAATAGGTATAAGCGATAGTTATTATTCAAAGTAGCAGTACTTTCGGCGTATGTAAAATAAAAATCCTCTATTCAATAGTCTCAGATAAATAAACTCTCCTTTCACTATATGAATATGATATGCAAATGCCAGAAACCTCAGTTTCGTGCTGACATTGTCATATATACTTATCCTCTCTGCTACATTTGTGTACCAGTTAATATTAAATAAATCAGTGTCTTATATAACCATCCTCTTCTCGTTTCAGAGTTAGGAGTATTGCAAGAGACAAGGTCTTTTGATCAATGAGCTACTTACACCACTTATCATGCAGACGAATGGCGCCATTAAAAGAGTGCGCGGGGATAGGCTGGACCAGCACCTCACCTTTGTTGGAAGTCATGCGGTGAATATACTCCCCCTCACCGGTGGCAATGCCCACATGGGTGATCACACCTTCAGCCCAGTTGCCGTAGGTGTTTTGCAGAAACACCAAATCGCCGGGTTCAAGGGCATCAATATCATCAATGCGCTGACCAAACTCCTCACTGGCCAGTGAATCGGCATGTTCAGGTAGAAGTTTGTCGCCATCACCCAGCAGGTGCCTGTCCCAGGGCTGTTGCGTTTCAAGAGTCGCAAACTGTTCACCGCAGGCCTTTTTCAGTACTTCACGGGTCCAGTTCATACATTGTTCGGCCTGACCCACCCGGTAAGTCTGATTCTGCCATTTAAGACTGTGCTGATAGATTTGCTGGCCTGGCTGGTCCGCCATGGTGATAGCTGGCAGCAATAACAGAATAAGCCCAAGGCTAAATATTAAAGGTTTGGCGTATAACATCAGTGGCATTCCTCAGAATCAACGAGTCAGGCCACTATGCGCAGGAATATATTGAAGTAAAAATGAATATCCATCGTCTGATACGATGATATGGGTTGCAGTCAGAGGCTGTGCTTAACCACACTGACTGCTTTCAGTATGCAGGGATGACACCCGAATCTGCAGTTTGCGGTGTGCATGCAACACCGATTTAATTTCTTTGAGCAAGGAATGGCCCTCTTCAGTCAGCACCGGATCACGACGGCTGCGGTCAAACAGGTTCAGACCGGTTTTATCTTCCAGCTTATGGATCAGGCCGCTTACTGATGACTGTGCCTTACCTAACCGTCGCGCTGCACCGGAAAAACTGCCTGTTTCCACGGCCGCCATAAAAGCTTCCAACTGTTCGATTGACAAGGCCATAGCACTTCCCTAATAAAGTGAGTAAGAATAATTAGTAAATTATAACAGGAATATTGGAATATTTTATTACAATATGTATCTGCGCAAAAGCGCTATCAGATGGTTGGTGCACAATTGAAGTTAAACTGCAGAGATTAAAGCGCTTATTCAGGCATCACAGGGGCTGTCTCGGGTAAAAAGATATGCAGCCAGAGATCATCGCCGCTGCCGTTGTCATTGATGGCATATTCGAATGCCGCCTTTGGGTAGCGAATATTTCTGCCACTGACACTGGTATCGTAGCTGCCCCATTTTTGCAGGTCCCACTGACCATAAGGGTCATGCACAGTATAGTATTCACCATCATAGTCGGTGACCACAAGGATATGCCCGGGCGGCGTAAACCAGCCATGCACTATGGTGGGCTGGCCGCTGCGGGCCTGCTCCTGCAACTGCGCAATGGTGCCCCGGGTTAGTGCCAGATCGCGTAAATTGCTACCCGCTTCTTTTGCCAGGGTATTAAAACCTTCAGCCAGATCAGCCACCTGCTGCAGTAAACCAAAACGCTGATACAGGTAATCCGGTGTGCGCTTACCGAGTTGCTCAGGATCGGTCAGACCAAAGTAGTCACTGACCATGGCCAGTGATGTGATGTTGCAGGTCGAATCTGGCTTTTGCTGGTTGTCACGCTGGGAATAGTAGGGTACCTCAGCCTGGCTGAGGGGCGCCAGCAACATAAATGCAATAATAACAGCTCGTAACATACTAAAACTCAGGTTGGGTAATCCGGTGATTAACGCGCCTTGCATCTCCAATCTGCAACAGCGGATCCAGATGCAGCAGACTCATGGCCTTGTCGGGTGCAAGGGATAACATGATTTCAACCTGTTCGGGATTTTGCCGCCAGAGATCCACACTCAGCAGGTAAGACTGCACTGTGCCATCGGCATAGTGAAGCTGCAGCGGCGCCGGCATGGGTATGCTGCCTTTGTTGCGCAGCGTTACGCGCAGTTGCGGCTGTTCCACGGCTTTAGTCTTTGCACCGAGTCTGGCATAGGTCTGATCGTCCATCAGCGAGTGGCGATCCAGCAACCCCGGATTTCGCTGTTCATAAGTCTGTCCGAGGTCACCGTTACGGATTCGGGTCAGGCTGGGCGCTGAAGGATAGTGTTGCAGGTAAGCGAGTTTCTGATCCCGGTTCCAGTCCTGTGGCAATATCACCTGCGCGCGCTCAAGTTCGATATCCACATAACCGCGATGCATAAACCAGCCACGCCAGAACCAGTCCAGTTGCTCGCCGCTTTGCTGATTCACGAAGCGGACAAAATCACTGAATCCGGCGTTCCTGCCACGCCATATATGAAAAAAATCCGCCACAATAGTATCGAACTGCGCTCTGCCAAGCAGTGTCTCACGCAGGATATTCAGTGCCACCGCCGGTACGTGGTAGTGAGAATCCAGCTTGCTGTTCACCTCCTCGGCAAAGGTCACAGGGGGTAAATAGTCCGTTGCGGTCATTACCGCCCCCACCCTGGCCGGTTCGCCGTAGAAGCTCTGAAAGTTCTCACTCCAACGCTGCTCCAGCCAGAAGGCCAGATAGCTGGTGATACCCTCATCGAAAAAGCCCTCGGCCCGCTCATCTGTATTTACCGTCATCGGCATCCAGGCGTGGGCTATTTCATGCAATATGCCACCTATCACATCATATTTCTGCGTGCGGCTGTACTGTGGGGCAGGACCTGTAATGTCAGCATCCGGGCCGCGAAAGCCCACCAGTTTCAGACCCGGGTATTCCATCCCCAGCCCGGCAATATTGACCAGATGAATACTCTTTGCTGCCGGCTGGCCGAGCCATTCAGACAATTGATCAATGGCGAACACACCCGCTTCGAGAGCGTATTTATGCCACAACCAGCGTCCGTTATCGGGGTATGCCGCAGTGATCAGTATATCCCCCTGGCTGTGCGTCACCTTGCGGGCCTGCCAGATGACATCCCTGGCCACTACAAAGGTAAAGTCACGTAATTGCTCACCCTTAAATCGCCAGGGTTGCTGATTATTAACCGGCCAGGGCTGGCCCGGCCCCAGCAGTGTGGCAGGAGTATCTGCGCTAACCTGCTGGTATTGTTTAAACACAGATTCAGGCAGATTCTGCCCGGCGCTTTGCCAGTCACCACTGCCCAGCAACAGATACTGAGGCGACGCATCAATGGTCACAGAAAAATCCGCCATCTCCAGGCTGAACTCGGCATTTTTAACAAAAGGCCGTAAATTCCATCCTTGCGGGCCGTAACGCAACGCTCTGGGGTACCACTGAGCGAAGGCCAGCAGGCGATTCTCTCCATTAATTTGCTCATAACCACTGCGTGGCACCAGGGGATGAGAGCGGGAAACCAGCTTAAGATCCCAGGCAAAATGCAGCTGTACCTGCTGCCCCGGCTTCAGGGGCGTATCCAGCGTCACCGCCACCAGCGTATCCTGCCACCCTGTTTTCAATGGCTGCCTTGCTGAGTCGGTCACCCGTAAGCGTGTTGTACCGCCGGCTTCACTTGCCCCGGCCTGATACTTTTCTCTGGCCAGACTACCTTGAGCAAAACGCTGCTGCGGTAGCTCAAACCAGAGTGTTTTCAGGGTATCCGGTGACTGATTGCGATAATTCAGTACGGCAGTGGCTGTCAGACTGGCCTTGTCTGTATTCACCCTGGCATCAATCTTATAGCTAAGCTGTTGTTGCCAGTAAGACGTTGACGGCGTGCCCGTTGGGGAGCTAATTTCAGTCAGTGGCAACTCAAGGGGAGCAAAAGGCTCATCCGTTTCAGCCTGCGCAGATGCGGCTATCAGCAACATCGCCGATACCCTGTAAAACCGGCGCATAAGGTCAGAATACCTCACAGTCATCCAACTCATACCCTTGCTGGCAGGACCATTCGGTCATGGCCGCTGCGATAGCATCAAATAGCGACGCCGCCCACTGTCGTCCCTGCTCCATAGAGCCTGCTTTTTCAACAATATCGATGGCGCGGCTGACTTCCAAAATCGACACCGTCGCACCGTATTCAGCAGCTCGTTCGATCAGCGGGTGCCAGGCCGCAGAGGAGCCCTCTTCGTCTGAGTGGCCACCACGGACCCTGGCACCGCGATTCCCCAGCCCTGCCTGAGCATAAAAAGGGGCAATATGCTGCTGAATCAGCGCTTCCCAGTCACGGTTGCGCTCATTGGTGCCGGTCACCAGCATTTGCGCACCGGGCAGCGGGTTTTGCTGATTAGCAATATGGGCGTCAGCAGTCAGCAGGATGGTCTGCACATGCTTGTTACCCTTGTGTACCCCGGCAATAAAATGTTCAAAGCCCTGATAGCCATTAAGATCCTCGCCATACATCTGAATGCTGGGCGTCAGCACAAAAAAGCCTTTGTCGGTCAGCCGCCGTGCCATTTCCTGCTGGGTAATCTGGTTCCACAGTTTGCCGATACTGCGGCCTTTGACGGTGGCACCGGGCATCATTTTACCGGGCTGGGTATACTGCTGGGGCAAAATCGCAATGGGGCGACGGGTGTCGATGCGGATAGCCGCCACATCGGCGTGGGTCCAGTTTTCGCCGGTATAGTTAAAGCGTACCTGATACAACCCTTCACCGGCCTCAAAAGTATAATCTTTTCCATCGTCGATGATCTGCGCGGTGACCCGCTTATCAGGCTCCGGCACCTGCTGGCAGGACGCCAGCAACACTACAAGCATCAACAGGCACGCACGTAACAGCATCGATTTCCCCTTTTTATTTAGAGCGGGTGCGATTATTGGCCAGATGCAGCAGCATTACACTGAGCACAATGGCCACCGCCCCTAACCACAGAACATGGATAACGCCAAAGTGGCTGACCACAGCCGCTGCCACCGGCGGGCCTATTACCAGCCCCACTTTGAAGGCGGTCACACAAAAGACGATCAGGCGGCCACTCTTGTCGGCGTCGCTGAAAATGCCCATCATAATGGGAATAATAAAGCTCCAGAAAATCTGATACACCACTGTGGCCAGTGCATAGATCAGCCAGATATGGGGTTGTGCCATCAGGTACAGCGCCAGCAAACAGCCAAGCTGCAACACCGCCGTCAGCCACAGGGAAAAATTACGCCCCATCATGGCCACGAATTTCGCCGCCAGCACCGAACCACAGGCGCTGATGGCAAAGCCCCAGCCTAGAATTGCACCCACTTCTGCCACACTTAAACCGGCGGCCACGCCGATACGCTCAAGATAGGCCCAGACTGTACCCTGAGCGAAGTAGTAGGCCACCACCCCCAGAAATACAAACAATACAGGCAGGTAAATCCGGCCAAAGGGCGGCAGACTCTGAGTTTTTTTGTTTTCATCAGCAGGGCTGCTGATACTGACCAATATCAGTGCCAGCAGCAGAAACAGATTGAAAAACTGAAACAGGCCCTGATAGCCCCAGACACTGGTGATATGAGGCAACACCCAGAATCCCACGGTGCCAAACACCACCTGCACCGTCACCATGGCACCGAAGGCCTTATCGGGATTGGTTCTGTCGCCCAGCGCTGCCAGGGCAATGGAATAGCCGATGCCACAGCCTATCCCGGCCAGAAAGCGAACCAGCAACAGTGCCGGAAATAAGCTGGTAAACAGGGTCAGCAGATTCATACCAATAAACAGCAACAGGCTTATCTGCATCCAGCGCTGCCAGTGGCAGCGCCTGACCCAGAAAAATGCCGACATGCTGGAAAGCAGAATACCGGCCACATCGGCGGCAGTCAGAAAACCCACCTGTTGTTGGCTAAATGCGCCGCTGTCACTAAAGGCCCCCACCACCAATGGCATCAGGATGGTGACGGCCGCCCCCATCATGGCAACCATTAATATACCGGCGTAAGCCACCCGCGACATGGCTGGTGTTATGGAGTCTGACATGCTCTGTGACAACAAGCTGTTTTCCTTATCTGGATAGGGGTTACCATGCCAGTGGCCTCTGACTCTTACCCTCAAAAGTCACTGGCATGGTGCTCCAGGCGCAGGCCTGAGCCTGCGCCGGTCTGATTAATAGTAAGTGTAAGAGAAGTTCACACCAACGGTACGGGGGCGCACAAAAATGGTCCGCCAGCCCTGCCCTAAGTCAGTCTGACCTGAGGTTTCTGCCCGCTTGTCGGTCAGGTTATTCACCCATAGCGACACTTTCCAGTCATCCCGGCCATAGCTGACGCTGGCATTGTAAAGGGTGTATGACTTGCGGGTATAGACATCCGCATCCGGAAAGTCCTGGCGATCACTGGGGGTTTCCCCCACATAACGACCATCAAGATTAGCGGTCATATAACCATTTTCCAGCTCTGTTTCATAACTGACACCAAAGTTATGCCGCCATTCGGGTGCACCACCAAGCTGCCCCCCTTTTTCCCAGGTGCGGCACTGCAGGTCAGCGTCCGGTGCGCTGGCCACAGGCTCAAAGATACAGGCCTCACCGGTCTCTGCCCACTCAGCATCCACCGTGGCAGTGGCATAACGCAGGGTAATATCATCAGTCAGACGGTATCTGGAGCTGAATTCAAAACCTTGTGTCTCGGCCGATGGGCCATTGGTGGTGCCATTAAGGGGAAATACGCCATCAAGAATCTGTGAGAAGTACGTCTGCACATTGTTCCACTCAATCCGATAGATATTGGCCTGCATATACAAATCATGGTCAAGCAAAAAGCCCTTGATGCCCAGTTCATAGTTATCCGTTGAGTCCGGCTCGTAATTCTGCGCCTCATCAGAAACCTCCAGTGTCGCCTCATCACCGTTCTGGTCGGTTATGGTTATATTTTTAAAGCCATTGGTGCCGCCGCGACGAAAACCCTGAGAGAAAGTGGCATAGGCCAGCAAATCATCGGTCATCTGATAGGCAGCATTAAACTTAAAGAAAGACTCGCCATTTTCCTTGTTGCGCGACGTAGAACGGCTGTTGGTCAGACCGGTATAATCCACAATCAGGGGGTCATTCTGGTCATCATAATTAAAGATACGGGCACCAAAAGTCAGATCCAGCTTGTCGGTGACCGCATAGGTCAGCTCACCGAACAAAGCCGTTTCCTGATATTGGTTGTGGAAATTCTCATGATAACCCTCGTCCACTGAGCCCGGGCGGGTGTCGCCATACCAGGCCTGACGGTCAAAACCATAGAAATCTGCGGTAGCCTGATCGAAGCCGGGATAAAATTCAGAGAAGATCAGGCGACGTTCCGTATCCGTATGGTAAAGCCCTACAATCCAGCTTAAGGGGCCATCGCCTGTAGAGGTCAGACGGGTTTCATGGTTCAGGCCTTTGTAGGTATTGTCATAAGTAATGTAAGCCGACTCATTGGTGTCATTCAGGGCCAGGCCCGGGATCCAGCCATAGTAAACCAGGCCGTAGCCCAGGTAGTCTGCCTGACCTTCGCGGCTGTCTTTAAAGTATGAGGTGCTGCTGTGCAGGGTGGCAAAATCCAGCTCCCAGTTAAAATCGATGGAGTCCAGGGTCAGCTCGCGATCTGAAAACTCTTCGTAAGTGGCCACTATGGTATGGTCGTTAACCTGGAACGGCGTATTGTAACGGCTGTATTTGTTGTCACAGGCGTCGCCTTCCAGTCCTTCCTGCTCACAGGCGTAGTCCACTGTTACCCGGCTGGCACCACTGGTGCCGTGGGCCAGTTGATCCTGCTGCACATGGGACAGCGTCACGCTGAACTCGTCAGTTGGCTGCCACAACAAGGCGATCTTACCGCCAGTGGTTTCTTCCCAGTCATCATCCTCGTACAGCTCTTTATTTGGATTGGGGTTGGGAATACGTTTTTGCTCATCGGTAAAATAGGTGGGGCTGGTAATACGATCTGTGTAACCGGCATCATCCAGATGTGCAATAGAGGCTCTGATCGCCACGGTATCGCTCAGCGGGACATTAAATACCACATCCGTATCATGACTCAGGCCACCATCCTTAACCTGATAGATGCTGGTATTAGCGTCAAAACTGAACTCCACCAGATCCGGCTGATTGGTAATATAACGGATAGTACCACCCAGGCTGCCACCACCGTATAAGGTGCCCTGAGGGCCGAGCAGCTTTTCAACCCGGTTAACATCTTTAATCCGATAGCCGATGTTTGGCAGCGGCGTATCGTCGAGATAATAGGCCACCGTTGTGCGGGTAAACTGTTCAAGGTTATTGGCATTGACCGGAGAGACGTTCAGGCCGCGAACCGTTACCGACTCCGCCAGACGATTGCTGTTCCCCGGCGAGCTGATTTCCACAGAATCGGCGATCAGCGCTTTAATATCGGTGATGTTTTTACGCCGCAGTTCGGCTGCCCCCACCGCCGTAATGTTCATCGGGATCTCATTGGCGGTTGCCATACGGCCACTACCGGACACCTGGATGATTTCGATATCCTGCTCTTTGAGTTTGTTTTCCCGCTCTTCGCTTTCGTTATTTTCCTGCGCAAAAGCGGTGCCTGACAGCAATATTCCTGAGATCATCAGGGCCAGGGGTGTTTTTCTGTGTGTCTGCATGGTCTTTTCCTCAACAACAATGTTGGTTTAATAATAAATTCACCTGATACTTCTTTTTTTATGGCAAATTATTCGTTAATGAGTTGTTACCATGCAGGATTATCAATTATGATGGTTAAAGAAAGTTATTTACCATAGGTTGGAAC
This sequence comes from Lacimicrobium alkaliphilum, assembly GCF_001466725.1. Classification (NCBI taxonomy): domain Bacteria; kingdom Pseudomonadati; phylum Pseudomonadota; class Gammaproteobacteria; order Alteromonadales; family Alteromonadaceae; genus Lacimicrobium; species Lacimicrobium alkaliphilum. Next base: position 3,707,470 of record NZ_CP013650.1, read on the forward strand.
GATACATAGATGGAACTCTCACTGGAACAACTGCAGGCATTTATCGCCACCGTCGAGACTGGCAGCTTTTCTGCTGCCGCCCGCCGGCTGGGTAAAGCCCAGTCATCTATAAGTGGTCTGATCAGTAATCTGGAAATTGATGCCGGATTTTCACTCTTTGATCGCTCCTCTAAGATCCCAAAGCTCACGCCCGAGGGACTGGCGCTGATGAACGATGTGAAATCTGTTCTGAAAAGCCACCGCAACCTGCGCCACCGCATCGATAACATCATGGACAGCGTCGAAAGCGAAATCAGCCTGGCCTATGACAATATGGCCATCCCTGACGGCGTAATGCTGGGGCTGGCGTCAGAATTTGAACAACAGTTTCCGCTTACCTCTCTGATGCTGCTGGAAGCCACCCATAAACGGGCCTATCAGCTTATCGAACAGAATAAGGTTAATCTGGCGGTGGTGATCAGTCAGGATGATTATCCGGAGCAGTTTGCCTTTCGTGGCATTTGCCATGTGCACTATTGCACTGTGGCCGGTGCCAAACATCCGCTGGCTAAACTGGACAAAGTGGCGCCGCAGGACCTGGCTCAGTACCGGCATCTGCGCATTACCGACACCCAGACCGGATTCCGTCGCTTTGATTCTGATCTGACCAGTAATATCTGGTACTCCAATTCTCCTACCACCATGATGGAAATGCTGCGCCAGGGCCTGGGCTGGGCAGAAATGCCGCTGCATGCTGTAGAGTCTCAGCTACTCAATGGCAGCATAGTGCGCCTGCCAACCAGTCATCAGGAAGTGACCTTTCCGCACTGTGTGGATTTGATCTGGCAAACAGAAGGCGCCATGGGTCAGTGCCTGCAATGGTTGCTGGAGCGTATTACCAAAAAAGCCAAGGCGCTCAATCAGCGCCCGGCATTGTAACTCCGGCTCCTGGTAGCCCGGATAGCGCGAAGAGGAATCCGGGGACAGTATTGTTATTTTTACCGCAGAGTCGCGGAAAACGCAGAGGTTTCGCTCTTTATTTTATTCTGTCTCCACGTTCTATGCTGTGGATTGGTATGGAGTGCCCAATCAGCGCCCGACATTGCTGGGTTTTGTGAACTTTTCGTACTAATTTGAAGACTTCGAAGGTAGTGTTGCCGTGATTCGGAACCCTCCACAGCAAGGGCGCTGTGGAGGAGCGTCCAGGGGTGACCTGAAACCGATGCGCAGCTTCGCAGTTCAGAGAACGACATGTCATGGATGACATGGCTGGGCTCTTAGCGAAGCAGGACGGCGCAGCGTAATAGGATTCACCGCGTGTTCCGAATCTCAGTAACACTACCTGATTATGACTTTCACCAATGATCTATTGGAAAAGAATATGTCTGCATTTACTCAAACACATGCAGCCAGAGATCATCTCCGGTGCCATTGTCATTAATGGCATATTCAAACGCCGCTTTAGGATAGCGCTGATCTTTACCGGACACGGAGGTGTCATAACTGCCCCATTTCTGCAGATTCCACTTACCGTAGGGATCCTGCACTGTGTAGTACTCACCATCAAAGTCTGTGACCACCATGATATGACCGGGGTTGGTAAACCAGCCGTGCACAACAACAGGAATTCCCTGGGTTACCAGATCTCTTAACTGCGTGATCGTGCCGCTGGTATAGCCAGTGTCCCGCACCGATGCCCCTGCTTCCTGCGCCAGGGTATTAAATCCCCAGGCCAGAGATGGCACATCCTGTAACAGGCCAAAACGCTCATATAAATAATCCGGCGTGCGTTTACCCAGCACCTGCGGATCGGTCAGCCCGAAGTAATCACTTACCATCGCCAGTGAGGTTACACTGCAAGTGGCATGTGGCTGGTAGCTGTTTTCCAGTTGACTGTAAAAAGGTACAGATTGCTGCGGCGGCTCGGGGTCACTGCCCGCCGGGCTGTCAGCCATAAAGGGCAGCATCTCATTGCTGGTATCGTGACAGGCCACATCGCTGTCAAAACTCTGCTGCTGCCAGTCCAGCGCCTGCCAGTCCTGCCATACAGCCTGCGGTACTGAACCACCGGGCACCCGCCAGATACTGGCGTTAGGGCCTGAAGCATCGATAAAGGCGCTGATCTCGCTGGCGGTAATATCATCGTACTCTGTCGAGACAATATGCCAGATAGGCTTGGTTGCGCCTAACTGGCGATACTCACAGTTGCCTGCCTCAATCCAGGTTTTAGGGTCAGCCATATAGGCATCCCCCCATACCTCCACATAGGTTTGCGGCATATGAAAATCCACATACTGATCAATAATACCCACATTCATGCCCTGATCTATGGGGTTACTCCAGGTGGTGGCGCCAATTTTAAAATCGCTGTCGGCATGACCATCATTAATGGCATCGGTACGTGCCACTTCAAAGGCCTGGAACAGACTGTGCAACGCGGTACTGGTGTTATTAAATTCCACTTCCACATCCAGCACAAAGCCCACATAGCCGTATTGGGCCGCAAAATAAAGCGCGTCAGCCTGCGCCGTTTCACTGCCCGGGTAGTTATAGGACCAGGCCCAGGGCTCGATACCCCGTGAACGGTAAATATCCGTAGTCTGAGTTGAGCAGGCATCCGTAAACAGACTGCAATTGTTGGTGCCATCGGCGATTTTAATAAACACCCTTTTAGCTCCCATGCCGGCAAGCTCATCGGCTAGCTGAGTGTGGGTTTTATTAAGTCCCTGCTCATCGATATACCACAGCCAGGCACCGAGGCGGTTTACCGGCTCACTACCCTCTTGCATGGCTTCCTGTACACTTAAATAAAAGGAAGCACTCCATCTGTTGGTCAGGCAGGCACTACCACCAGAAAGGCTCTGACAGGCAGCGACTTCTTCGCTGTCGAAATTACCATACACATTATTCGGTCCATTGCTGACCTGTTCAAAACAGTGGCCTCCGTAAGTGGGCGAACGCACTGTATCAACGGGACAATCGCCGCTGCCGCGTAAATTATTAGTGAAAGACTCTGACCAGCGCATCAGATCGATACTCTGCCCTTCGACAGTGACTGTATAGGTATTGGTGCAGGCCGAGCCACCACCATACTGATTGCACTTATCCACCATCTCCAGAGTAAAAGGCCCATAGGCATCGGTGCCATCGGCACAAAAGCCCATCTGTGCATTAAAATTGCTGCCATCCGGACACAATGCCAGTGCCTTGGCACTAAGCAGTAAGGTGGCCAGCAGACTTAAATATCGTGTTTGCATTTGTCTGTTCCTGTTGTGAATGTATTGGATTAAAACGAGGTAAAACCCCGTTATCACAGGCTACAGAGCAACCTCGTTAACATTAAATTAACAACCATAGTGTATGGCGATATATTCAGTGTGGCAGGCAGATACCAGAGGTTTAGGCGATAGGTAAGCAGTAATACCAGTTGAGCCAAATAATTGGTATAAAAATACCGGGCAGCGAACTGCCCGGTGAACTGACCCAGGGAAACCACTCCCCGGCACGGGAAAGTGTTAGCTTGTGCTAAAAGTGGGGGCTGGCAGTTTCGGGTGTAACTGGTTCAGTAGCCTTGCCAGAGTGAAAATTTCCTGCTCTTTATAAGGATGGCCGACGATCTGCAATGAACTGGGAACGCCGTTGGCACAGATCCCATTGGGCATAGACAACACCGGGCACTGGCCTAGCGTATTAAAGGGGTAGGTCATAAACCAGCCCTTGTTGGCATCCACAGACTGACCACCAATGCTTATCTGATCGCAGCTGTAGTCAAACTCTGCCGGCACATTGGCAGTGGCAAGCGTCGGGCACAGCAGCAGATCATAATCTTTGAATACCGATGCCAGCGCATCCCACATCCTGCAAACATGCAGATTGGCCTCGAAGATATCCTCAACACTGAGCCCGGCCACCTTATCCAGATACCAGCGCAGGTAAGAAGTCATTTTCGGGCGGTTTTGTGCAGTATCCAGGTTTTTTCTTAAAAACATCCCCATCAGAGCCCGCTGATGTACCTTTGCGGTTTGTATTACCTGCTCATCCCAGTCAAGCTCTACCATCTCCACTGCCACACCAGCGCGCTCCAGCAGTCTGGCGCTTTGCATCAGGTTGGCACGGATGTCATCTTCCACAGCATAAAAACCCAGATCCGGTGACACCGCTACTCTCAGCGAGGTCAGTGGCCGGTTATCGGGCAGCGAATCCGGTACAAAAGAATGGGAGTCTCCCCAGTGGGACCCCCTGATAAAGGGGTAGAGGTATTCCAGATCGGCCAGTTCCCGGGTCAGCAGACCGTGATGGCAATAGGGATCGATATTAAAAGGCGCAATCTCAGCGACCTTGCCATGGGGTGGTTTGTAACCAAACAGACCACAAAAAGCCGCAGGAATACGCAGCGATCCGCCAATATCGGTGCCATTGGCAAAACTTGCCATGCCCGAGGCCACCGCGATTGCCGACCCGCCTGATGAACCCCGCAGGTGATGGCCGTATTCCAGGGATTGCGACTGACTCCCCAAATATCTGACCAGGTCACCGCGGCAGTGGAACATTCGGGCGTGGTGGTGCGGCCGTGAACAATGGCACCATTATCCATCAGCGCCTGAGGCACAGGATCGGTAGTGGTAGCAACTGCATCAGCCAGACAATAACTGCCATTGGTGGTGATCTGACCCTTTATATAGGTCTCATCCTTGATCGCTGCCGCCAGCCCGCTCAGCGGCTGGTAGTCACCGCGCTGATAAAGCTGCTCTGCTGCCTTGGCCTGCGCCAGTGCCTGTTCAGGAAACTGAAAAGCAAAGGCGTTTACCGATGGATTAACGTCGCGGATACGCTGCTGGTAGCTGCGCATCAGCTCCAGCGGAGAAAGCTGCTTTTCCCGCATGCTGTTCAGCAGTTCGGTAACACTGAGCTGATAAGGCTGCACACTTTCCCCCGTAAGTAAGTTGAAGTCCTATTGTTAACGGCTGAAACCGATAAATTAAATTAATTACCATCGCTTCAACCTATCAAACATGAAGTCTGGCTGATAAATCCATCGGAAAGTCAGTTTTACGAAGATCAGCCAAACAGCCCCATCTGCTGGCTGACCAGCGTATCAAAATTCTCCCCCACAAAAGGCAATATGCCCTCAGCCACGGGGCGGATCTGGCGCTCAATATAGTGTTCATAGTCCAGTGGCGCATTCTGATATTCCAGCGGCTGCGGGCCATTGAGCGTGATCACATAGTGGATCCAGCCCTTGTGCTGATAGCGAAGCGGCTTGCCCAGCGCCTTATTCTGCTCATCCGCCAGTCGCGCTGCGCGCACATGAGGGGGAATATTCTTAACATAAGAAGTAAGGGGCTTACGTAGTCTTTTGCGATAAACCAGTTGTTCGTCAAGCTCACCGGCTTTTACCTGTTCAATCAGTTGCCGGATAAAGGCCAGTACATCCTTATCGGCAAACACCATTTCATACAGGCGGGTCTGAAAATGTCTGGCCAGCGCCGTCCAGTCAGAGCGTACTGACTCCAGGCCTTTAAAGACCAGTTTATCGCCCTTATCGGTGGCTTTAAGGCCTGCGTAGCGTTTTTTACTGCCCTGTTCAGAGCCCCGGATGGTGGGCATCACAAAACGTTTGAAGTGACTCTCAAATTCAATTTCCAGAAAACACTCCAGCTCCAGCTCATCGCGCAGCTTTTGCTGCCAGCGCTGATTGATCATTTGCTCGAGTTTTCTGCCCTGTTCGGCGGCCTGTTCGTCCGTTACCTCATCACCGAGCCAGACAAAGGTGGAGTCGGTGTCGCCATAAATGACCTGATGGCCCTGCTCTTCTATCCAGCGTGCGGTGGTCTGCATAATGTCGTGGCCACGCAGGGTAATAGAGCTGGCCAGACGGGTATCATAAAAGCGACAGCCACCTGAGCCCAGTACGCCGTAGAAAGAATTCATCAGTATTTTAATGGCCTGTGAGCGGGCCGCATCCTGCTGTTGTTTGGCTTCGTCCCGCTGCGCCCACAGACTGGCAATAATATCCGGCAGAAAATGTCGGCTGCGGTGAAATACTGCGTCGCGAAAACCGGGTATGGCCTTTTCGGGCTCCAGTAACCCTTCTGTTAACCCCATGGGATCGATCTTAAACGTGCGGATAATCGAGGGGTACAGGCTTTTAAAATCCAGCACCAGCACCTGTTTATACAAACCCGGGCGCGATTCCATCACATAGCCACCGGGACTGGCCAGGCCGCCATCTGCAGGAAGGTTTGGGGCAATATAACCGGCACGATGCAATCGGGGCAGGTACAGATTGGTAAAGGCGGCCACCGAACCGCCGCTGCGATCCAGCTCCAGGCCAGTGAGGCGGCTGCGCAGAGTCAGAAAATCCAACAATCGGGTATGGCTGAAGATCTCCTCCACCAGCACACAGTCCTGCAGATTATATTCTGCCAGTTTGACCTTATTGTGCTGAAAATCATGTTCTATTGCGGCCAGACGATTGTCCACATCTTCTGTGGCCTTGCCTTTGCCTAGCAATTCCTGACTGACATGCTCGAGACTAAAGCTGTCAAACTGATAGGTGGCGGTCTTCAGACCATCAATGCCGTCTATCACCACTCTTCCCGGCACCGTCACAAAACCCTGATTGGTCTCACGACCATCACGCCAGCTTACAGCGCTGTTGCCCCGCCCTAACAACAGGGGCAGTCCGAGACGACCAGCCCTTTCTATCAGTAACTTAAAATCAAAATTCACCAGGTTCCAGCCGATAAAGAGATCCGGATCATATTGCTGCACCTGTGTTATCAGAGCCTGCAACAGCGCTTTTTCATCGGCCACCCAATAGATCCAATCCGGCCCGGACTCCGGCTCCCCGATCATGATCACCGCCCGGTGATCCTGTGCTGACAAGCCCACAGAATAGAGCTGCCCCCGGCCGCTGCATTCAATATCCAGCGACAAAGAACGGAAGGTTGGTTGATAGTCGGCCCGTTTCACCCTGGCCTGCTCCACCAGAACATAACCGGATTGCTGTCTGATGTTGCCGCTGAAACACAGGCTGCCACAGACAAAGCGCTCCATCAGATAACGATTGGCAAGGCGAATATCATCTTCATAGCAGACTATCCCCCGCCCTTTGAGCAGATCCCTTACCTGATACGCCTGAGCCGGACTGGCAAAATACAACGCAGTGACGGGTTGTTGGTCGAAAGTCCTCAGTTCCAGCTCCCGAAGCTGGTGTTCAATCCCCTGTGCAGACAGGATCCTGGCTGCCTGAGGGCTGTCCGTTTGCTGAATAAAGAAGCAACTTTCCTGCGGCTCAGTGATCAGTTTTACCGGGCCATCGACCGTGTTCAGCCATAACACCAGACAGCTTTTGCCATCGGTTTCAACAATCTGACGGGTAAGAACAAAGCCCTGTTGCAGCATAGAAAAAGAATAAGCCTGAAGTAAAAGCTAAAGATATCAGTTTTACGGCGCCGGGGCCTGTGTGATGAAAGCTGAAAGAAGTGTTATTCTATATTCTAAAAAAGAATATATGAAAATGGAATTGAATATTTACGCAATAAGAAACCTGCCATTCCATTATCAGCCGGGCAGCAATGAATAAACTACTGTTTTTATTGCATAAATCAAGCTGCCATCGGATTTTACAAAACCTTAACATTTCAGCTTCTGTGCTAGCGTTAGTTCCAGGCCAGTCAGGGAAAAGCCTTCCCTGCACAGCCATCGACAAACGGACCGATGGAACTGGTGATTCCAAATGCACAACCAATAAAAAGGTATCCAATGAGATTCTATCAAACACTTATCAGCAGCACGTTATGCGCAGTCTTTTCTGTTTCTGTCTCTGCAGCCAAACCAGACCATGCCGGCGGTGGAAACGGCGGTGGCGGCGATGATGGCGGTGGCAGTGGCAGTTATGAATACAGCCTGGCATGTGGCAATACCGGAAACAATGTTGCCACCTCGCAGGCCACCTTACTGATTGGCGGGGCTGAAGCCGGAGCCAACGGTGAAGTAGCAGCAACCCAATGGCTAGTAAACCATGCTCAGGGCGGCGATTACCTGGTGATCCGGACCGGTGGAACAGGCGCTCAGGCGGCCTGGATGTGCGACACCTTTGGCAATGATTTAGGCTCGGCGGCAGAGATTTCCATCGATGACAGCGCGGCAGCCAATGATCCCGATGTAGCGGCAATTATCAGCGACGCTGAAATCATCTTTATCGCTGGCGGTGATCAGAATCAGTACGAAGATAACTGGAAAGGTACCCTGGTGGAAGATGCGCTGAATCAGCATATTGCCACAGACCAGGCACCGATTGCCGGTACCAGTGCCGGGTTGGCAATTCTGGGGCAGTCTTACTATGCCCCGGCAAACCTTGGCGTACTGTCGCGGGAAATCCTGGATGACCCTTATCATGCCAATACCGATGATATTAACCATGGCGACTTTCTGTTGCATCCACAACTGGCCGGTGTCATCACCGACACCCATCTGGACAGAGTATCGGGTAAAGGCCGTAAAACAGAAACCCGCCATGGCCGCACTTTTGGACTTCTGGCCCGTGCCGTTAGCGACACCAGCAGCCTCAACGCCAGGGCCATTGGTGTAGAAGAAGGCACACTGGTGGCGCTGAACAGTGCAGGCGTTGCCAGTGTTTACGGTGAGGGCGCCGCCTACTTTATGCAGCCTAACAACTATCCGGAACAGATTCAGTCCGGTCAGCCACTTATCTGGGATAACGGCGGCCAGGCCGTGAGCGTGTATCGCATACAGGGCTCTGTGTCCGGCAATGGCAGCTTTGATTTGCAGAACTGGAATGGTTCCGGCGGTGACTGGAATGACTGGTTTACCAGTTCAGGTTATGACGGCTTTAACTGTCAGACCGGCTGTTAAAAACCTCATGACAACCTAAAGCAGGCCATCACTGGCCTGCTTTTTTTAATCCGGTTGATACATATCTGGCAAGGCAAAACTGACCTCGGCAACACCACTGAAGCCACAATCCAGTTCAAACAAACAGCCCGCTGTGGGCATAGCCTTGCGCTGTGCAGCACTTAAAGGCAGGCTGGCGCTGGTTACAAACAAGCGGCTGAGATTTTCTCCGCCAAAGGCCAGACTGGTAATATAGGGTACCGGCATGGCGATGCGCCGTTCCAGTTTACCCTGAACATCAAAACGACAAATGCCACCACCGCCCCACTGGGCCACCCACAACCCACCCTCGGAATCTATGGTCATACCATCAGGAAAGCCCATATTCCCGCTGAAGCGAATAAAGGGCTGCTTATCCGACAAATTGCCCTTGTCGTCCAGACAAAAACGGAAAATCACCCGGCTGGAGGAACAGCTGTGATACAAGCAGTCACCGCTTTTATTCACAGCTGGGCCATTGCTGACCACATAGCCGCTATCGACACATTCGGCTATTCCCGGCTCTGACATGCGGTACAGATTCCCCGAAGATTGCCGCTCCTGATCATGCATCGATCCAAACCATAACCGCCCCTGGCGATCCAGCTTGGCGTCATTTAAGCGGTTACCTGAAGGTTCATGCTGCAACGAGAACAACCTTTTGCGGGTAAAGGTTGAGGGATGGAGCAGTTCGACACTGCGATGAAAACCCGCCAGCAGCCAGTCCCCGTCAGTCGGTAATACCCAGCACAATGGCTCGTCCACAGTCTGAAAATGGTGAGTCCCGGTGGGTAAATCAAGCCAGTGCAGCTGTTGGCCTTTGATATCGACCCAATAAAGCCGGTCAGAGTCCTGGTGCCAGCTCGGGCCTTCACCAAGCAAAGCGGCTGTACCCCAGCTTGTTACTTTGGTAGGTTCAATATTCAGCATATCTGCCACGGATTGCCAGCTACATCAGTACAGACAGAATACCGGCACAAAGCGCCACCAGCAAAATCATATAGCGTACATAATAGGCGTTGATGCGTTTGCCCAGATACCATGACATCCACCAGCCCAGCAGCAAGGCGGGAACAGACTGCAGAAACAACAACAGGTCGCCCTGCCCGGCGATCCCTGTCAGCCACAACAGACAAATACCAAACAGATTGATATACAGAAAGAACACACTGAGGTTGGCTTTGATTTCACTGTGCTCTGCATCCTGATAAAGCAGCCCCATAGGGGCGCCACCCGCAGAAGTCGTGGTACCCATAAACCCTGACAATGCACCGGCAATCAGGTTGGTACGCCGGTTAATGGCAGGCCGTACTCCCAGAAACGACAATAGCACTGCCAGTATAATCAATATCCCGAACAACAGCGGATAATGTTCGGTATCTAACCACCACATCAGCCCGCCAGCGGCGGACACGCCAATGGTTCCGCCCACAATAGCAAAAGCAGTTAATCGGGTGTCGATTGCTTCGCGGTTGGTAACGGAAATAAGAAAAGTGAGCAACAGCGCATTCAGAATCATCGGTGCCGGCACATATTCCGGAGCGATCAGGAACAGTAGCGGCGCACAGAATAACCCCAGGCCGAAGCCCAGTAACCCCTGAAGACAGGCGCCGCACAACAGCACCAGATTAATAAGCAGCAAATCTGACAATCAGCGCCCCGATAATCCTGAGAAATAAAATATATAATTTATTATTATATTATAAATTACAATGATAAATATCCACTTCTGAGCGCTGCAGGCATCAGAAATTCGGGCCACGCTGCCGGACAGGTTAAACCCAACCGCCATCGACAATAATGCTCTGCGCCGTCAGCATGCTGCTGTCATCGGCGGCAAGGAACAGCGCTGTATTGACAATATCATCCGGCACCAGGGTCTTCTTGATACACTGATGATGATGGATATCTTTAACCGTATCGGCATCCAGCCATCGCGTAAGCTGACGCTCTGTCATCACCCATCCCGGGATCAGACTGTTAACCCTGATATGATCTTCCCCGTGGCGTCCGGCCAGAGTGCGGGTCAGCCCCTCAATAGCGGCCTTGGCTGTTGTGTAAGCTGGCATACAACCTTGCTTGAGCCGCCAGCTTATTGAGCCAAGATTAATGATACTGCCGCCACCAAGGCGCTTCATCTGCGGGATAACAGCCTGCGCGGCAAAAAAACAAGGGCGCAGGTTAACCGCCATACGGTCGTCCCAGTACTCAACGCTGAGGGTTTCCAGATCATGACGGGTATCATCGGCGGCATTATTAATCAGTACACCGATATCGCCCTGCTGTTGCTGGATTTTCTCTATACAACTGACCAGGCTGGCAATGTTGCGGATATCACAGGGGATGAAAGTCGGGGTATGAGCTACCTTTCCGGCCAGTTTCTCGCACAGACTCTGACTCGGAGGTTCGGCAATATCCACAAAGGAAACCTGTGCACCCTGCTGACTGAAACGCTCAACCATATAAGCACCGATACCGGTGCCGCCGCCGGTAATAAAAACCCGCTTATCCTTAAGACTCGGATAACGGGCAACGGATTCTGAAATTTGCAACATATCGCTTCCGACAACCAGAAATAGACCAATCAGCTTTTACGCTGGATTTCCTGTTCGATAAAACTCATTGCCTCATCAATCAGATAGGTCATCATATTTTTAGCCCGCTCAGGCTGACGATTGCGTATGGCCGTATAAATCTTTCCGTGATCCTCTGCCACGCTCATATCATTGCCCTTGGCCGGCGTAGTGTGCTGAATACTCACGTCCAGTGCAGTGCTGATAAACTCGCGCAACTGAAAGAAAAAGCGGTTGCCGCTCGCATATAGAATGCTGGTATGAAAACGCAAATCAGCATCATGCATGCTGGCCTGGGGATCTTCTGCCGCGGTTTTCATATCATTCAGGGCGTATTCTATCTGATCGATATCTTCATCTTTGCCAAACTCTGCAGCCAGCGCCGCGGCCTGAGGCTCAATGGCCAGGCGCATTTGCAGAAACTCGCGCAACACATGCAAAGACGGGCTGCTACTCAGTAACCACTTTAGCACACTGGTATCATATAAATTCCAGTTCGACGGCTCCTCCACCCTGATTCCCTGGCGGGGTCTGGATGAAATAAGCCCCTTGGCGGCCAGCATTTTGACTGCCTCGCGGATTGCCGTGCGGCTGATACCATATTCGTCACATAGCTTCGCCTCAGTAGGTAGCCCTGACTCAATGGTATATTCACCGGAAACGATAGCGCGACCGAGTTCGTTAGTGACCCGTTGAGAAAGGTTGAGGTTTTCAATTCGTGCCATGATAAGTTCCTGGGGCCTGTTTATCTTTCATATTCGTCTTTGTTGAGAGCAAAAAGTGCTTCAATCAAGACGCGAGCGGTGTGGTTTAGTCATCTAAACGAGCCGCGATTAACGGTAGAGTGAAGCATTTTTAGCCTCACCCCCTAGAGCTGGGGTCATTTTTCCACCCAGCGGCGTTATATGAAATACGTCCCCGTATTTCACCGCAAGCGGCCAGCAAAGCTGTTCAAATGGCTTCCCGACCCATTTGTAAGTCGCTTATTCAGGCCCGCTAAACTTCACTCCTTCTGCCTTGCTGGATGAAAAAATGACCTCCAGCAGAGGCGAATATGAAAGGTAAACAGGCCCTTAGGTATCTTATTATACTAACATAACTTTTTAATATGTCTTTAGCCCTGTTTTATGCTAAATCACCCGGTTATGTGAACACTCAAAACGCCTTTTGATGGCATAACGGGCCTGACCCTATACATCACTTTTTTAACTCTGCTTTAACATTAGCCTTTTCTATTTCACATTTATATTATAATATTTTATTTGTTGATTATCATGCATTGAGCCGTCACTGGCTCAGGCTATGGAACAGGATATCTTATGGTTGAATTAAGTACCCTCGACTGGCTGGTGCTGGCCGGCTTCTTTGTATTGCTGCTGGCGGTGGTGTATTTCTCCATCCGTCAGAAAGAAGAAGATACAGCCGATTACTTTCTGGCCGGGCGAAATGCCGGCTGGCTGGTCATTGGCGCGTCCATTTTCGCTTCCAATATCGGCTCTGAGCATCTGGTGGGCCTCTCGGGCGCTGGTGCCCAGTCAGGTATGGCCATGGCACACTGGGAGCTGCAATCCTGGATCATTCTGCTGCTCGGCTGGGTCTTTGTGCCTTTTTACTGGAGCAGCAAAGTCTACACCATGCCGGAATTTCTGGAGCGGCGCTATAATCCGGCATCCCGTACCTTCTTATCGGTGATTTCATTAGTCAGCTATGTGCTGACCAAGGTGGCTGTCACCGTTTATGCCGGTGGTATCGCCTTTAAAACCATTCTCGGCATCGAAAGCATCTGGGGCATAGATTTCTTCTGGATTTCCGCCCTGGGGCTGGTGATAGTGACCGGTATCTACACCGTACTGGGTGGCATGAAAGCCATTATGTGGACCTCCGTATTGCAGACACCTGTGCTGATCATCGGCTCAGTGGTGATCCTGGTCGTGGGATTAGATAAAGTTGGCGGCTGGGCCGAAGTCGAACGACTGAATGACGCTAACATGCACCTTATTCGCTCTGCCTCCGATGCAGAATTTCCCTGGCCTGGGATTATTTTTGGCTCATTTATTATTGGTTTCTGGTATTGGTGTACCGATCAATACATCGTACAAAGGGTGCTGTCGGCGAAAAACATTAAAGCCGCACGCCGCGGTACCATGTTCGCAGGCTACCTCAAACTGTTGCCGGTATTTATCTTTCTGGTACCCGGAATGATCGCCTATGCCCTTCAGGCTAAGGGGATCATCAGCTACGACAGTGCCGATCAGGCCTTCCCCACACTGGTCTCTGAATTATTGCCTGCAGGCGTCAAAGGGCTGGTGATTGGTGGTCTGGTGGCGGCGCTGATGAGTTCACTGGCCTCCCTGTTTAACTCTTCGGCGACCCTGTTTACCATCGATTTCTACAAGAAGTTCAAACCCGAGTCCAGTGAGAAACATCTGCTTAAAGTCGGGCGCATGGCTACCATCGTCATCGTATTGCTGGGTATCCTGTGGATCCCGGTGATGAGCCTGATAGCCGATGTACTTTACGAATATCTGCAAAGCGTACAGTCACTTATCGCCCCAGGTATTGCCGCCGTGTTCCTGCTCGGACTGATCAGCAAGCGCATCACCCCCAGTGCCGGCTTTATCGGCCTGGTGTCAGGCTTTGTGCTGGGCATGGTCAGACTGGTGCTGTTGCCATTTAAGGAGGATCTGCAAGGCAGCGCCTTCGCCTGGATCACCAATATGAACTGGCTGTATTACTGCATTCTGTTGTTTGTGGTGGTCACCGCCATCATGATACTGGTGAGTATGGTGACCCAGAGAGCCAGTGATGAAAAACTCAAAGGGCTGACCTTCTCCAGTCTGGGCAAGGAGAATATGCAGGCAATGATTAAAGATCTGGATAAGTGGGACTATATCCATACCGTCGGTATTCTGGGGATTACCGCGTTGATCTATATCCGCTTCTGGTAGAAGGTTCTGGCAATATCAAAGAGCTCCGGACAGGGATAGTCCGGAATAAAGGCACGAACGAAAAGACTTTCTTACCGCGGAGTCGCCAGGGATGCAGAGGAAAGAAGGGGGTCAACATCTCCACATCCTCTGCGTCTATGCGTTGAAATGACCCTCTGTTCGTATCCTTAGTGTTTTTCGTGGTCAATAATCATCAACCACGAAAAACACTAAAAGCACGAACAAGGCAGGGTCCTGTAGCCCGTGATGCAGCGTAGCGGAATCCGGGGCCCCTCCTTACCCGTATGCCGCTTCGCTTTATACGGGCTACGATACCTTCAAATCTCTGTGCTCTCCGTGGCTCTGTGGTAAATCTCTGTTCCCCTCAGTCGCCCCGTTCCTGTTCAAACACCGGAAAACCGTTGGCGTCCCAGTGCAGCACTCTGGCCCTGGCATGACGATTAGGATCCGTCAGCGGTGACCCTTTAAGCTCAAGGTAATCTCTGCTGTGATAGATCATCAGATCTGTCCTGCCATCTTCAGCCAGCACAAAACTATTGTGTCCGGGGCCATAGCGGTCCAGCCGTTCATTAGTGCTGAATACCGGCTGCGGTGATTTGTTCCAGCTCGTCGGATCGAGTAAATCCGCATCCTCGTCAGCCCAGAGCAACCCCATCGTGTAGCGGTGGTCGGTGGCACTGGCAGAGTAGGTCATAAACACCCGGCCATGGCGGATAATGACAGCGGCGCCCTCATTCACCTTATAACCACGGGTTTCCCAGTCCAGCGTCGGCTCGGCAATGGCGACAACAGGCTCCTTGATACTGGTAGGGCTGTCCATTTCAGCAATCCACAAAGCGGAGTTGTAGCTGGCGGCCTTGTCCTGCTGAGCCCAGACCATATAGGCCTTACCCCGATGCTCGAAACGGGTAGCATCAAGGGCAAAACTATCCAGATGGCTTGTTACCTGCCCTTCTTCCTGCCAGTTGTCGGTAGCAGGGTCAGCATCAGGGTTCGACAGCGCGTACATACGAATAGAGAAGGGCTTTTCCACATCGCCGGCGGCAAAATACACATACCAGACATCGTCGATACGATGCAGCTCCGGCGCCCAGATATTTGCACTCATAGGACCAGCGTCCTTCTTTTTCCAGATAACGGTAGGCTCAGCCAGTTTAAGATCATTGATGCGGCAACTGCTGCGGATCTCAATCTGATCGAATCCCGGCGAAGAGCCAATAAACTGATAACAGCCGCTGGCCGGATCGCGGTATATCCAGGGGTCGGCTCTTTGCAGTACGATAGGGTTGTCGATATTAAGGGGCTGATTCTCAACCGCCATACCCGATGACGTAACAGCGATCATCAGACTGGCGAGCAGCCCTCCTGAACGGGTAATACAACGCATAATAAACTCCTGATGCTAGGTTTTGGCTTATTGTTAATATTGTATTATATATGTTAATATCGAACTGACAACAATCACCCTTATCAGCCCGGAGAAACCTGATGTTCAAACACGCACTGTATCTGACAATGGCTCTGTTTTTGGGGCTCAGTGCCCACGCTCAGAGCAAGCCGCTGGAAGTTCATGATCCTGTATTGACCAAAGAAGGAGATACTTACTATGTATTCAGTACCGGGCCGGGTATTACCTTTTATTCCTCAAAGGATATGAAAAACTGGACACTGGCAGGAAGAGTATTTGAACATGAGCCGAGCTGGGCCAGACGGGTGGCGCCCGGCTTTAACGGCCATCTGTGGGCACCGGATATTTATCAGAAGAATGGTAAATTTTATCTGTATTACTCCGTATCGGCCTTTGGTAAAAACACCTCAGCCATGGGCGTTGCAGTCAACACAACTCTGAACCCGGAGTCTGAGGACTACAGATGGGTAGATCAGGGCATTGTTCTGCAATCTGTACCTAATCGTGATCACTGGAATGCCATCGACCCGGCCATTATCGAAGACGAAAATGGCACCGCCTGGATGAGTTTTGGCTCCTTCTGGGAAGGATTGAAGCTGGTAAAAATGGATGACGATCTGGTTCGTCTGTCTGAGCCACAGGAATGGTACAGTATTGCCAAGCGCCCCGGTAACCCGCAGACGGCAGACGCAGACCCTGGTGAAGGCGCCATCGAAGCCCCCTATATTTTTAAGAAAAATGACTACTACTACCTGTTTGTTTCCTTCGACAAATGCTGCCGCGGTATGGACAGCGACTATAAGATCATGGTCGGGCGCAGTAAATCCGTTACCGGTCCCTACTTAGACAAAGAGGGCAAAGACATGCGCGAAGGGGGCGGCAGTCTGGTGCTGGAAGGAAATAAAGACTGGGTGGCCCTGGGCCATAACGCCGCTTACAGCATCGACGGCCAGGATTATCTGGTGTTTCATGCCTATGAAAGCGCAGATAATGGCGTGCAAAAGCTGAAAATCCTGCCCATTGAGTGGCAAAACGACTGGCCAGTGGTTGACCCACAGGATCTTAACCGCTACCACGCAAAAGTGGGGTCAGAGTAAACTTTTTCCGGGCTCTGCACCTGATGCGGATTTAGCCGGCCTTCCCATCCTGGCCGGCAGCATGCGTCTGCCGGTTTTCGTTTCCATTTGTTGTTTAAATGCGTTGCTGCCAATTGCCGTACCTCTGTTGATCGCCTCTCTGATTTGTTTCAGCAAAATGGGACCTATCTGATTAGAAAATAAGGTACGGTAGCATGCCAATCGTTGTCCTTTTGATGAACCTAGTGCCAGATAGACTTGATGTGGTGTACAAAGTGTCGATTGTTTTCCTAGAGCATTAATCTGATAGCTGGACCATGGATATTCTGCGGGAGTATCTACTATCATTGCCCGCACCGGGTTGAGCTCAATATAGCGATACAGATTTAACAGGTAGATTTCGGTTTGTACCAGACATGATTTATACCGGCCTTCCCAAAGTGTTCCTGTACGCTGGTGACGATGATTAAAGTAGCGTACATATTTGCGCCCAAGGCACTGCATCATCTTGGCAACCGCCAACTCATCTGCCGGAGTACAAAGCAGATGCACATGATTAGTCATTAACACCCAGGCGTGAATTTGCACATCGTGTTCCTGAGAATAATCCTTTAACCAACCGATGTAGGCCCGATAATCCTGCTGATCGGCAAAACACTGCTGGCGATTATTGCCTCGCTGGATAACATGCTCTGGAACACCTGCGGGACATACTCTTGGTAGCCTGGCCATAACTTTCACTCCCTTGAAACTCACTCCTCCAGATTATAGTAGGTAAAAGAAGCTTTGAGAGTCGCAGGCAGAAGCCTTGCTGAACACTCAGGCAAGGCTGAAAAGTTTACTCTGACCCCACTTTTTCGGTAAGCAGGCGGATGCCGTAGATGCCACCGGCGATGGAGTCTTTGGCGGCGACAAAGCGCAGGCTGTGGCCATGTTGGTCGGCGCGCTTAAGGATTTCCTCGCTCAGCACATAGTCCTGTTCGTAGAATCCGTCCTGCTGGGGCGCAGACAGCTCCACCTCAGCCAGCAACAGGCCATTCATCATGATCCTGAACCTTCTGCCGCTATCTCCGGCAAAGTAGCGCAGGCGTAAGATCCGGCCCTGGTGCTCATGATCTCTGAGTTTATATCCAAACCAGCCGCTGGCATCCCGCCAGTGCTGGCCCTGATTAACGCCTGCGCCGGTCTGCTCGCCGGCAAAGTCATGCTCTGCCTCCGGTTGTTGCTCACCGGGGTTGATCTGATCCACAGTGCGCGCCTGTAACTGCTGTTGCTGACGGGCGATATCCTGCGCCTGCTGACGTTGCTGGCGGTAGTCCTTTTCGCTGAATTGCGGCCAGTACAGCTGATAGCGGCTGTCATGCAAACGGAAAAAGGGGATCAGTTGTACCTGCTCTGAGGCGATCCCCTCCCCCTTTGCCAGGCTCTGGCTGGCGGAAAAAGCCAGTTTGGTGCCGGGCAGGCGCGCTATGCTGGTCAGAAAGCCTTGTGCATCACCCAGTATCATGGGTACCGCCTCTGGCGGACACACCGGCCCATCGGCAATATGACCCATACGGCTGTTATCGGCAATAAACTCGAGCTTTTCGTTCTCAAAGGGGCTCATCTTGCTCGCTAACACTACCGGCCCGTAGAGCACCGAGTAGTAATCACTGCCATCGGGAAGTTGTTCAAGCCTTGGCGCGGTAGCCAGACTAAAGCGGATCGTATCCCCCGCCTGCCAGCGGCGTGTAATGCTGAGATACCCCTGGCGCTGTTGCTCTGCCGCAACCGGCTCGCCGTTGATCTTAAGCTGCAAAGCGGCGTCTTTAGCCCAATGGGGCCGACGAATACTGATACGAAGGGCCTTATCCGTGCCCGACTGAATATTCAGTTGCACGTCTTCTTCATCGGGAAAACGGGTTTCAAGGGCCAGTTGCAGCCCCTGTTGCTGCCAGTTCAGCCGTGAAGGGATAAACAGGTTGACCAACAGTTCATTGTCATCATGTGCGTAGATCAACTCGGCGTATTTACTGTGATTTTCAATCCCCGAGCCCACGCAACACCACATGGAATCATGCACACTGGAATACTTGCGGTAATGACCCGGGCGCATCGGCGTGAAATACACCAGCCCGCCATGCTGCGGATGCTGAGAGGAGAGAATATGGTTGTACATGGCCCGTTCATAATAATCCAGGTAGCGACTGTAACCACTGTCCAGAAACAGCAATTTGCTCAGCTTCTGCATATTGTAGGTATTGCAGGTCTCCGGTCCTTCCACATCGCTGATCATGTCACTGAAATCATCACTGGCATGGAAGTGTTCGCGCACACTGTTACCGCCGATACTGACTGAGCGCTCGCCCGTCACCACATTCCAGAAGTATTCCGCCGCCTGATACCAGCTTTTCTCACCACTTTGCCGGCCAACCTTAAGAAAACCGATGATCTTGGGGATCTGGGTGTTGGCATGCAGGCCATCAAGACGATCCTGATTGTCCAGCAGCGGTTCGAGGATCTGTTGATGAGAAAACTGCCTGGCCAGTTGCAGATAACCCTGCTGTGGGAACAGCCTGTGCATATCCGCCAGCACGTCATTCATGCCGCCATGTTCGGTGATCAGCAGTTGCTGGATCTGCGCATCGGTTAACCCGGACACCAGTTCCTGCAGCCACTGGCCCAGCTCATTGAGCATCAGCCCGGCCAGTTCGATGTCGGCAATCACATAGGCGTCATGCAGGCCCGCAAAGACCTTATGCAGATTGTAAAACGGCACCCAGCGCTGGTTAAGACTAAAGAGATCAGCGTCAATGTTACCGGCACGGATCTGCTGCCACATCGCCCCGCCATCGGGAATGCCGCCCAGATAACCCTTGCCCTGTTTAAGCTGAGCCTGGCGCATCACGCCCAGCATCTGCTCTAAGCGTTGCTTTAAGCGTTTATCGCCACTGGCGGCATAGCCTAAGCTCAGGGCACTGAGGTAGTGGCCACCGATATGGCCGTCGAGGCCGCTGCTTTCCCAGTTTCCGTAGGCAGGTGAATCGGTCTCAATACCCGCCTCATTTAAATAGGGAGCGAGTAATCGCTCAGGCTTCAGCTCCAGCAGATAGTCAATGTTTTTGAGCTGAGCATGCAAAAATGGCCCGCCTTCGAGCTGCACCTGTGACAAAGCAAAGGGCTCAACAGCCTGTACTTTGTATCCCACAAGCAAACAAAGCAGAACCAGGGCGCGCCACATGCTTCAGGCCTGTCCGGGCTTACCGAACACCGGCAACCCGTCCTTGTCCCAGTTGAGGATCTTGGTAAAGGTATGGCGGTTCGGGTCCCACAGGGGGTCACCCTCAATTTCGGTATAATTACGGGCATGATACACCAGCACATCTTCACCCTCTTCACTCTGGGTAAAGCTGTTATGACCGGGGCCGAACATCTTCATTTCGGCATTGGTCTGAAACACAGGCTTTGGCAGCTTGGTCCAGCTGGCAGGGTCCATCAGATCCGCATTTTCGTCGGCATAGAGCAGCCCCACACAATAATTTTCATCGGTGGCGCTGGCTGAGTAACTGATAAACACTCTGCCATGGCCTTTAATCACCGCCGGGCCTTCATTCACCCAGAATCCCCGGGTTTCCCAGTCCAGTTCAGGTTTGGTCAGCATCACGGGTTCGTCTTTTAAGGTCAGCGGGTCGCTCATCCTGGCAATATAGAGATTGGAGTTACCACGGATGCCGGGCCCTTTCTGCGCCCACAGATAATATAGCTCGCCCTGATGTTCAAAGGTGGTGGCATCCAGACAAAATGAATCGATGCCGGTATCGATCTGCCCTTCAAAGGTCCAGTCTGCGGTGACCGGATTATCGGCATCGCAACGTATGGCGTACATACGGTGCTGAAACAGTTCGTCTTTTATTTCACGGCTCGGGGCGGCAGCAAAGTAAACATACCAGGCACCCTGATTGAAGTGGATCTCCGGCGCCCAGATCAGATCTGAGTAAGAGCCCTGGTCAGGCTTGAGCCAGACCATGCGGGTGTCGGCCTGAGCCAGCCCGGCCAGGGTTTTTGCCCGGCGCAATTCAATACCATCATACTCAGGTACTGAAGCGGTGAAATAATAATAGCCATCGCTGTGTTTATAAATAAAAGGGTCAGCACGCTGTGGAATCAGCGGAATATGGGTATTAAGCATGATTAAACTCCTGTCACCATTTTCACGGTTTCTGTGTCGTCTGGCGCGGGGGGCACAGTGCGGCTCACTTCCAGCTCAGACAACAAACGTTGGTATTCCAGATCGGTAATGCGGTAACGCTTCATCAGTGCCCCCACCAGGTAATGAAACAGACCGGGGATAATGGTCAGCATCAGCGCGATACCCATCAGCGACTTATCGCTTTGCACCTGATCCGGCACGTAATCGAAGAAGGCCAGCAACAGGCCGACCATGCCACCGGCCAGACCCATTCCCGCTTTCTGGCAAAATGAAATGCCACCAAATGACAAGCCTGCTACCCGCTTGCCGGTTTTGCTCTGGCCATAATCCACCGCCTCGGCGATAGCGGACCAGAAGATAGGCGCATGCAGATCCACCACAAATGACACCAGAAAGAACATTACAAAAGCCAGCCACAGATCGCCCGGGTCAACCAGCACAAACATCAACACACTGAGCACACCTACCGCCATCTGACTGAAACGGAACAGTTTGACCTTGCAGTACTTTTTGGTGATCCAGGTCGAAGCCACCATCGCCAGTATGGCGGCGCCCACACCGGTGGAGAGAAACATGGATTGCACGGTACCGTCTCCGCCGAGGTAATACTTGGCGTAATACAGCGCCACCGAGCCGCGCACCACATAGCCGATGGTGCCCAGCACGCATACCCCACACAGCACCAGCCACTGGTCGTTTTTCAGCAACAGACTGAATTGTTCTTTAAGGGGCTTTTTATCCACCTGATGCTCAAGACGTTCAGTGGTGGCAAAGAAGCAAAATAAAAACAGCGCCACCGCCATCACCGACATCAGGCCCATAGCCACCTGATAGCCCAGTGCCTTGTCGCCCTGCCAGTAATCGGCGCTGGCGAGCATAGGTACAATAATGGTGACCAGAAAGGCTGCCACTTTGGCGAAGAACAGGCGGTAGCCGTTAGCCGACAATCGCTCTTTGGGGTCATCGGTGAGCACACCAATAAGGGAAATATAGGGAATGGTGACCGCCGTAAACATCAGCGTCACAAAAATATAGGTAGAATAGGCCCAGGCCAGCTTAAGATTATAATCGGCATCCGGCGTACTGAAAGTCAGAAACACCGACAGCCCGAAGGGCACGGAAAGAAACAGAAAATACGGCCGGTAGCGGCCCCAGCGACTTTTGTATTTGTCGGTGATCAGCCCCATCAACGGATCGGTCACCGCATCCATTACCCGCACCAGAAGAAACATCAGCGCCATATCGGTAGGTTTGAGACCAAAGATGTCAGTGTAGAAAAAGGTGATGATCAGCATCATCGACGAGATCACCACATTTACGGCCATATCGCCGGCACCAAAGCCGACTTTTTCAAAGGTCGATAATTTATAGCTTGTCATACACGGGATTCCACTCAGACAGTTGTGCGGGTTAACAAAAAGTTAAGATAGTGCAGCCACTATACCTCAGGTTGCCACCCAGCGAATGCATCAGGCTATGACGCCGCCAGGGGATTTGTTAATAAACCAACCGCATCAGGTTAATGACTATAGATATTATTATCATACTATTAAAATAACAACCGTTTTATCCCGGTTTCTGCAGATGATATCAGCACGGCGTAATCAGACTGCACGGGCTCCGGCTATAACAGCGACAAACGACTCCGGTTTCACTCCAGTTCAAATCTGAAGAGTCAATCGGCTCTGGCAGACTGATAACAATTTGCATAGCTATATGGCTAAAAGTAAAAAGCCCCGCACAGGTTTTTAAAACCAGAATGCAGGGCTTGCTCAGATACAACAGGTGCAACTGTCTGCACCTTTAATCAACTTACAACATTCAGAAGGAGTACCGCACTCCCAGGCCAAAGCTGCGGCTGATCAACCAGTTGCCAAAGGTATGCAACTCACTGTTGCCATAGCGACTCTGGTACATTTCTCCGGTGAGGTTAGTGGCATCAAATGACACCGTCAGCTGCTCGGAAACATTGTAGTTTAACTGGAAGTCCAGCGACTGCTGTTCGTCACGATAGACTCCTAACGGGTTGGCGAAAGACGCCGCCTCGTTGTTGTTAAGGAAATCTGAGCGCCATACATAGGCCAGACGGGCATCAAACTCTTCACGGTCATAGACCAGTGTCAGGTTATAAGAACGGTCAGAAACACCAAACACATCTGTGGTGTCAGTACCGATAATCTCGCCGCGGTTATCCAGTTCAGGAATGGTCTGCTCCGAATCCAGGTAGGTATAGGCCGCCTGAATACCCAGGCCATCCAGGGCTCCTGGCAGATTTTCAGGGAAATAGTTGATACCAAACTCAATCCCTCTGAGTTCACCATCGGAAGCATTATCAGGTTGAGACAGGATAAAGGTATCCGTGTTGTAACCTTCGATATCACGGGTAATCTGATTGCGGAAAGGAATCACCAGTCCTTCAATATCACGCTGGAACACCGTCAGATAAGTGGCACTGGATTCACCGAAGTACCATTCCAGAGACAAATCCAGATTGGCTGAGGTGGTTGGCATCAGATCCACATTACCACCATTCGCCGTGCCATAACCGATACCGGTAATATCATCGTTATACATAATGGTCGGATTCAAATCGCCAAAATTGGGCATACGCAGCGTCTCACCGTAGGCAAAACGCAACAGCCAGTCATCATTCAGATGATAACGCAGCGCCAATGCCGGTAAGAACTCATTGGTAGTGGTAGAGCCCTGTGTTCTGGTCTGATCAACCTGGTCCACAAACTCGGTATCGGTTTTTACCCGCACATAGCGCGCACCGACCTGACCATCAAGGACCTTACCAGCAATCTCGGTTTCAAAATCTGCGGTAAAATACACCGCTGTGTTCAGTTCTTCGACATTGAACTCTTCAAGTAGCGGATCCGTTGAATCCAGACCATACAGGCCAAGGAATTGTTCACGATTCCGCATCAGGTAAGGGCCGCTCGCCACTGCCCAGCTGCGTGTCACATCCGCTTCGCCATCAAGGAAATCCTCATTGATATGAGCGATCCCGTCACCCACATAGGTAGAAAACTGACAATTGGCCGGATCACCTGTGGTGTTCACCGCATCACAACCGGCGGCGTTTTGCTCTCGCATATATTCGGTGGAGTCACGATCGTCATAGCGCACGCCAAAATTCAGCTTCTGGAAAAATCCGGACTCGGTCAGATACTCACCGTCAGCAGTGAAAGTAACGGCAGATCCTTCATTGCGCTCACCGCTGTCGTACATCTCCGCCATCGAAGTCTGAGTCAGATCGGTGAGATCACTTTCATCCACATCCGGTGTCGCAGGATTGTCAGCAAAGACGATGCTGGGATTGTTACTGAAATCTGCCGTCACCTGATGGCGCACCGCATTAGAACGCATGGCGATAAAAGAAGATTCAAACTCACTTTTCTGATATACCAGTTCTGATTTCAGGCTCAGGGCATCGCTCAGTTCCCAGTCACCACCCAAGGCATACATGTAAGAATCTGTCTTACCGGTTGAGTAGTCACCGCTGCCGAAGGTGAAAGGATTTCGCACCGTACGGTTTTTAATTACATTGGTACCTTCATACAGCTCAAAAGTATCGGCAATGTTGCCTAATTCACCCAGAGAGCCCCACCAGTCCACAAAGGCAAAATTGAGCGAGTTAAAACCTTCATTACGAAAACCGTTATACATGGCTTCGAAGGTATATTCAGAACGGCTGTTGGGCGAGTACTGTAAGGCAAGATTAGCCGCCGGGCGCTCACGTTTGCCGGTAAAATCAGACATAAACATGGCGTCACGTGACAGATAGTATTCTGTAGCCTCACCGTTGATATCAATAGTAGAGCCGGCCGCGGTGGGCAGAC
The DNA here is from genome assembly GCF_001466725.1 of Lacimicrobium alkaliphilum. Taxonomy (NCBI): domain Bacteria; kingdom Pseudomonadati; phylum Pseudomonadota; class Gammaproteobacteria; order Alteromonadales; family Alteromonadaceae; genus Lacimicrobium; species Lacimicrobium alkaliphilum. The sequence continues at coordinate 3,732,386 of NZ_CP013650.1, forward strand.
CACGATCCAGCCCCGGTGTCCAGATAGGACTTTCTGCAACACGGCCATCATCATTGAAAATCCGTTCCAGAGGCACCCAGCCAGCCGGCGGGTTCTCGGTCATAAACACAACCTGGGCCCCTGGTGTGACCGATTGGCTGCGATACTGGGTTTCAGCATAAGACACATTCAGCAAGGCACCGAATTCTGCTCCGCCATCCAGCTGCCAGCGATTGCTGGCCAGAGCACTGATAACAGGATTAGTCTTTTCGGCTTCTTCCAGATAGATTCCCTTGGCAGAAACAGAGAAACGCTCACCGTCAAAATCAAAGGGGCGGAAGGTATGTACATCAATCTGACCCGCAATGCCGTTTTCAAACTGGCTTGCTGATCGGTTCTTGATCACATCGATTTGCGAAACCAGCGTCGACGGGATATCGGCTAATGCCAGTGCCCTGCCTGAGGCAGTAAAGATAGTACGGCCATTTACCGTGGTGCTGACATCCGTCAGACCCCTGATAGTGACCACATTGGTCTCGCCATCGGCACGATCGGTGACCTGTACCCCGGCTACCCGCTGCAATGACTCAACTACATTGTTATCCGGCAGCTTACCGATATCTTCTGCAACAATTGAATCGATCACCTCTTTACTAAAGCGTTTAACATTGAGCGCTTTGCTGAGACTGGCTCTTATACCTGATACTTCTATCACCTCAATAGGCTGAGCCGATGAAGCATCGTCGGAAGTATTGGTTTCCTGTGCACTCAGGGTGCCAGTAGCGAGTGCCAGTACTACGGCACTGGCTATGTGTGTGGGTTTAAACATGTGCTACATTCTCCGGTTTATATTTTCAGTATCCCTGACTTTGCCGAGCCAGGCCATTGGACGTGCTTGCTTTTTTCACATCTGTGCAGGTGTCGGTGCGCAACAAGATGTAAAAACAATGTTATCTAATCATCATATTATTGTATTATAATTATTCTCGCAAGTAGAAAAAGTGAAAACATTTTTTGCTGCGATTCTTCTTCGATCTTCTAAGCTGATAAGAGAATGGTCAGCTGGCAGCCCTGCGACAGGCTAGTAATAAGGATAAAGCGGACATTTCAAGCCGATGCAGAAAGATTAGCTTAACAGCGTCTTTACAACCGAATGGACTTCCGGCATGATTTTATATAATACAATATTATTTAAATGCTGTGTTTGAATAGACCTGTTCAGCATCCGATAGCCAAAAAGGTGAAACCATGAAAAAGTCCTTGCTGGTGGCACTCACTGCCACCTTATCGTTCAGCCAGCCAGCTCTGGCCAAGAACCCCCTGTTCGAGCACGTATTTACTGCGGACCCGGCAGCACTGGTCCACGACGATACTGTCTACCTTTATACGGGCCACGATGAAGCACCCAATAATGATGTGTTTTTCGAAATGCACGACTGGCTGGTGTTCTCTTCCAAAGATATGAAGAACTGGACAGAGCATGGGCCGATCATGAAAGCGACCGATTTTAAGTGGGCCAAGGGCGAGGCCTGGGCATCCCATATGGTAGAAAAAGACGGTAAGTTCTACTTCTATACTACGGTCAGGCATGATGACACCAAGCCCGGGTTTGCCGTTGGGGTAGCGGTATCAGACTCGCCCACAGGCCCCTTTAAAGATGCCATCGGTGAGGCCCTGATTACCAATGATATGACCTCTCAGACCGACAATGACTGGGATGATATCGATCCGGCTATCTATATTGAAGAGAATGGCGATGCCTACATTTTCTTTGGCAATCTGGTACCCAAATACGCCAAACTCAAAGACAATATGATTGAGCTGGATGGCCCCATTAAGGTGATAGACATTCCTGACTTCACCGAAGCCCTGTGGGTTCATAAGAAGGGCAAGTATTACTACCTTTCCTACGCCTGCGAATTCCCCGAGAAGATCTGCTATGCCATGAGCGAGAGTATTCATGGCCCCTGGGAGTACCAGGGAATTCTGAACGAAATTGCCGGAAACTCGGAAACCAATCACCAGTCGATTATCGAGTTTAAAGGAAAGTCTTACTTTATCTATCACACTGGTGCCATACCGGCCCGTAAAGGCGAGCCCAGCGGCGGTCGTTTTCGCCGCTCGGTAGCAATAGACCGGCTTTATTACAACGAAGACGGTACCCTCAAGCGGGTGATTATGACCACTGAAGGTGTCCAGTAAAACACCAGTATCTGAATCAGATACTGACGCTGTGTTCAGATAATCCCGGGCCGACGCCCTGTCGGCCCACTTCAACCTCTCCTGTCCTTCCCTCTGCTTAAAAGTCTGCTGTCAGTTATCTCAAAACCATTAACAAGGTATTTACACCTTTAAATCTTCTGCTATTCTACTATTGTATTACAATATTATATCAATTGGTTAACATTGCCCTTTGGGCACCTCACCGCACAGGAGAACAACATGAAACATCCGAACGGACTGGCACCTCGTGCCCGTCGCCCACTCACTGCAATACTGCTGATGTCGGCATTTGGCTATAGTCAGTTTGCCAGCGCCGGCCTGATGAATACCGATTTCAGCGATGGTTTCAGCGGCTGGCAGGCAGAAGTCACCAGCTATAACCTGGATACCGCCACAGACACCACCTTAAGTGGCGATATTTTTGCTGATTTCAGCGAGAACTTTAGCCTCAGCGGTGACGAGGTCAGTCTGAGTACCACCGCATCGGGTAATCAGGAGTTCTGGAACATTGTCATGTTTCAGGATTTTGTCGTAGACACTGTGGATGCCGGTCAGTCCCTGACGCTGTCACTGGATATCAGCAGCCAGCTTACTGATGAGCTGTTTGATTTTTCCTTCGCGCAGCTACGCAATCTGCAAACCAATGACGTCCTCGACCTCTCATCTGGTGGCAGCTTCGATATCAGCACCTGGGCGGGTGTAAATGCCAGCCTCGAATTCGGTGTTCAGGACGGTGACTTTAATCTCGGTGACTCCCTGAGTTTCAGTGGCCTGTCCATTATGCAAAGCAGCACCATTCCGGAACCCGCAACCCTGTTGTTGTTTGGCCTGGGTGCATTGGCGCTGACACGCAAGCGTAACTAAACACCCTAATCATCTTAAATCAGGAGCGCTAGTTAAGCGGTATAGGGCCCCTTTGCAGACAGGAGGATGAACCATGCACGGTTCGATCTGTAAATTAACTCAGAAATATAGCTTACCCGGGCTTGCCCGGATGCTGGCCATAGCCAGCCTTGGATTTTGTGGCAACGCCTTTGCCGGCTGGCAAACCGTTGAATCCGCTACTGTAGAGCAGGAAAACCGCGTCTATGTCCGCGGTCAGGGCTACTATACCGACAACAGCATCCACAGTGGTGATGAGCCCCTTGAGGGCGAGGCCTATCGGGTGGTCATTACCCAGTCCACCCATACAGTTACGAATGCTTCAGGTACCAATGAGCAGGGACACCCCTACTTTGAGGTGGCCGATCTCAGTGAAATCATCAGAGTCTGGTTTGCCAATGGTCGCGGCAGCTTTGGTTACAGCGCCGAGCTGCAACAAGAGACTTCCGGCAGTATGCCAGAGCTCAGCGAACCCCCGGTTTACAATAACGCCACCGTCCATGACCCTTCTGTGGTTCAGGATGAAAACGGCACCTTTTATGTGTTCGGCTCGCATCTGGCTGTGGCCAGGAGCGAAGACCTGATGAGCTGGGAGCTGATCGCCACCGATGTCACCGATGACAACCCGCTGTTTGATACCTATGCCACTGAAGCGGCCGAGGGCATCGCCTGGAGTGGCGGCACTATTGGTTCATGGGCCGCCGATGTGATTCGCCTGGCCGATGGCAAATACTATTTTTACTACAATCACTGCGCCTCACCGGACACCGGATTATGCGATGCCTCCCGTTCCTATCTGGGAGTGGCGGTATCTGATGATGTCGAAGGACCCTATCAGGACCGGGGTCTGATTCTGCGCTCCGGTCATGTGGGTGACGAAAACCCCGGTATCGACGGTAATCCTTACAATGGCAATATTCACCCCAATGCCATCGACCCCGACGTGTTCTTCGATAAGGAAGGGCGCCTGTGGATGGTGTATGGCTCATACTCCGGTGGTATCTGGATTATGGAGATGGATCCGCAATCGGGCTTCCCCCTCGAAGGTCAGGGCTATGGCACCAAGCTGATGGGTGGATACTATAGCGCCATCGAAGGCCCCTATATGCTCTACAGCCCGGAGTCTGACTACTATTATCTGTTCACCTCCTTTGGTGGCTACGAGCAGAATGACGGCTACAACATGCGTATTGCCCGCTCCCGTAATCCCGACGGCCCCTTTGTGGACGCTCAGGGTCTGGATATGATTGGCGCCTCCGGCGGCTGGGGCAGTATTGAACCCTATGGCGTCAAGCTGATGGGTGGCCACTTGTTTAAAGCCCGGCCTGGCGATCCCGGCACCGATCATGGTTATATGGCGCCCGGGCATAACTCTGCCTACTATGACGAACAAAGCGGCCGCCATTTTGTGATCTTCCACACCCGCTTCCCTGAGGGCGGCGAAGGTCATCAGATCCGTGTTCACGAGCTCTTTGTAAACGCCGATGGCTGGCTGGTCGCCTCGCCGCATCGCTATGCGCCCATAGAAGGTGAGAATGTCGTCAGCGAAAACGATGCCCTGGGTGTGTACCAGTTTATTAACCATGAAAAAGACATAAACCGCGAAGCCAAAGTGTCTTCTTATCTGGCCCTGGAAGCAGAAGGTCAGATTGGTGGCGATTTCAGTGGCAGCTATGTGCTGGGCCATGACAACGAGCTTGTCCTGAATATTGATGGCCTCGGCAGCTTCGATGGTGTGCTGCTGTGGCAATGGAACGACAACATTCAGCAACTGGTGCCCAGTTTCAGTGCCATAGACACAGACGGGCAGTCAGTCTGGGGCAGTCGTCTGCCACCCGCTGATACACAAGAAACTTTAAGCAATATCGGCAGCAGCCTGACACTGCCCGAGGCCAGTATCAGCGACCTGGAACTGCCGACACTCGGCAGCCGCGGAGCCAGCATTACCTGGCAATCTGACAATACTGATGTGATCAGCACAGATGGTCGCGTCACCCGCCCCAATACCGGCGAGCCCGATGCTACCGTGACCTTGAGTGCAACGGTTGAGCTGGATGGCCAGTTGCTGACAAAGGAGTTCACCGTTACCGTTGAAGCCAGAAAGCCCTTTAACCGTATCGCCCGCTATAGCTTCGAGCAGGATCTGAGCGATAATGCAGGTTATCAGGCCGATGGCAGTGTTACCGGTACCACACCGGACACCACCGACGGGCAGATTGACTACGCATCCGGCCAGTTTGGCGATGCGCTGTGGCTGAACGGCAGCAGCGGTGTGCGCTTACCCGACGGACTGATCGACAACAACGCCTATACCGTGTCACTGTGGCTGAATCCCACTCAGCTTACCCAGTTCACACCGGCCTTTTTCGGTGCCGCTACACCGGAAAACTGGTTGTCACTGGTGCCCTGGAGCTGGGACGGCAATACCATGCTGTGGAGCGGCAGCCAGGTCTGGTACGACGCAACAACAGGTGAGCAAATCCCTGCCGACAGCTGGAGCCATGTAGCCTTCGCAGTAGACAACGGCAATATCCGTGTCTACATCGATGGTGAGCAGAAGTTCAGTGGCAATAACTTTGCCGACCTGTTCAGTGGCCAGTCTGCAGTGTTCACATTAGGTGTTAATTACTGGGATATTCCCTTTAATGGCTTGATTGACGAGCTGAGTCTGTATGAAGGTGCGCTCAGTGCAGAAGAAATCCGCGCCCTGGATATAGACCGCCTACCCACAGACCAATTGCTGCAATCGGCGGTAAGTTTACTGGATCTGGGCGAGCTGGACTCTGTTCGCCAGGATCTGAGTCTGCCGCAAACCGGTGCTTATGCCTCGGTGATTGAGTGGCAGTCTTCCAATCCGGCTGTACTCAGTGCCAGCGGCGAAGTAAACCGCCCTGCCTCTCATGAGCAGGATGCCATCGTTACCCTCACTGCCACGCTGACTCTGGATGGTTTCCAGGCCAGCCGTGAGTTTCAGGTAACAGTGCGTTCACTGGCACCACCGGCACCGGTGGCAGAGTTTAACTTTGATGTTAATGATCTGAGTGAAGCGGGCGGTAACTTTGCTCCCGGTCAGAGCACCGGCCCGAGGCTGGATCAAGCCGGTGGCAACCTCAGTTTTACACCTGGCGTAACCGGCTCTGCATTACAACTGGATGGCAACTCAGGCGTGAAGCTGCCGGATAACCTTATTATCGGCAGCCAGTATAGCTTTGCCCTGTGGCTGAACCCCAGTCAGCTGACGCAATTTACCCCGGCCTTGTTCGCTGCCGCCTCACCGGACAGCTGGGTCAGCCTGGTGCCCAATGGGGTGCCGGCCGTTAATGGCGATACCATGTTGTGGTCAGGTACCAACTGGTACGACGCGGGAATGGGTACACAGATCCCTGTGGGCAGTTGGTCGCATATTGCCGTGGTGGCGAATAACGGCGCCCTGCAGATATTCCTCAACGGCCAACAGGTATTCAGCGGCAACGGCTTCCCCGATGTATTTGCCTCACCTGGCAATGAGTTCGGTCTGGGTGTCAACTTCTGGGATACCCCCTACCAGGGACTGCTGGATGAAGTACGCTTCTACGCAGAAGCCATCACCGCCGATGAAGTGCAGCAGCTTTATCTGAGCAGCCAGCCTTAGACCGGCGGTTGTGTTAAACAGATTGCCGGCCTCATGGCCGGCATTTTTTTAAGGAAACCGGTGGTGGCGTTGTGATTTTTGGTAAGTCGCTACCCATCCTGTAGCACTTACAGGCACTATCACTGGTTTACTGAACCTAGTTATCAGATTGTTGGCCAGGGTTTACAGATGTCACGGGCGCCAAGCCTTGTGGCTGAAAATGGCCTGACAAAGTAATTCGACACAGGAGAGCACTATGCAACGTTTCAGGTTTCCCCTTTTGATCATTGGCATGCTCGGTGCCACGGCGATCAATGCTGCGCCCCATGAAGTGCAGATAGACATCCATGCCGGCCAGACTGGCGCAGTGATCAACAAAGATATCTATGGTCAGTTTGCCGAACATCTGGGCCGCGGTATTTATGAAGGTGTATGGGTAGGAAAAGATTCTGAGATTGCCAATACCAATGGCTTTCGCAACGACGTTCTGAATGCCCTGCGTGATATTCAGGTACCTCTGGTACGCTGGCCCGGCGGCTGTTTTGCCGATGAGTATCACTGGCGTGATGGCATCGGCCCGCGCGACGAGCGGCCCGTTAAAGTGAATACCCACTGGGGCGGCGTGGAAGAAACTAATGCCTTCGGTACCCATGAGTTCTTCGAGTTTGTTGAGTTACTCGGTGCTGATGCTTATGTGAACGGCAATTTGGGCAGTGGCAGCGTGCGCGAGATGGCAGAGTGGATGGAGTACATGACCTCCGATAAAAACTCCACCCTGGCCAATGAGCGGCGTGAAAACGGTCGTGACGAACCTTTCGACATCGCTTATTTCGGCATCGGTAACGAATCCTGGGGGTGTGGCGGCCATATGCGCCCGCAGTACTATGTGGACTTGTACCGCCAATATGCCACCTTCCTTAAAACCCCGCCCGGCAAACGCCCTAAACTGGTGGGCAGCGGTGGTCACACCGATGACACCGAATGGACCGATGTACTCAGCGCCAATATTGACCGGGATATGGACGGCATCAGCTACCATTTCTACACCCTGCCCACCAGCGACTGGCAGAAAAAAGGCGCGGCTCTGGGCTTTGATGAAAGCATGTGGCTGGCCACCATGGAGCGCACCTACAGGATGGATGAGTACATCCGCGCCAATGTCGCAGTATTGGATGAAAACGACCCTGACGGCGAGCTGGGCCTGTATGTGGATGAATGGGGTACCTGGTACGACGCCGAACCTGGCCGCGAGCCCGGCTTTTTGTACCAGCAGAACAGCCTGCGTGATGCGGTCGTCACTGCGGTCAACTTTAATATCTTCCACGAGCATGCAAAGCGGGTGCATATGACCAATATTGCCCAGATGGTCAACGTGCTGCAGGCCATGATCCTCACCGACAAAGAGAAGATGGTACTCACGCCCACTTACCATGTGTACGGCATGTATAAGGTGTTTCAGGATGCCACGGCGATTGAATTTGAGATCCAGACCGACAACTACGGCGAGGGCGACAAATCGGTACCCGCAGTGACCGCCTCGGTGGCCAAAGGTAAGGATGGCAAACTGTATCTGGCGCTGGTCAATCTGGACCCCAAAGAATCCGCTTCCATTGAGCTGAACCTCAGCGGAGCCAGCGCCACTCAGGCTGTGGGCCAGATCCTCACAGCTGAAAAAATGGACGCCCACAACAGCTTTACACAGCCTGAGGTGGTCAAACCCAAAGCCTTTAGCGCCAAACTCAGTAACCTGAGTTTACCGGCTAAGTCTGTAGTAGTAGCAGAGCTTAAATAGCGCCGGGCTGTAATAAGAGTCTGATAAAAAGGGAGCTGCGGCTCCTTTTTTTGGTAAGCAAAATCTCTCGGAACAACTTTTAGGGCCGTGATTCAGTCAACTGAAAGCCGGGATTGCCTCAAAAATAGAACAGCTGACCGCGGAGGGCCACCGGATGGTTGCACAAACCACCGGTACAGCAGAGACACTAGACGGCGTTACCTGTAACAATACTTACTTCCAGGTCATCCGAATCGAACAAGGCAAAATCAAAGAGGTAAAGGAATACTTTGATACCGCAATGGTCGACTCGGTGTTTGGGATAACATAATTATCCCAAACCAATTGTTCAGAGCGTGCCGTTAATCAGAACCTCTTCCAGCTTTTTATGTAGTCTCTCTCCGGCATTGCCGTTGGTGAAAAACACCATGCCGATGTCGCCTTGCCCGTAAACGCTAAATCCGGACTGAAAGTCACCATTGTTGCCACCGTGAAAAAATCGCGCACCGTATGCTGATGCACCCAGCCCGACTCCCAGTCCCCAGGCTACAAGGTGGTTTTCTGTATAGTCGTAGCTATCCGGCGGCACCTGCGACTGCGGTGTCAGCATACTCAACAAAGAGTGCGGCGACAGGTAGTGACCAGAAAACAAACCGGCCAGAAAGCTGGCGTAAGCACGTGCATTAGTATGCAATCTGCCGGCAACACCGATTTTATCCGGCGTATCATCCGGATACGACATCGGCCATTCTGTTCCTGTTGGCTTGCCGTCTTTATGACCAGACACCTTGTGCACAGCAAGACTCGGCTCCCATGTCCAGTAAAATGGTAAAGCCTGCATAGGCTGAGTATGCTCAAGCAGCTTTTCTTCAAAGCTGACCTCTGAGGTTTGGGTTAATCTCATCATTACCCTTGCCAGATAGTGATAGGCCTCCCCCGAATAGGAAAACTCTCCCGGCGGCTTCTTCTGATACATGGTTCCACGCTGCAGATTCAATGCCTCTGGAGCCGGGTCAAACCAGCGCCAGTTAGGAAAGCCCGTGGTATGTGACAATACCATTCTGGCGGTTACACTGTGGTATCGGGTATCCCGTGCTTCGAGTTCCGCAAAGGGAAGATATTGATACAGCGGCTTATCCAGATCAATCAGCCCCTGTTCGGCGAACCGCAGCACCGAATAAGCAAACACGGGTTTGCTCAACGATGCCGCTTCGAATATGGATTGATCATTGACCGGCTCGCCGGTTTCAGTATTGCTAACACCAGTGGCATAACTAAAAATCACCTGCCGGTCACTGATAAGAGCAAAAGAAATGGCGGGCACATCCTCTGCACTCACCTGCTCATTCAGGATACGGGTGAGTACCGGTAAACTTATGCTTTTACCATTCAGTGAATGGATGGTTATTGGTTCAGCAAAGACGCCGGAAGATGTGAGTAGCAGCGACACAATCAGTAAAACTCTGGCCATTATTCTTGTCATTTTAATAAGCTTGAACCTGATTGGTCGCAGAAAAAGCAGAAAAGGTTTACAGCTTCAGAAATTTGCTGCTAAAAAGACTCTTTTTGCTGTCGGCCTGGCTGGTTATTAATCCCTTCGGCAACAGTGAAGGGATAAAAAGTTCGGTGTTTAGTCAGGCGTCAATACTGGTTATGACAAGCGTTGACGAGATGGCACTGAACAAACGGCTTCGACAAAGAGCACATAGATGACTGTACATCCGGTAAATTTCCTGCAGATTGGATTGCTGACACTGACCTTATTTGGCCTGGTGCTCATCTGGCGGCAGCGTGAATACCGGATGCTACAGGTACTGCTCGGGCTGGTAACGGTATCCATGTTGTTTAACCTGTTCGAAGAAGTCGGTAACTTTCGTCAATATTATCTGGTCACACCGATTTTCCTGCTTGGTGTGGGGCCTGCCATTTACCTGACCATTCGCCAGTTAACCGGTACCGGCCCTACACTGGCGTCGGCCGGGCACTTTCTGCCCATGTTGATGGCCCTGCCATTTACCCAGTATACGCAGTGGGTGATTGCCGCCGGGACTTTGTCCAGAGTGCTATATGCGCTACTGTCGGTGCGCCTGATTTTACGCTTTCATCAGCAATTGCAGGCCCGGCGATCAGACGCAGAAGATCTGTCGCTCAACTGGCTGGCCTGGCTGATTGGTGCCTTTACCCTGCTCGGCCTGCTGGATTTACTGCGCCTTAATCTGCAGCCTTATATCAGCATGCAAACCAACTTACTCGGGCAAACTGCGGGAACCACCATAACCCTGCTGTTGTTCGCAATTCTGATTTACCAGGCGGTGCAATACATTAGTCAGGTGCAGTTTCTGCACAGCGAGCCGCCAGTTGAACTCGCCCCTGAATCCGCCTCATCCGCTGACACCGAAGCGTACCAGGTTATTTTTCAATCCCTTGGCGAGCAGTTAGCCTCCCAGCACTGGTACCGCCAGCCGCGCCTGAGCCTGTCACAACTCAGCCAGCTCAGTGGCCTGCAGACCCGGGATATCTCGCGGGCAGTGAATATCTGCACCGGGCTTAACTTTAATGATTACATTAACGGCCTGCGCATAGAGGAAGTCAGGCAGGCCATCGCCGCAAATCCGCAACAGAACCTGCTGACCCTGGCCCTGCAAGCGGGCTTCAATGCCAAGTCCAGCTTTAACACGGCGTTTAAAAAACATCTGGGTATAACCCCAAGCCAGTATAAAACCTCACTCAAATCCTGATCCTGAACGGTCAGAATCAGGATCCTGCACGCATTACCCCACCGCTCCTGACAAACTTATCCGGAACAACTAACCAGGGATATTCCAGATGAAAACGATCAGAATTGTACTACTCATTTTAACTCTGCTACTGGCGCTGCTGGGCCACAATAGCCAGGCAAACGCCTCAGATTCCGACACCTACGTGATCCGCCATATTAATGTAGTTGATGTGGCAGCCAGACGCGTTGTCAGCAATCAACGGGTTTGGGTGCAGGGCAGTCAAATCACCCGTATTGAGGCCGAAAACGCTGCCATCGAACCGGCAGTAAAGCAGATAGAGGGTAACAATGGCTATCTGACCCCGGGCCTGATGGATATGCATATGCATGCCTGGGATCCGGCTGCCTTTGCCATTAACCTGTCATATGGTGTTACCCACGTGCGGATTATGAACGGGGTGCCGGAGCATCTGCGCTGGCAGCAACAGCTGGCGTCACAGCAGCGCTGGGGCAGCACAGTAACCGTTAGCAGTCCGATTTTATCCGGCTATCAGGGTGCCTCTTTACACACCTATGTGGGTACAAAAGAGCAGGCACAAGAAGCGGTCGCTTCCGCAGCCAGACATGGCTTTGATGTGATTAAAACTTACGGCAGCCTCAGTGCAGAGGCCTTTAGCTGGATACGGGAATTTGCCGCTCAGGCGAATATCCCTGTCACCAAACACGGGCCTCACCCTGCCGGTGATAATCCTGCTGTTGATAACAATGCTGACTGGTCGGTGCTTCGGGGGCTACAGTCACTGGAGCATGTTGAAGATATTTTTCAGGGGCCCTTGGGCTTCAATCAAAGCCCTGAAAAGCTGGCCAATACTGCCAGCAAACTGGCTGAGTTGCGGGTGCCTGTTACCCCAACACTGAATATTTACCGGCAACTGACGCAGATCAGCACCGAAAAGGATGACTTTATCGCCCGCTTACCGGCTGATTATATCTCCCCCCTGGTAGCATGGTTTGACGGCCGCGATCAGGTTCAGCGCTGGCTTGATGCACCGGCAAAACTGGCTGAACACAATCAGCGCACCCTTAACTATCTGATGACCATCACCGGAGAATTATTTAAAGCCGGGGTACCCATTCTGGCCGGCTCCGATGCCGGAGTGTTGCTCTCACCCCATGGCCTGGCGCTGCACGAAGAACTGGCACTACTGCACGCATCTGGATTACCGGTGTATGAGGTATTACGCGCCGCCACCATCAATCCGGCCCGGGCACTGGCTATGGAAAACCAGTCCGGGCAAATCCAGGCCGGGTTTACGGCGGATATGGTGTATACCCTGACTAATCCGATAACGGATCTCAGTGCACTTAGCCGACCTGATGCCGTGATTAAGCGCGGTCAGTGGTTTGATCAACCGACACTGGAGCAAAAGCGCCAACAGGCCATCGACAACCGCAGCCTGTTTGATGAAGCGATACTGCTTATCAGTAATATGTAAGCGTTGGGATATTATGCTGCCGGATTGTGAAACGATCCGGCACCCGTATCAGAGCGAACAGCTATATGCTTACAGCCCGGCCAATCCTCAACCGGCTGAATTGTAATACGCGCCTGTGCGCCACCTGGCTGGGCTTTTCTGTATTCCTCACGTAAAGTTATACAAACAGCAAAACAAACAATCGTAAACCGGATGACCGGTAACAGAATAAATACAAGGATATTAAGGTGTTACATAAAGCAATACTGGCGTTAGTTGCAATACTCTGCATTTGCTTTTATTCCGCCACAGCGTCAGCTAAAGGATTCACCTGCAACAATAAGGTGGTGAGAGAGGGCGACACCACTTTTGAGGTTAAGAAAAGCTGTGGTGATCCCGACTCTGAAGAAAATATCGGCTATGTGAAAATTGATGACGCCTATGTCAATGTGGTCAGGTATTTCTATGACTTAGGTGATGGCCGGCTGCTGCGAATCCTGGAGTTCCGTAACGGTGTTCTCCACAGTATCGAAAGCGGCCCGCGTAGTTAAATTGGACGGAAACGGGGTCGTGGCTGCCATGGAGCCGGGAGTAAAAATCAACCGTGCGCCTTTTGCATCGGCTGGATCTGATCGTTGTGCAGTTCTTTTAAGAATTCTGGTGCCAGATCTGCCCCATTAGGCCAGACCACTGTCTCCAGTTCAGGATCGACTGAAACCCTGGAAAATACAGCCTTGTCCTTCAATGGCTCGAAAACCGGGCCAACCAACTTGTCCTCCAGATCCACTTCGCCAGAGGTTCCATCGTCAAATGCAACCCAAAGCCGAAAATCACCAATGTATTTCGCGGATTTGATATGTAACATAGTTTTTACTCCAGTGGGGCAATGTAGTCGAGAGGTTGACCTGAGCGGGCCTTCTTCCAATTGATATCCAGCTCCTCTTTATGCAGGGCGATCCACTCTTTCACAAAGTTCACCGCTCGGTTAGGAAGCTCGCCCTCAAGTATATTCCTTCGAAGTCAAAAATCGCTTCATAACCAGAGTATTTGGCATGAAAATGTGGTGGGTTATGATCATTGAAGTACATTGCGATCAGTATCCCGTAGAAGCGGCTTATGACAGGCACTATCTCATCCCATTCAAGTTGGCTCTCAGTAAGATCCTACTCCAACGAAGCAAACAGTCAATCTTGTCGCTGCACAGTAATCTAATGCGAATACCCCTGAAATGACATTAAGACTTGAGCTGGCCTTTAAAAGGCCCTCTGCAGATTAACAGGCTAAGGCTTCAAATTGCGTACGGCTTGTTTTCACGCACTATTCCCCCATATATAACCCAACGGCTGACATATTACGCAGTCAGTCAGGGAAGCGAATAAAAGGAGAGAATATGAATAAATCCATCAGTATGCTGGCCGCTTTGATGCTGGCTACCACCGCACAAGTCTGGGCCGGAGAAGATAACGATTCCGGTGTTGCCAAAATCCAGCAGGAGTCCCGCCAGCTACTCGAGCAGATTAAAGACTATTCCGCCGAGCAAAAAGACAAGGCCATAGAAGAAACCGCTGATACGCTGGCCAAACTGGACAAGCACATTGATAAGCTTGAGCGCCGGCTGCAGAAGCAGTGGAGTGACCTGGATGACGCTACCCGTAAAGAGCGCCGTGAGGTCCTTGATAAGCTGCGTGAGCAACGGCTCAGGCTGGCCGAATGGTACGGCAGTATGAAAACCAGCTCAGACCCGGCCTGGGAAGAGATGAAAGAAGGCTTTTCCGATGCCTATCAGCGGCTGACCGACGCCTGGGAAAAAGCCACAGAAAAATTTTAGCGCCGGTATTTTCTGCCCCCGCGTCCGAATCTGCCTGCGGGGGTTGCCCATCAGCGGCAACCATAAACTGTATTACCTCATATTCAGGAAATGGCACCAAATCCTGCACTGCGCAAGGCCTGACGCCGCAATGATATAAGTAGTGCAAGGCTGGCTTTATTTCCGCTATCCCCCGCCGCTGGGTATACTGTCTGCCTCGCTTATTCAACCAGGACCTGCCCATGCTTCAGAACGATATATTACGCCGCCTGCGTTTTGCCTTAAGTCTCGACAATCAGGCCACCATCGCTGTGTTTAAACTGGTGGACTATGAGCTTGAAGAAAACTACCTGATGAGCATGATGCGCCGGGAAGAGGAGCCGGGCTTTACGCCCTGCCGCGATAAAATACTGGGACTTTTTCTGGATGGGTTAATCATCAAAAACCGGGGCCGGCAGGATGGAGTCACACCCCGCCCGCTTAAGGCAGGTGAAATCTTGAGCAATAACGATATATTGCGAAAAATCAAAATTGCCATGAATTATCAGCAGGAGGATATGCTGAATATCCTTCGCGCAGCGGACTTCCCCATTGGGAAAGCTGAATTGACGGCACTGTTCCGCAAGCCCGACCATCGCAGTTACCGGCCCTGTGGTGACCAGCTACTGCGTAACTTTTTGCAGGGGATGGTGAAGTTAAACCGGCCTGATGCAAAGTAGCCATGCTTGTTTGCTGCATAGCAACCCAAAGTGTGGCTGCCATGAGATTAAAATCAGGAATATAGCCGGAGCGAGACTGAGCCGCATGTAAAGATTGGCGGAAGTTTTGCACAATGCAAGACTTGACCCCTTGCCCCATTGTGACCCCTTGCCCCATTGCTTGCCCCATTGTTGAGCTGCCATATACACTGTAAATAAACACACTGTTTATTTGACCAGTTATTTTGTAGATGTTACCTTGGTCTTGTGTTTATTTTTTGAACACACTTAATGTTCACAATGAGGGTTTTAAAAATGGCAGTAAAACATACTCCAACAGGTGTTGTACATTCTGGTTCAAAGGGCGGTCATACTGGGTGTGGTGTGGATACTAAGAAACACTCTAGTCATTGGGTTGAGTCACATCAAAAAATTACATGTGACAAAAATGGCTGTAAAAATTAACTCAGTGATACTTAACCTACTCTTAGGTTGCGGAGTAATACTTAGGAGTAGGCATACCGGTCAAAAAAGCTAAACACTTTAACTTGTGCCTTTTATTGAAACGTCACTGACCGCCTGCAATTGGCATCTTCCAGTCGGAACTGGCGAAGATCTGAAGAGAGCGAAAGCGGCCTGTCGGATGTATGCAAAATTCAAAACCTGAACCCATGCCTCCAAAAACAATTAACCGCTACGTGGGCCAAGTTGGTAGACAATCACAATTAAGGCTTGCTAGATAAACTGCTGGGGCGATAAGCACGGAAGAAAACGTCTAGTAAAGGATAACAGAATGAAGTAAGGAACAAACGTGCCAACATCGGTATTAGCAGCATTCAATTCTTTTCAAAAAGATACGGTCAATCTCAACCCTGATAGAACAAAAAATGCACGTTCAAGTCGAGACTGGTTGGCCAGCAAAATAAACGCCTTTACTGACTTTTTGCCCCTATATAATGACAAGCACATTTACTTTGGTTCGTTTGCACGACGAACCAAAATACGGCCACTAGACGACATTGATATCATGATTTGTCTTATGGGTTACGGATGCACTTATGATGAAGATGCTTTCGGAAGGATCACTATCAACGTGCCTGATTCCTGTGATGTCTATAAGAACTATCGCCATGCCGCGTCAAACACATTGAATTCAATACGTATAGTCAACGAGTTCGTCCGAAAGTTATCTAGCATTGATCAGTACAAGTCAGCCATTATTAAGCGTAATCAGGAAGCTGCGGTACTGAACTTAAAGTCATACGACTGGGCTTTTGACATCGTGCCTTGCTTTTTCACCTCTGAAGACTCGCTGAGTAGAACCTTCTACATCATTCCAGATGGCAATGGTCACTGGAAAAAAACTGACCCACGAAAAGATCGTGACAGAGTAAAAAAAATTAACACAACCTGCTCTGGCAACATGCTGAATGTGTTGAGGCTGGTCAAATATTGGCAACGTCGTCCTACCATGCCATCGATGGGGTCATATCTGCTTGAGTGCATGGTACTCAATCACTTCGAGAACAAAGGCACTTGTTCTCAATACCAAGACATGGAATTGGCTGGTGTGTTTGACGATATCGCTACACACATTTACTCAAACGTTCCAGACCCGAAGGGTATTCAGACAAACTTGAACGACAAACTTGCTTTCGAAGATCGTATCAAGATCTCTATTAAAGCAACTGCTGACGCAGTACTTGCAAGAGAGGCGAGAGCTTTAGAAAACGATGGTGATCACAGAGCAAGTATCAATAAGTGGCGACAAGTTTTTGGTGATGACTTTCCGGAGTACGGCTCATGACTAATGACATTAATCGGAATCAAAATATAGAAAGATCTATCAATATGATCGCGGCATTTAGGCAGAAATACTCTGAAGTTAAGCGTTTGGGCTTCATTCAGGTTTTGATGTCTGTTTGGATTCCTATTTTCTTGGCGTTGCTCGCCTTAGCGCTGAAGAGTCAGATAATTACTGGAATGCTCGGAATTTCGCACCGGGATATAAGTGTATACGTTTCAATTTATTGCGTTTTTATAGCGCTAGCAGATTTGTTCCTATTCAACAGATTAATTGATTCTGGAAAAGAATTGGCAGCTAAGATTCAAGAACAATTTGATACTAGTGTTTTTGGTATGCCTTGGAACACAACACTGGCCGGAATCAAGCCAGATGACGAGATTATAAATAGCCTCAAGAATAAATTTTACAGAGTTAATAGTAACAAAAGAGAACATCTTACCAACTGGTACAACCCAAAGGTCGCTGACGTTGACAAAAATAAGGGCGTGCTGTTGTGTCAGAGAATGAACCTATATTGGGATAAAGCGATTCGCGAGACAGTTAATGAACGTACTCTTATCTCACTGGTATGCTGGTGTACCTTTGTACTAGTAGTTGCTCTTATCCAAGATTTATCACTACAAACGTTTCTTCTAACAGCGGTTTGCCCATTAATACCCATCCTTATTTATTCGCTAAAACTTATCACAGATAACAGGAAGTCAATTACGACCCTAACGCGATTGAAAGAAGTGTTGGAGTCCACATGGATGGATGCAACAAACCGACACCTCACCCTTGCGAAACTTCGAGAAGTGCAAAATGAAATCTATCAGCATAGGAAGACAAACCGGCCTATCTCTGACAGATTCTATTGGAAGCGAAAGGATGATTTTGAAAACGATGCTCAATACAGCATCGAACAAATGATCGATGAGATAGAAGGGCACCAGACGGCCTAATGGAGAGTGGTGCTCTTGCCCTACGTACAGGGACGTATTTACAGCGTGTCTGCGCTGGGCAACCCGGCGATGTCCCCGATAAGGTGTTTAGACATCCTCGGTCCTCTTTAATGGCGCTACTCCGCACCGTCGATCATCTTATAAACCTGTTTAAGAAAGGGCGTGTACAGATCTTCGCGGTCGTACATATTAAGGTAGAACAGGGTGACCATCTGATGCTGTGGGTCAATCAGGTATTCGGTGCCCATCATGCCGCCCCAGGCGTAGGCTGAATTGGATATGGCCGCCACCGGCTTGCTGTTGTCGTTAAACAGCCGGAAGCCGAGGCCAAATTCAAAGCCTTCGCCGCCTGAGTTAGGTGTTGGCAGCCGGTTGATTTGCGTCATCCTTTCCACGGTTTCGGCTTTAAGAATGCGCTGGCCGTTATATTCGCCGCGGTTCAGCAGCATCAGGCAGAATTTGGCATAGTCAGTGATCGGGCCATTCAGGCCGATGGCCCCTTCTGCGTAGGTCTGCTGCTCGCTGACCGCGCCCTGGCTGTAATAATCCGGGCGCGGCTCTAATACCCCGTCCACCAGGCTATAGGCTTTGATAAATCGATTTTGTTTATCGGCGCTGAAATACCAGTCAGTATCCTTCATGCCCAGTGGCTCAAGCACGCTTTGCTTCACATACTGGCGCAGCGGCATGCCGGAGATACGCTCAATCAGGTAACCGAGCATATTGGTGCTGATATGGTAATCCCAGTCAGCACCCGGCTCGAAGCCCAGCGGATACTCTGCCAGTGCCTGCATTTCATCGCGCAGATAGGCGGCATGCATATCACCGCCGCCGGTGTGCTGTCCATGGGGAATAAAATCGGGTTCAGGTGCGCCGAAAAAGCCAATTGGCCGCGCATCTCCCTCAAGGTTCTGACTGCGCATCTCGCCTGCCAGCCTGGCACCGAGCCCGGAGGTATGGCTCATCAGATGCACAAAGGTCATGGGGGTACTCACCTTCTCGGTCAGATAATTGCCATCCTCATCTTTGCCCGTGACCAGGGTGTCGGGAATACCGGGGAAGTAGTCGGCAACGGGATCATCAATCGCCACCAGCCCTTGTTCAACCAGAGTCATAAAGGCCACCGTTACCACCGCTTTGGTCTGCGAGAACAACACGTAATAGTCATCCAGAGACGCCGGTATATTATTGTCCGGATCTTTCCAGCCGTGGGCGTTGGCATAGACCACCCTGCCGTCTTTAATCACCATCGCCGCCAGGCCGGGGGCTTTGTTGTGGTCGATATAGGATTGCAGTAAGGCGTCCATTTGTGGGTCGTGTACCACGCTCACCTCTGACAGATTGTCCTGAGCGTACTGGCTTTTTGCATGGGCGATACCGCCCTCCTCCGAGCGCTGTTGCGGCTGGCTGCAGGCCATCAGGGCCATGGCCATCAAGGCAGGCAAATACCAGTTTTTTCCGGTCATAAGAACACTCCGTTTTATGTGCAACAGCTTAACTTATCCTTAGCAGGCCAGAATAACCCCGGCATCTGGACAGCGCTTTTACGTTTTCTTACCTGCCTGCCCTTTAATTGGGTCGTCTCAGATGGAATATCTGGCATTGATTACCCAGTTTGGGGCCCTGGGCAAAGTTAGTGCCTTCGGCCAGGCCGCAATTGGCCAGATCCATCACCTGCTTGCTGTAGCGGTTTTCCAGCAGCATGCCGCCACCGTCGGCCGCCGTAAGCCGCCACTGAGCAGTCTTGGCATCGCAATCTGATAGTTGCAGGTTAGCGCCGGGTACGATGGCATCGTTTTCGCTGGCGATGCAGAGGTTATCCGCATGTTTGGGTTTGACCTGAAAATAGCCGGTATCGGTATGGGTAAATAGCCAGCGCTGATTATCCTGATATTGCCAGGCAGCCTGCTGAATATTGGCACCAATACTGTCACCCTCTGCCGCCGGAGTCTTACCGGACTGGCGGCTTAGCAGCACCACTTCACCCATGGGTTGTAAGCGCCAGTCCTGACAGGCGCTGTCAGCATTTTGCTGCAGAATGGCCTGATTGGCATTGGCAGAGCAACCGGCTACCGCCAGTGGTTTGCCGCTGGCACGGTTCAGAATGCGGGTATGACCGTCTTCGCCGGTTTCCAGCGCCCACTCCTGGCAGGCGTTATTGCGCCAGGCGGCCTGACGAATGCGGGCATTATCGGCCTCGCTGCACCGGGCCACCTCAAGAAACTTACTGTCATGCACATTAGCCAGGCGGTAGTAGCCCTCAGTGGTAGGATCCAGCACCCACTGGCCGTTATTAGCATTGCACTGCGCCTGCACCGCCTTGTGATCTTCAGGGTTGGCGGCAATGGCCAGGCACAGGTCGCTGGTGCCGTTTACCAGTTGAAAGTGCTGCCCCTGTACACGGGTGATCAGCGGGCCATCTTCACCGGATGGCGGCTCAACCACCACGCCGGGGGTAACCGGCTTGCCGAATTCCGGCGTGCCATCATCGTTCCAGCTGAATTTCTGTGCCCGCAATGAACGGGTAGCACTACAGCCATGCTCTACCGAGTCATTACCATGGTAAACCAGCCAGTCTTCACTGCCATCGGGGGAACCGAAAAAGCCGTTATGGCCGGGGCCGAATACGGTATCGGTGCGCTCAAACACCGGTTCGGGATATTTTTTCCAGTGTTCGCGGTTAAGGGGGTCATCCCCTACCAGCTCCATTAAGCCGAGCTTATAGTCCGGGGTATTGCAGTAGCTGGCCGAGTAGGTCATAAAAGTGCGGCCATTGCGCTGCAAAATCTCAGCCCCTTCGGTGACCTTACGGCCACTGATTTCCCAGTCCAGTTCGGGGCGGGTGAGTATGGTATGGGGCGTGCCCGGCTTAAGGCTCCAGGGCGTATCCATTTCGGCGATAATATTCAGTTGTTCATCGCCCTGCCACTGAGAATAAATCAGGTATAAACGGTCATTAAGCTCCAGATAATTGCCATCGATGTTCCATA